>MFGS01000157.1:30782-31732 GCA_001778355.1 Candidatus Firestonebacteria bacterium RIFOXYA2_FULL_40_8
GATTCAGGATATTATTATTGCGCTTGAGAAGCATGTAAATGCGATAAAGCCTGAGATTGTTTATGTTCCTTTTAGGGGGGATAATAACCAGGATCATAGGGCGGTATTTGATGCCTTGAGGGTTGTTTTAAGGCCGCCGGCATCTGAATTCGTCAAGAAAATATTTATGTATGAAGTGCCTTCTTCAACCGACCATTCGCCCCCGTTATTAGAGAATGCTTTTATGCCAAATTATTATGTAGATATTTCAGGTTTTATCGGGAAAAAAATTAAAGCCTATAAGTGTTATAGAACGGAAAGACGACATTACCCTCATCCTAGGTCAGAAGAAGCGCTTAGGGTATTGGCAAAAAAGAGGGGCGTTGAAATAGGTTTTAAATATGCTGAGGCTTTTATGGTTCTAAGGGAAAAGTGGGAATAAGATGATATTAGGCATTACTCCTGCCAGGGGCGGTAGCAAAGGCATCCCCCAAAAGAATATTGGAATGATAGCAGGCAAGCCGCTTATTGCCTGGACAATAGAAGCCGCACTGAAATCTAAATTAATTGACCGGTATGTAGTTTCAACCGAAGACACGCGCATCGGAACAATTTCTCGTAAATTTGAGGCTGAAGTTATTCGCCGGCCTTTGAGATTGGCTACGGATCGAGCGTCAACCCTTGATGTTTTAAAGCATACGGTGGGATTAATTCCTTGCGATGTTGTCGTTTTATTGCAGGCAACATCTCCGCTAAGGAATCCCGGTTTGATTGACGCGTGTATAAAAGAGTTCTTTAGTAAAGGTTGTGATTCCTTGGCTACCGGTTTAATTTGTAAATATAAGGAGTATGGGAATAATTCTTTGCGCCGGCAGGATATCCCGGGGTTTTTTTGCGATGACGGTAATGTCTATGTTATTAAAACGGATCTTATAAGGAAAGGCGACCGCTATGGGAAAAAGATGGGAAGA
>MFGS01000158.1:0-5471 GCA_001778355.1 Candidatus Firestonebacteria bacterium RIFOXYA2_FULL_40_8
CCCTCCTTGCCGGGCAGATGAATATTTTCCTGGATGATAATTACGTAGGCAACTCCTACATAAAAGAAATCCCTACCGATAAAGAGTTTGACGCGTACCTCGGTGTTGATGAAGGAATAAGCATTGACAGAAAAAGAGAACAAAACAAAGAAAGCTCCACCGGCTGGTTCTTCGTTGGCACAAACAAAAAACACAGCCGCCAGTTTAAGATCACAGTCCAAAACTTCAAAAAAGAACCGGTAAAGTTAACTCTTACCGAAAGAGTCCCCGTCTCTCAAAACGAAGAGATAAAAGTAAATCTGGTAAAATTCTCCCCCGACAACGCCCTAAAAACAAAAGAGGGCTTCCTCAAATGGACCCTAGACCTAAAACCCGGCGAGAAAAAAGACCTCACGTACGAATACACAATAGAATACCCGAAGGACAAGGTTGTACCGATGATTGGCGAGTAGCCGCCAATCGGAGGCTTGGATGGTTGGATGGTTAGAGGTTTGGCAAAATCTAGAAGTTGAACGAAGTAAGGGAAGTAGAAGGAAGAGAAGCAGAAGAAGTAAAGGAAAGGGTCGCTTAACCGGCGGCCCTTTTTCATTGCTCTATTATTCTACGCATTGTATAATCAACTTATGCGTTGATAATGAGCTTCAGGGGACTGACAACTGCACATCGATTTTGATGTGCATTAAGGGGACTGACAACGAGCTTCACCGGTGTCTGTACCCGCAGTTATTGGTGTCTCGCATTTAATTTGTCTGGGTGAGATAAATAAGGGGGACGAGATGAATCACTATTTGGGTCTTAGTATTGTTGCAATAATGGTTGCGTGTACGGTTTTTGCTTGGCTTTCTATCAAGAAGAAGAAGGATTTGAGAGGGGTTATATTGCTTGTTCATGGTTGTCTGGCGGTGCTTTTTGGGACATTGCTGTATAGTTATGTTAATGCTCAGAAGATTCTTTACCCGCAAATAGATTATTCAAAGTATATTTATTTTACAGGGACATGGATTTCTAAAATTTCAGATGCAGCTTCGATTGTTTTCATTTTCTGCGGCTTTCTCTTATTTACGGAATACCGGAAATATAAACAAAATCCCGGGAAATATGTTGAATGGTATTATTCAGAGCAGAACCGGAGTATTTACTATTTTAGTTGTATATTTTTGTTGGTAATGCCTATGTTAATGATTTTTGATTCGCCTTCTTCAAGACCAATTACAAGTGATCTATATAACGCGTCAAGCCTTACATTGTTTTATCTGATGTTAATGTGGTCATCGTACCTTGGTGTCAGAAAAAGGGTTTCAGCCGCACGATGGGGAGAGAAATCAATCAGAAAATGCAGGACCGGAGAAGTTAGACTGTTGTTTATGGTTTTGGGAACTCTTTTTGCTTCAATAGAAGTACTTTCGAGAGATAAAAATGTTGTTGTTATTTCTTTTAACTTGCTGTTTATGGTTTTTACGTTCTTATTAGTGATCGACTCTTTAATTAACATAGAAGAAAAAAACAGGGAAATAAATAGATTGAAAACGAAGAAGACAAATTAAATATCAAAATTATAGGTAGCCACTCGGGACAAGCTTCGCTTTTAATGTTTTCAAGGGTGAAAGAAGTAAAAAAATCTCAAGGGGATTTTGGGGGTAAAAAAACTGCTCTTGACAGAAACTCTAAAGTGTACTATAATGTAGTACAACTGTACCAAAAGATAGAACACTGGAGGAGTATGCTGATTCCTGAAGGAAGAAAGAACATATTAAAGGTGTTTTTACGGGATTCTTTTACGGAGATTCATCTTAGAGAGATATCACGGTTGGCTAAGGCATCGCTTACTAATGTTGATAACACGATGCGGCTGCTGGTGAAAAACGGGATGTTTGTAAAGCGGGAGGTTGCAAACTCGACATTTTTCAGGCCGGAGCTTGAAAATGAGGAGATGCAAAAGGTATTTGAACTCCTGGAGATGGAAAGACGGAAGGGTTTTTTTGAAAAGAATAAAAACATTGCGCGACTGTTAAAAAAATATACCGATTCTATAGTGGAGCTTTCCGGCAGCAGAATACAACTTGTTATTCTTTTTGGTTCCGTAGCAAGAGGTGAGTGGAAAAAGGGGAGCGACATAGATATACTTGCGGTTGTTTCTGAAAACGATAATGATATCGTTAACATATTGAATAAAGCTAAAATTGATGTGAGTCCTCTCCTGGAGATAAGACCGATAAGTACTACTATGGATAAGTTTGCGGAAGGTTTTAAAGAACAGACTGAGTTTTACCGGAATATCTGGAAAGACCGTATAGTCTTGTACAACGATTTCATTTTTTGGCAAATGGTTAAGAATAATAACTAATAGCTGATAACTGATTGCTAATTCTTTTTAAAAGGGTGAAATGAACAGTGCTTGGGGGCAGGGCACTGTTTTTGAGAATCTAACGAATATTTATTTATTTTCTAATTTCGATTGTCGATTTTCTGCCATGAACATTTCATGGCAAAGGGGAGTGATATGTCTGAAAATCTCGAAAAGATATTGCAGGGGTGTTTTCATCCAAAGACCGGGAGGGCAAATCTTCATCGTATACCTGAAGACGTAAAAAGCGCAAGGCAGCATATTGATAAAGCTCATGGAAACCTGAGAGCAATGAAGTTGATGAAGGATAATGAGTTGTTTGATTGGTCTGTTATCTGCGGATATTATGCAATGTATCATGCGGTTCTTGCGGCGCTCTACAAAATAGGCATCAGAGCAACAGCGCATTACTGCGCCATAGCGGCATTTAAAGAATTCTACGTCAAGCGGGGTCATGTTGACCCAAAATATATCGTCTATATTAAACGCGCCAAACAGCTTGAACAAAAATATGCTGAATTTTTGGACAAAGCCCAGGAAAATAGAGTTATAGAGCAATATGGAGTTGAAATTGTTACCAATGATGATGCCGAATGGATAATAGAGGACGCAAAAGACTTTGTTCTTAAAATAGAAGAAGTGCTGGCAGGGTGAGATAATGACTTAAAGTAATAGTGCGGTCAGTGTCCGCACTATTGAAAAATCTCAAGGGGATTGGGGGTGAAAGATGAAACAAAATATGAAAATTTGCAGACTGTATTTACAATTACTATTGAGGAGGAAAATTATAGCTATTTTTAGGATAATCTATTTGAAAAGTGGTCTTGACATTACGGAAAGTATAATATATACTTACCTTAGCATACCTACCGCGCCTCTGCTGAAAAGCATGCGAAATTCGGTGGGTTTCTGCTTTTTAAGGGGTGAAATAAATGGAATATAATAAACCGCCGCTTACTTTTGAAGCTCAAGCCGACCTTCTTATTAATAGAGGGCTAGCTGCTGATAGGGCAATTCTGATAAACCAATTAGGAAAAGTGTGACAGTCACACTTTAGAGAAATACCTGAAAATATAATGCTTTTATGAAAGTTGTGACAGTCACACTTTTGAGGCGAATTCATTTGAAAACTTTATTCAAAATGCTATAATACCAACGCAAGGGTGAAAGAAACAAAAAAATCTCAAGGGGTTGAGTATGAAATATAAGATATTTGTCAGTGGGGTACAGAAAGAACTGAAAGAGGAACGGATTGCTGTAAAGAATTTCATAGAAAGTGACTATTTGTTTAAGGATCATTTTAAAGTGTTTCTATTCGAAAAAGATAATCCATCCCGGGGTAAGTCATCCGAAAAGGCCTATCTGGATGAAGTCAAAAACACAGACATTTATATAGGGATTTTGGGATATAAATATGGTTTTTCGGAAAGCGGCTCGTTATCTCCTACTGAAACAGAATTTAAAAAAGCCGAAAGCTTGAGTAAAGAAATATTTATATATATTAAAGGAGAAAACAGCAAGAATGATCTGATCAGAGAAGCCGGTGTTCAAAAAATGATAAAAGAGATTCAAAATCCAAAAAAGGGATTTTGTTATAAACGATTTAGTTCAATTGATGAATTGAAAAGTTGCTTGTATGAAAGCCTTATTTCTTTCTTGAGAGAAAAGGGCAAAGTCGGTCTAAGTAATTTTGACAGACGGATTTGCGAAGGAGCAAAACTTGCGGATATTGATGAGGATAAAATCGAATGGTTTCTAAGAACAGCAAAGCAGAGAAGAAATTTAGTTATTGACCCGGGTTTAAGTGTTGCTGATAAGCTCATCCATCTTAATCTTATATGTGACGGGAAGATAACAAATGCGGCAATAATGCTGTTTGGTAAGAACCCTCATAAATATTTTTTGCAGTCAGAAATTAAATGTTTACAATTTTTTGGAGTGGAAGTTGAAAAGCCATTCGAGTCATTTAAGATATTTTCAGACAATTTATTTGAGCAAGTTGATAAAGCATTGGCGTTTGTTTTGGATTCAATTAAAAAACCTTTATTTCAGCGGGAAGATTCTGCTCAAGCCGGAAGGGATTATGAAATACCTGTTTTTGCTATTCAAGAAGCTATTGTAAATGCTGTTGCTCACAGGAATTACAACACGGCTTCAGGTGTTCAGGTTATGGTGTTCTCTGATAGAATAGAAATCGTAAATTCCGGAGGACTGCCTTCTGGGCTTTCCGTGGAAGATCTCCGTAAACCACATCAGTCCTACCCGGGGAACCCCTTGATTGCTCATGTGTTTTTCTTTGCGGATTACATTCAAAAATCCGGCACAGGAACAGTGGAAATGATTAAACAATGTAAACAAAAAGGTGTTCCGGAGCCATATTTTGAAATAAAAAGAAATGTTGAGTTTAAAACTATTATTCCAAGAGACCAACTCACACAAAAAGTTTTGGAAATGGCAGGGCTAAATGACCGACAGAGAGCAGCGATAAAATACATTAAAGAAAAAGGTAAGATTACCAACAGAGAATACAGAAAAATATCTGGATTGTCAGATGAAGGTGTACGAAAAGATATAAACTTTATGATATCTAAAAAAATTATAGAACCAAAGGGAAAAGGCAGAAGCGTAAGCTATCGCTTATCCAATGGCGGTTAATTGGTGTTTAGTTGGCGATGTTGGCGATTGGTTGGCGATTAAGGACTGGGGTCCCAAAGAGGACATAAACCCGTCAAACCCGACACAAAATTAAGGTAACCCTATATTTGGCGTGGTAATGGTAGCCGCGGATATAAGACATTTATCGGACATATCGGACATTACGAAGAGGGAATATTTTATGACATTAAAGCAGACAGGCCGAAACGACAATAATACCGTATAAAAGTACTTGACAAAAACGCCCACATATTGTATACTCTCTATATGGAAAAGCATACACTTGCACGAAAAGAGATTGAACTGCTCACTGAGGTCCGGAACTGGTTTATGCAGAAGGGGTACTCTCCTTCTATCCGGGACCTGCAGAAATCACTTGAGTACAAGTCGCCTCGCTCAATAACCGTACTTATGGAACGCCTCAAAAGGAAGGGGCTTATTGAGAGAAATGACGCAGGGGACTTGAAGGTGA
>MFGS01000158.1:5520-6000 GCA_001778355.1 Candidatus Firestonebacteria bacterium RIFOXYA2_FULL_40_8
GAGAAATGACGCAGGGGACTTGAAGGTGAACGAGCAGGACAAATGGGACAAAAACAGCAGTAAAACAATAGATATTCCGCTTCTTGGTGTTGTGGCTTGCGGGGTACCTATGCTCGCCGAAGAGAATATCCTTGAAAGAATACCGATAGACACCAACATCGCAAAACCGCCTTATAAATACTTTTTGCTCCGAGCCAAGGGTACCAGCATGAATAAAAAAGATATAGAAGAGGGCGACCTGCTTCTCGTGCGGGTGCAATCCACGGCAAATAACGGGGATATTGTCGTGGCCCTGGTAAATGACGAAGCCACGGTTAAAGAGTACAGAAAAGTCGGGAATATTGTAGTTTTAAAACCGCATTCGACTGACCCTGATAATAAAAGGATTATTCTAACGGAAAATCTGGTAATTCAGGGGATAGTTGTGCTTGTGATACCGAGGGTTTAAAAATCTTTACTTACAGAGTTAATGTTTGTATA
>MFGS01000159.1 GCA_001778355.1 Candidatus Firestonebacteria bacterium RIFOXYA2_FULL_40_8
AATGTAATTACTTTCCGATTCAAGTTTTCCGCTCTGATAATAGCCTTTTGTTGGGCCGTCCTTTTTCCCGTTCTTAAAATTACTCTCCGTCTGAAGCTTCCCGCTTTTGTAATACCCTTTGGTTATCCCCTGCGTCACCCCGTCCACATAATTAATTTCCAGTTTGATGCTCCCGCTGTCATAAAACAGTTTACTTACCCCGTTAAGCTGTCCGTTCTTGTACATCAACTCGCCTTTTACTTTCCCGTTATCATCGTACTCTTTAACGATATTATCCTTAAGCGTACTTTCCGTAGCAGTTTTCTCCGGTTCTTTATACTGCTCATAAGGAATATCCCCGTTCCCGGACCCGCCCGATTTCTTCCCGCATCCGACAACGAGTACAGTAATAAGTATCCCTAAAAATATACTTTTAAACATAATCTCCTCCATGTATAAATAGTTTAACTATCTTTGCCAGTAATATAAAACTATAAAAGTAATAACAATAATGATAATTATTATGTAAATATTATCTACGAGCTCTTTAACTTTCTTGATTTGCGTTACTTTTTTCGGTTCGGCTGCCGACACTTTCTCCCAGCCTTCAATATCCTCAGTATTAACATTTTCGTTTTTCAACCCTTTAATTAGATCCCTCGCTTGTTCCATTTGAGACACCGGGACCAACAGAAAATGTTCGCTGGTAAGTCCAATGTTATTAAAATTACCGTAATACTTAGGAGAATTGACTATAGATTCTATTCCGTTTTTCTTTAGAATACTGCTGTAAAAGAGCAGATCAAACTCGTTATTCTCCGTGAGGAGAATTTCAAATCTATCATTAAGATGAGGTTTTGCCTCTGCTTCCGGTATCTCAGGCAGCTTTTCAATAAGAGGATTGTCACAATCACTACATATTGTAACACCCTTACTATATTCCGCTTTACATTTTGGACAAAAAGCCATATACCATCCTATATTTTATTACGTGCGTAACGTTTAACGTGATAACGAGTATTCACTTACCATCCTCCACCGCCGCCCCCACCACCGCCTCCGCCGGAGCCCCCACCTCCACCACCGCCTCCGCCCCCTCCATCTGAACCTCCAAAGCCGCTGCTTGTTCCGGGGGGTGTTGACGAAGCTGATATCGAGGAACTAAAGGAACTCGAAAAATCCGAAGCAAAACTGCTTGCATAGAAACCTGAGCCTACAAGAGAGCCTGTATACCAATTTGGGTGATAAGGTACATTTTCTTCACTAACCTGACCTGCAACTGCTATAGCTGAGACAAATTTTTCTGACCACTTATTTTCAACACCAAGTGCCATTGCATAAGGAAGAAACTTCTCATATACTGCTTTGTCTATTTTTATTGCGTAGTTAATAGACTCTTTTTCTGATATTGTAAGGAACCTTTTAAATCCTTCAATCTCGTCAAGGGTCGTCCGGCCAAGAATAGTCGGTGCTTTTAAGAGATAATAAAATATCGTATTAAGAGAAACAGCCAACAGCAGAAATATCATGAAATATATTGAGGTTGACTTGAATAACATGTAACATCCAAAGACTTCTCCGATAAAGAACGGTATAGATATAATTGTGATAAAAATTGCAGGGGCAATAACATCGGTTGATCTAATCCAAGAAGTAATAACTTTTCCTGCGAGTATTGTGACACCTGATGTGAGGACGCTCATCCAGATAATTATAGAAACTAACTCCGGCAGATTACCTGATGAGAGCGCGCTGAACATTCCGGTTAAGATGACACAGATAACAGAAAGAATAACACCGGGTATAGCGTACTTATAGTTAGTAATAAAATATCTATTTTCATATTCTTTTGATAGCTCTTCTTTATAGTCGTCTATCATTGTCTTTATTGTATTTCCTGCTTTGTTACTGAAATAAAACCAGTACTCCAGGTCGGGAATGCGTTTTGACAGGAATATTTCATCTTTAGACAATAAGGCAGTATCTTTTCTGTCCTTGCCTTTAACCAGATAACCTTCTTTATCTTTTGAAATCGTGAGATAACCTTTGGAAGCCATACTAACCAGTGCTGTTGCAAAAGTTTTAACGTCAAATTTCATTTTAACCAAATACCGCATTCCAGCGGCCGATACGTCTTTTGGCGGCTCAAATCTGGGAACTATAACACCTTTTTTCGGGTCTCTCCCGTAACGGTACCAGAAGATAAAATAATATAATAGAATAATCATGAAACTGAACAGCATTAGAAGTATACTTATATTATCCTGCAGTTTTCCTATGAGCCTTTCAAGCTTCGTGGGTTCAGGAAGAACTCCTTTATTGAATCCGGCAACAATACTCAGGCCTTCATGTACACCTAAGGGTTTGGTCGTATTAAACATAAGTGTGTTACCGGAAAGTATCGAACTTTCAAAATATTTGTCTTTAGAACCAAAAATACCGGTGTAACCTGCAGTTATTATTGATTCCTTCTTTACACCTTCAGGTAGGACAACTTTACAGGTTACGGTTTCTATAGGGAAAATCCAACCGTTGCCTGTTACGTTCCAGTAGAGTTCATCATGGTCCTTAAAGAAGCCAATCTGGCCTTTTGTGCGGTAAGTTAATACATACGAGTGGCTGCCGGTAGTAACGTAGATATCTTTTTTTCCTATATAAACTCTGATTCCGTTACGTATCCTATTTGAAAACCACTCTTCTTTAAAACCGTCACACTGAACATTAATAACATCAAAACTTACATTATAGTTCAAGCCTTCGGCGGTTTTATATCTTGTCGGGAAATCCCGATAAATCCCGTGTTTAATATTTATGTTTTCAACACTTACAACAATAGTTTCTGTGACCAATAAAGAACCGGCTTGTTCAATAATTACATCGCTATTGAAAGCCATAATAGATTCAGTTGCAGTTAAAGGAAAAACAAGTATTCCGAAAAATAGAATTACGTAAAGTAAGGTTTTAAATATTGTCATACGTTAAATATCTCTCCTCAAAACTTCGCTGCGACAACTTCTCGCTCTGCCGCTTCTTTTAGTTCAAAGAATGCTTCGCGTTTAAAATTAAATAATTTGGCTACTAATAACCCGGGAAATGTTTCTACGGTGTTATTAAAGTCCCTGACAACGGCGTTATAATATCTTCTTGCATATTGAATACTATCTTCCAACTCAAAAAGATCTTTCTGGAGCTTTAAGAAGTTTTCGCCCGCTTTAAGTTCAGGATAATTCTCTGCAACGGCAATAAGTTTGTCTATACCAAAAGCCAGTTGATTTTCTAATTCGACTTTATTCGAAAGTCCTTGTGTATTAATACATGTCGCTCTGACCTCAGCAACCTTCTCAAAAAGTCCTTTTTCATGCCCAGCGTACCCTTTGATTGTTGTAATAAGATTTGGAACAAGATCATAGCGCCTCTTAAGCTGGACTTCCACTCCGCTTGCCGCTTCCCGGATTGCATTACGAAGTCTAACCAAACGGTTGTATATATAGATAAATCCAACAATCAGAACCCCTATGATAATTATATAAATAAACAATTCTCAACCCCTTAAATCATTTAAGCTACCCAAGTATATCATTATTTTTCTGATCTTGTAAATATCATCTCTAGATATTAAAGTGCTGAGATCCTTCGTATAAAACCACTCAGGATGACAAAAATATATGTTAACAACTAGTTGAATATTTTTGTCACCTTATAAACTATTATTTACTCCCTTACTTCTATTTGCTTCGGATTATACAATATCACTTCCGGCTTTCCGCTATATTTTTTCAGGAATCCGGTTATCCTTACTTTTTGGTTTAAATAATACTTCTCGGGTTCATCCGGGAATATTTCAAAGTATTTCGGGAATATAACGAGCGTCAGTGTTGTTTGGAAGTTTTTATAGAACTTGAATGTCACTAGTTTACCGGAGGCGAAAGACTTTGTTATCTCACCGTCGATTATTACGAACTCTCCGTAATGCTTTTCAAAATCATCCGGGCAGACAAAATTATACTTTCCTGTCTCTGTTTGTTCTTTTGTCTCGTCGTACTCGGGTTTTACCGGTTTAAAAGAGTAATAAATCCCGGCAAATAACGCGGCTGCTACCAGAACTCTTAATCCGTGTTTTACCCAGAAGTTATTCATTTTGATTTGCCGCTTTTGTCTTTAATATTCCAGAGACCTTTACGTTCTTTAATCGCCTGTTTTTGAAGCTTTATAAACTCTGCTTTTAATTTGAAGTCATATTTCGTGTAAACGTAAGCAAAACCGCCTTTGAGAAGTTCCGCGTTAAGAAGTTTTCCGTTAACAAATACATAGGCAACGGACCTTCCGTGAACATCTTTTTTGTTGTTTTCTTCAAACTCCAGCTCGCAATCTTTACCTTCTGCAAATT
This sequence comes from Candidatus Firestonebacteria bacterium RIFOXYA2_FULL_40_8, assembly GCA_001778355.1. Lineage (GTDB taxonomy): Bacteria > Oederibacteriota > D2-FULL-39-29 > D2-FULL-39-29 > D2-FULL-39-29 > D2-FULL-39-29. The sequence goes on from MFGS01000159.1 coordinate 4,367, forward strand.
TCACTGTAAAGACGGAGGCCTCTTTTCCGTATCTTTGAACAGGTAAGGTTGGATGGTTCGTTTCAGGGGAGTCTAGTCCTATTAACCGGACAGTCCGTCCGTCCTCTAATAAAATAGTATCACCGTCTAACACTTTCTCTATTTTCGCTTTTTCTCTAACGGCGGGTTTATTTTCTTCGGTGTAAAATGAGTTAAAGGATAAAAATACTGTAAATAAAACAATAACAGCTATTCTAGCCATAAGAGTTCTTTTACTTTTTCGGGAATATTCTTACTGCGCATTAGCGTTTCGCCGATCAGGACGGCATTTACTCCCAGGTTTTTAAGATACAGAATATCTTCTCTTGTCTTGATACCGCTTTCACTGACTACTATCTTATTTTTAGGAATATATTTAATAAGCTTTTCGGTAGTTTTCAGATCTACTTTAAATGTTTTAAGGTCACGGTTATTTATTCCTATTATATCAGCTCCGCTTTTCAAGGCCGCTTGTACTTCTTTTTCAGTGTGTACTTCAACAAGAGAATATAGTTTAAGCTTTCTTGCTGTTTGAACAAACTTTTTTAAAGTCTCAGGCGTTAAAATCGCGCAAATCAAAAGTATCGCGTCAGCCCCGTAGAGTTTGGACCCGTAAATCTGATATTCATCGAGGATGAAATCTTTGCGGAGTATCGGAACATTAATATTTTTCCTTACTATCTTCAGGTATTCGTTAGCGCCTTTAAAATAAGTACGCTCAGTCAGAACAGAAACCGCGTCAACGCCTACTTTTTTATACGCCTTTGCTATTTTTTCCGGATTAAAGTTCTCGACAATCACACCTTTTGAAGGCGAGGCCTTCTTAATCTCCGCTATAAGCGTCATGCGGTTCTTTGAAAGAGCCTTTTTAAAGTCCCTCGCCGGCGTTATTTTACCGATCTGCTCAATAACAAAAGATAACGGGAAGAGTTTTTTATACATGTCAACTTCTTTCCGCTTGTCGGAAATTATCTTTGTTAAGATGTTATGCATATATTCCTTATAAAAGACGTTACGGGTAGCGGGTTACGAGTTACGGGTTTTAGATTATTGTGTTATTATAATATATACTTCATTGATGTTGAACTCGTAACCCGATATCCGCCGTACCGGCGAGATCTCTCCAAAGTATTGGAGGACTCGCTACCTTCTTTTCACCGTTACTCG
>MFGS01000160.1 GCA_001778355.1 Candidatus Firestonebacteria bacterium RIFOXYA2_FULL_40_8
AAATATAAATTAAACGGGAAATGGCAGCATACCGGTACCTTTGGGGACATCGGGACGTCAAGTTTTTACCCTCCGCACCATATGACAATGGGGGAAGGCGGGGCTGTTTATACAAACGATATTACTTTAAAAAGGTTAATCGAATCTTTCAGAGATTGGGGAAAGGATTGCTGGTGTCCTTCAGGGAAAGATAATGTTTGCAATAAAAGGTTTAAATGGCAATTGGGTGAGCTTCCCTACGGATATGACCATAAATATATCTACTCGCACTTTGGCTACAATTTAAAGGCAACGGACTTGCAAGCCTCGATCGGCTGCGCCCAGCTTGAGAAGTTAAACGGCTTTACTTCTGCCAGAAAAAGGAATTTTAATACATATCTAAGCATATTGAAAGGGCTTGAAGATGTATTTGTTCTACCGGAAGCCACTGAAAATTCTGATCCCAGCTGGTTTGGTTTCCTGCTTACAGTCAGAGAAAATTCCGGGTTTACCAGAGAGGAAATAGTGAATTATATTGAAAGCGAAAAAATCCAAACCAGAATGCTTTTTGCCGGGAATCTTCTCAAGCATCCATGTTTCGATGATATGAGAAAAAGCGGAAAAGGTTACAGGGTTGTTGGCAGTCTCAAGAATACAGATATGATAATGAATAATACTTTTTGGATAGGGGTTTACCCCGGTATTACAGAAAAAATGGCTGTATATATCGCGAACAAAATTAAGAATTTTGTTAAAAAAAAGTAGCGGGTTACGGGTAGCGAGTAGCGGGTAAAGACGAGAAAATAGAGCTAAAATGCTTTTGCCCGTTACTCGTGACCCGACACTCGTAACTGTTTCTTAAAAGAGGTGCATATGAAAAACTTCGAATTTAGCAAACTGTTCATTCTTGAGATGGCTAATAATCACATGGGAGATGTTGAACACGGGTTGAACATTATACGGGAATTTAAAAAAGTTACCCAAAAATACCCTGAATTCAATTTTGCGTTTAAACTGCAGTATCGTGACCTTGATACATTTATTCATCCGAAATATAAAGGAAATAAAGATATAAAATATGTAAAAAGATTTGAAGAGACACGGCTTAGTCACTTGGATTTTAAGAAGCTTAAAGATGAAATTGTAAAGCAGGGATTTATTGCGATATGTACACCCTTTGATGAAAATTCGGTCGACCTTGTTGTTGAACACGGGTATGACATAATAAAAGTCGGCAGCTGTTCTTTTACGGATTGGCCTTTACTGGAAAAGATAGTGAAAACTGATAAGCCGGTGATTCTTTCAACCGCCGGAGCTGTTCAAAATGATATTGATCGTGTGTTTGCTTTCTTTGATCATCGCGAGAAGAAATTTGCTATCATGCACTGTGTCGGGGAATATCCGACAGCAAAAGAAAATTTTGAACTAAATCAAATTGCTTTTCTTAAGGCAAGATACCCTAATCTTGTAATTGGGTATTCCACCCATGAGCCGCCGGAGGATACTGATTCTGTTAAAATAGCTATCGGAGAAGGCGCCGAGGTCTTCGAACGGCATGTCGGGTTGAAAACGGAAAAATATTCTGTTAATGCGTATTCTTCTACTCCTTTGCAAATAGATAACTGGCTTGCTTCTGCAAAAGAAGCGTATATAATGGCCGGTGTAAAAAACAAGCGGCGGAATATATCCGAGAAAGAAAAAAATGACTTGACCGGTCTTAAAAGAGGTGTTTTTGCAAAAAACAATATTAAAAAGGGTGAAAAATTAACAAATAATAATATCTATTTTGCAATACCAAACGTAGAAGGTCAGTTGATCCCCAATGAACTTTCAAAATACACTGAGTATACGGTGAAAAATGATATTTCTGCCGATGCTCCGCTAATGACCTCTGATCTGGAAGTAAAAAATCTCAGGGGACGCTTTATGCAAATCGTAAAAAGCATCCGGGATATTCTAATAAAGAGCAATGTCCCGCTTCCGAGCAAATTTGAGTTTGAATTGTCTCATCACTACGGGATAGAGAGTTTTGAGAAATATGGCGCAACCATAATAAGATGTATAAACCGCGAGTATTGTAAAACTATAATAATAACGCTTCCCGGGCAGACGAATCCCGCGCATTCTCATCAGAAGAAAGAAGAGACTTTCCAGGTCCTTTATGGCGATTTTATTTTAGAGATGAACGGGGAAACAACGGAATATAAAAGGGGCGATATTATTGTGGTTGAGCGGGGAGTAAAACACAGTTTTACATCAAAAACCGGAACGATATTCGAAGAGGTTTCTACAACACACTATGCTTCGGACTCTTTCTATGATGACGAGAAAATAATAAATAATAAAGATAGAAAGACGGTAATGACTTTTTGGGCGGATTGGATGGAGGCCCCTAAAATAAAATGATTAAACTGTCAGATTATGTCATAAAATTTGTTGAGAAACTCGGGATTAAGGATGTATTCCTTCTGCCGGGAGGCGGCTGTATGCATCTTGTGGATTCGCTGGGGCAAAATAAAAAAATACAAAAAATTACCGTACTTCATGAACAGGCGGCGGCAATCGGAGCGGATGCCTATTCGCAGTATACGGGTAAACCTGGGGTGGTACTTGTAACAACAGGACCTGGCGGGACTAATGCTCTCACTGGTACTGCAGCCTCCTGGATTGATTCTACGCCGGTTTTAGTCATATCAGGACAGGCTAAGAGGCAGGACCTGTTAAAAGGCAAGGGAGTCCGCCAGATGGGAGTACAGGAAGTAGATGTTGTATCCTTAGTTAAACCAATAACCAAATATGCGGTTACGGTAATGGAACCGGAAAGTATCAGGTATCACCTTGAAAAAGCTGTTTGGCTTGCCAAGTCCGGAAGACCCGGTCCCGTTTGGATTGAAATACCTCTTGATGTGCAAGGGTCCATGATTGATGCTTGGAGGCTTAGAGGCTTGGATGCTTGGCAGGATCAGAAAAAAAAGGAACTCGTAACCCGTAACTCGCAACCCGTTACAAAAGCTACAATTAAAAAAATATTAAAGCTTTTAAGTTCTGCGAAAAGGCCTGTTATCTTGGCGGGGAATGGAATAAGACTGGCAAGGGCGGAAAAGGAATTTATCAAGCTTATTGAAAAATTGAAAATACCTGTACTCTTGACCTGGAGAACTGCAGATATGCTTGAGGAAAATCATCCTTTGTACTTTGGAAGGCCGGGGGCTGTCGGACAAAGAGCGGCTAATTTTATACAGCAAAATGCTGATTTGCTGATAACTATCGGGGCCAGGCTTGATCTGCCGCAAACGGCTTTTGATCATTCTAATTTTGCAAAAAATGCAAAGAAGATAGTTGTTGATATTGACAGTAAAGAGATCGCCAAGCTAAAATTTGATAAGACTGCGGTGAATATGGATGCCCGCCAATTTATTGAAAATATATTGGCAAATTCGAAATCCAAAATTCGAAATTCGAAACAAAAAAGAGAAAAAGAAAAAAATCAAAAAGAGAAACAAGCCTGGATTGAATGGTGCGGGAGAATGAAAGAAAAATATCCGGTGCCTGATCCTGAAAGCTTAAAGACAGGTAAGAATTATATTAATACTTACAAGTTTATTAATGTTCTCTCCGATACCTTATCCGGTAAAGAAGTGTTGGTTCCGGGAAGTTCGGGAAGCTGCGCGGAAGTAACCATGCAAAGTATAAAAGTTAAAAAAGGCTTAAGAATACTGAATACTCCGGGGTTGGGTTCAATGGGTTTTGGTTTACCTGCGGGTATTGGAGCATCTGTTGCGAGTGGTAAAAAAACTATTGTGATAATAGGAGACGGTGGCCTTCAGCATAATATTCAGGAATTGGAAACAGTTAAGAGGCTGGATAAACCGTTGAAACTATTCGTTCTTAATAACAATGGCTATGGTTCCATTAGGATGATGCAAAACAGACATTTTAAAGGCCGGCTTGTTTCCTGCGATCCTACAAGCGGGCTAACACTGCCGGAACTTAAAAAGGTAGCTAAGGCTTATGGCATTAAATACATGAAGATAACCAAAAATACAAGTCTGAAATCAGGAATTCAAAAAGTATTGAGCGGAAATAAGCCGGTAATATGTGAAGTTTTTGTTGACCCGATGCAGGAAACTATACCCAGAGTCTCTTCAAAAGTGATGCCTGACGGCGCGATTGTATCAATGCCGATGGAAGATTTGTATCCCTTTCTATCAAGGGATGAATTTGACAATAATATGATACGTGAATGATTTACAGAATATAACGGGGGACCATTAAAGTGGGACAATTAAAAAAAGAAGAAGCGGTAAACAGGAATAAACTAAAAGAAGAAAAGCCCTATGTTTACGAGAAAATACTCAAGCTTGATGAAAAGTATAAACGGGGCGAAAGCATTGCGATAATTCAATTCCAGTATAACTATACCTGTAACTTCAAATGCGAGCATTGTTCCGTTAAAAAGTTCCAGGGAAAGAACAATAGGCGGCAGTTTACTATAGAAGATGTCAAGGAATTATCAAGACAGGCTGATGAACTGGGCCTGGCTAGATTTACCATAACCGGAGGAGAGCCTCTGGTATTTAAAGACCTGGACCAACTCGTGGCGGCTCTGGATCCTGAGAAATTTTACATAAATTGTGATACAAATGGATGGCTGCTTGATGATAAAAAGGCTGTGCATCTTAAGAGCATAGGCGTAGACAGGATACAATTGAGTTTGGATAGCCTTAATGAAAAAGAGCATGATGATTTCAGAAGATGCCCGGGATCGTATCAGAGAGCGCTTAAGGCTGTTGATTCTGCCAGGAAGGCGGGGCTCGGGATATTTATTCAAACCGTAGTTACAAAACAGCGCCTCAGGTCTGAAGAATTTATAGAGTTCCTTAAGTTTTTTAATGAAAAGGATATCGGTGTTTTTGTTTCATATGCGAAACCGGTCGGAGCATGGGAAGGCAATTATGAAAGCCTTGTAAACAGGGATGATATGAAATTTATGGAGGAGTTGGAAAAAAATCATAAAGTGTTTACGCATCTTACGCCTGCATATGGATTAAATATGGGATGCATTGCGGTTAAAGGTATGTTTTCTATAACGCAGTACGGAGATGTTTTACCTTGTCCATACATTCACACTTCAATAGGGAATTTTTTCAAAGAACCTTTAAAGGATATAATTAAAAGGGGACTGGATATTAAATATTTTGGGGAACATGTAGATACATGTTTGATAGCCGAAGATAGGCGTTTTATAGATAAATATGTTGCCGGACGAATTTATAATAAACCGCTGCCGGTGCCTTGTTCTGAAGTGTTTACGGAAGAAGACAGGAC
>MFGS01000161.1:0-866 GCA_001778355.1 Candidatus Firestonebacteria bacterium RIFOXYA2_FULL_40_8
TAATTATTCTTGAAATAGTTCACTACTTCTCGTATTCCTTTTTCCAAATCTTTCTCTGGTTTCCATTTTAAGACTTTCTTTGCTTCATCTGCTGATAATATATTTTTTCTGATATCGCCTGCTCTATCCGGACCATAATTCGGTTTTTCTTTAAAACCGGCGGCTTTGGCAACAAGGTTATAGATCTCGTTAACGTCCGCCCCTCTTCCGGTCCCAATATTCAAACTTCCCCAGTACCCGCTTTCCATTGCAAGAAGATTTGCTTTCGCCACATCCCTGCAATAAACATAATCCCGTATATATTTTCCGTCCCCGTTGATGGTGGGCGTTGTTCCGGCCAGCATGGCTTTTGCGAAAATCGCAACGACTCCGGCCTCTCCGTGCGGGTCTTGTCTCGGACCGTAAACATTGGAGTATCTGAGACAAGTATAATTCAATTTATACTGCCTGTTGTAGAACTTTATATAATACTCCGACGCCATTTTTGAAATACCGTAAGGTGAAGTCGCGCCGAGAGGGAATTTCTCGGTCACAGGGAACTTGGTCGGCTCACCATATACCGTTCCGCCCGAAGAAGCAAAAATGAATTTTTTAATACCGTTCACTCTGGCAAACTCCAACAAATTCAACGTTCCCATAATATTATTCTCTGCGTCATAAAAAGGGTCTTTCACGGAAGCCGAGACACTGATCTGCGCCGCTTCATGGATAATGAAATTAGGCATCTCCTTCCTGAGAATCAAAATGATATCCCCGCCTTTAATATCCGCTTTGTAGAACGTAGCCTTTTTATTTACATTTTCTATTTTACCGGAGGAAAGGTTATCAATCGCAACCACCTCATATCCTTTATCTATAAGCACATC
>MFGS01000161.1:903-5306 GCA_001778355.1 Candidatus Firestonebacteria bacterium RIFOXYA2_FULL_40_8
ATAACTACTTTCATATACTATTCCCTCCCGTACAAGATTCTCCGCCTACAGCCCGCCTAAAAGCAAGGTCTCGCAACAAATATTGTTGCGGACGAGATCTCACCGCAGGTGGACACTGATTTGCAAAAAACACCATATTTATATTAGTATACAATAGGTTTTCGATAAAAAACAAGAGATATCTGAGAGCCCAAAACCAGCCGTAATCAGGATATTCAGCTAACCAAACTGCATAAAAATGCGGTAAATTCATCGAGTTTTAGACTTTTCGGCAAGCGAGTTCCTAATTTTTCTGAATATTGATATTCAACTCAAATCCAGCTATTTATAGCTCATAATTTGGAGACTTCATTTGCTAAATCCCGATTTTTTTATTATCGCTTCCTTTTTTCATTTTTTTGTAGCCGGTATAAAATATGATCAAAAAACAAATGAAGAATATCAAAGCATCGCTCAAATAGTAATTATCAATGTGTATCAATCGTCCAAGTTTAAGTGAAATATCATGAGAAGCAGAGATGTAGCTATTTGTTAAATTCCGAACAGGATAGTCTGCCAGATATTTGTAAAAATTGTAAATCGCGATAAGTAATAACGCAAATGCCAAAGAAAAATCAAATTTATACTTTGTTACATACGTTCGCTTGTAAATTATAACCGTTAAAAAAATAATCAATATGCAAATAACAACTAGCATCATTTATCTAAATCCTAATTTTATACATTATCCACAGGAAGATTACAAGCTAAAGGGTGGCTGGGCCGCTTATGCAAAGCTTTGCACATCAGTTTTATTTAATTAAATATTTACTTTCAGCAGATTCTTTAAAAAAGGCTATGAATCTTGAATATTCTTTGTCTTCGAAATCTAAAGCGCTTATCACGTATTTATTTTTATCTCTTTTTATTGAATAACTGTAAACTGTTTTGTCTTTTTCCATAAAATCAAACTTGATGTTTTCTGGATTATTTATTTTTTTAACGTATACGCTATTTTCTATTTCACACAATACTATTTCAAATACGCTTTCGATTCCTGAAATTTTTCTGATCAAAAATAATGCACTATTGCTATTTAATCGAATAATACTACTATAAAGCTGAAATGGTTTTGAATTTAAACCAGTCTGTTCGCTCTGTGTTTGATAACTAAATTCAGGATAAATCGGTAATCCAGCTTCTGTACCACCTGGATTATATCTTTCTGAATATACAAAATCACTTAAATTAGGCCTTCTATTATCTTTCGGCGTTTTATTCAAGTCGTAGAGATACATCACAGAATTCCAATACTCACTTGGAGTATAAGATGCTTCCACCGTTCTAAAAATAATATAATTACTATTCTCACGCCAACTAGGATTCATTGCATATATCTGATCCAAAATAGCATTTTTCTTAATATCATATATATATATTCGACAATGCGCATCTCTTGATTGCCAAACCATTACGATTAACTTATCGCCAAAAACATAATGTATTTCGTTGCTTTCATAGTCTTCGGTTATTTTTGGCAACCATCCACTAACTTTTAGCAACATTTCGCTTTTTGTGTTTTTCAATTTATCTGCAATTGAATATTTTCGTGTATGATAACCACAGTCCTTGCAGTCTTCTGAATATCCTAGATATTTAACTTCGTATAATTGATTTTCTTTTGCAATTCCAGAACTTAAGCATATCAAAAACAATAATAGTAAATTCTTTAACATATACTCATCTCTCCCGATAATTAAGGTATAATTCTTATTACCATTCTAAGCTCTTCTGTTAGGTTAGGAAACCCTTCTGCGCTGCCACACAATATGCTTGGGGAATATCCGTTTGCTATACATTGTGCAGCTGTCCAGTTACAAAAATTGTCTAATTGCATGGGATTATTAAAAGAGCCATGATCTGATACTTTTTTCTTACCAAAACCACTAATATATACGCTGTTCCTTACGCAATCTAGTTCTGTCGACCCAGATACAGCTACAGTTGCACCGACCCCTATTCCACAATCACCTGGCGATACACCAAGAGCAAATACCTTGGTTATATCAGGACTCGTTATTTCCGGATGATTTCTCCTATAGGTTTTGTAATCCCATGCTTTTTGTAATCCTATGGTATCCTTCGGAAAAATATCTCTATAACCGCTACCATTTCTGTTAACATTGTCAACAAATACTGGTCTTAATTGAATTTCATCTAATGTCCAGCTGTTATTTTTAAAAGAGGCAAAGTAAGCTGTTTCTTTAGCTCCTGAGCATTGGGCTTCCTTGCAATACAAATATTGAGACTGTTTCATTTTTCCCAAGACTTTAAATTTATAAGTTATTTTCTTGGTCAATTCTGTAGCGCTTAATCCCAATGTCCAGCTAACATTTGTTTCGTTAAATTCTTGTAATGGCAAATTATCAACATCATATCCGGAATTATAACTCCCAGCTCCTAAAGCAGAATCTTCAGTCAAGGTTGTTTCGCTTCCACCATTATAACTTACACTTACACTTGAAGGTCCTTGTATATTATATCCAGTTGGTTCTAATTTATAATCAACCCCTGTTTCAATATCTGCTTTATCTATAGTGATCTTGACCACATAAACAGGATCCGAAGCAGCCCAAGTATCGTTGTCTCCAGCTCTTGCTCTAACTTTAAATTTACCAAGAGTGGAATCAGATAATTTTTTACTTAAACCAGTTCCCCAATTGGTATATTCCCCAGTATTATTAATTAATATTTCCCACTGTATACTACCCTCTATCTCTGTAAGTCCCTCAGGATATATTGAAGCTGTAAACCCAATATTTTTACCTTCGCCTTGCAAAATAGCTCCCGTATCACTCTCTACATAATCCACCATATAACTGTCTATACTCGCCTCAGTGCAATCATCGCCTGTATCACCATCATCGCAGCTCCAATTGATACTTACAGCGGCATCGTATGTGCCGGCCATATCCAGTATTGTCTCATCACTGGTAGCATCTGATCCGCTAAAATCTCCGGTCCAATCATAAGTGTTTATTGAACAGCCATCCGGTTTAGATATATCTACTGTTGCGCTTACACTTGTACCTATCGGTACAGGACCCGTCGGGGAAAAGGTTATTCCGTTTATTGAAGGACAGGCAACCATCCCGAGTTTCAAAATCATACACAAACACACTACTCTTGCGATCATGCTTTTCATATTATTCTCCTGTGTCTATTTTACTTCTTTTTTTTCGTTTTTGGAATTGATTTTTTCTTTTTTAATAAATCTTTGTCACCTTTTTTTGTCTCAATTTCCTGAGGCTTTTCGTTTTTCCATTCTATTGTCGCTTCTTTTTCTTTCCATACTACTTTAAAGCTTTCCACATTCTTATTCAGGATATCCCAACTTATACCATCCTTGTTAACCGTAAGTTCAGGTATCTGAGGAAGCCGTTTCCTTCTCGCAGAAGGTTCTCCCCCGCCTTTTACAAAACTTACTATTGTTTCATACTCTTTTGGCTTATAATCCTCTGATACATCTTCGTATTTCATCTTTTCTGTGTTCATATGATAACCGTGAATTAAATACGCGCTATCAGTTGCTTTTTTAAGAAATATTTCACCTTTCGGTTTTTCCATTAATCCCAGATTATCGTACGTCCTCACATATTTGGATATACTAAAAAGCGCGGTCTCATTAGAGTCTTCTGACTTATTTTTAATATCAAATTCTTCTTCAAGTTTTATTGGATAATTTGTTTTAACCAGCCAATAATTAGGTTTCATAAAAAGAATTTCTTTTTCCTTGTCTTTGCCTGTTGCGACTTTCAAATATGTATATTTCTCATCTTCTTTCCAATCTAATATTTTTCTGCTGCCCTTTTTAAAGGAAAGATCCCTTCCGTAAGCATTAATAGTTTCTCCACCCGGGCTAATCATATATATTGCAGTTCTATCCTTTTTATCATTATCAGAAATAAACGGATTTTTATACTTCTCCCTTACATCCCAACCGCTTCTCAGCACTGCTATCCCGGAGTCTTTAAAAAACACATTCTTCTTTTCCGGCTCAAAGCAATTTTCCATTAACAGGCCGCCAAAGGCTACGTACCGGAAATCCGTTCTTTTATAGATTTTACTGCCCCAATATAGCCATTCTCTGATATTTTCTTTTGATTTATCTATGAATTCCGATACTGTTCCGTCAGGATTACTGCAATACATTAAAAATTCTAGGATATTTTCGGTTTTTTTAAATATTTCGTCCGGTATCTTGACATTATTTATCAGGCAAAGTCTTTCTATTTCCGTCAATATCTTTACGTCTTCTATAGGGTCTCTGTATTTATCAAAACCTTCTCCATTGAAGTTTTCTTTCAGGTATTTTTTTGCTTTTTCCCAGCCTAAGTCTGCGCATTCTTTTGCCTTTAATCTTT
>MFGS01000162.1 GCA_001778355.1 Candidatus Firestonebacteria bacterium RIFOXYA2_FULL_40_8
GAAGTTGCGCCTCTTGCCTATATGAGAGGCCGGACCCTGAATAATTGCTTTATTATACTTGACGAAGCTCAGAATACAACCCCTGAACAGATGAAGATGTTTATTACCCGTCTGGGTTTTGGATCTAAGGCGGTTATAACGGGTGATATCACTCAAATAGACCTTCCTAAAGAAAAGGAATCCGGCTTGGTGTTTATTGAAAGTATTCTTAAAGATATAAAAGAGATAAGTTTTATTCACCTCACAGCTAAAGATGCTGTAAGACACGATCTTGTTCAAAGAATAATAATTGCTTTCGAAAAACATGAAAAAAAATAAGCTTTTAACGGAAATTATTTATAACGGGGTCAAGCCCAAGCCAGGCTGGCTCAAAAAAACAAAAGTAAAGAAAATTGTAACCTTTCTGTTGAAGAAAGAACATATTAAAAAGCCGTTAACCGTTGTTTTTACTGACGATAAGACTATCAAGCGAGTTAACCGGATTTACAGGTACAAAAACGAACCAACGGATGTCTTATCTTTTGAATACGGGAAAAGTTCAGATGTTCTGGGAGAAATAATTATCTCTTTGCAGACGGCAAAAAAACAGGCAGTAAAATACGGAAATAGCATCTTAAAGGAGACATTGATTTTGGTAATTCACGGGTTTTATCATGTTTTGGGATACAAACACTACAAGAAGGCAGATTATAAGAAAATGAGAAAAAAAGAAGATGCTGCTCTTGGGTTATTGATTAAAAAAAGGATGCTGATTTGATGGAAATTCTATTTGAAGCTCTTTTACTGGGAGTTTTTCTTATTATTCTTTTTGGGTTAGGCGCATTTTTTTCAGGTGTGGAAACAGCGCTAATAGCTTTAAGCAGATCAAAGACAAAGATGCTCATAAAAGACAATCCAAAAAAAGAGAAACATATTACTATCTGGTTGCAGCATCCAAATGATGTGCTCTCCACACTGCTTATAGGTATTAATACAGTCGCGGTAGCATCCGCTACTTTAAGCGCAACTATGGCTGACGAAGTATCGTTACACTTTGGAATAAATAAAGCACTGCTTACGGCCTTAAGCGGAATACTTGTAACTTTTATTATTATTGTATTTGGTGAAATAGTTCCAAAAATATACGCCATTCATAATGCTGAGAAAACTGTTAAACTGACAATTGTACCTTTGTATTATTTTCACAAACTTATAAATCCTTTTACCAGGCTTTTCACGAAAATAGGAGTACGGGTAATTAAGTTGCTGGGCGGGAAAGCGGATGAAAACACACCCATGATAACTCGCGACGAGATTAAGTCTATGGTAAGATTGGGGGATGAAGAAGGAATCCTGAAATCCGACGAAAGCGCGATGTTAAAAAATGTTTTTAAATTTAATGAAAAAATAGTCAAAGAAGCTATGATACCTATAAATGAAACATTTTGTGTGAATATACATGACAATATAAATCAAATTCTAAAAGCGACCGCAGAAGAAGGTCACACCCGAATGCCCGTTTTCAAAGATGATAAAACTAATATAGTCGGAATAATACACGGTAAAGATCTTGTCAATATTTGGCTTAATAAGAAGCTTTTCATACTACAAGATCTTATGAGAGCACCTTATTTTGTAAATGAAAACAAAAAAATAGCGGATCTTCTGACTCAATTTAAAACCGGAAAGATTCACATGGCTATAGTAAAAAATAACGACGGGGTGGTAACAGGTATGATAACTTTAGAAGATGTATTGGAAGAGATAGTCGGCGATATAAACAATGAGGCAGACCTGGAAAATGTTGAAAAACAAAATTAAGCTGACAGGTGTGTTAGGGTATCCTATTAAGCATAGCCTCTCACCTGCGATGCATAACGCTGCTTTTAAACATTCGAAACTTAATTATGCCTATTTACCTTTTAAGGTAAAGCCGGAAGAATGTGCCGGTCTTATCAAGCTGCTCCCGGAACTTGGTTTTACAGGGGTAAATATTACCGTTCCCCATAAACAAACTGCATACCGCACTGTAGATTTTCTGACTAAAGATGCAAGGCTTTCAGGCGCTGTCAATACTATTAAAGTTAAAAATAATAAACTATACGGAACCAGTACGGATGGAGAAGGCCTGTTTAGAAGCCTTAATCAAGATGCCGGAATAAATATAAAAGGCAAAAATATCATAATCCTTGGAGCCGGTGGAGCGGGAAGGTCGGCTGCGGTTTACCTTGCGGTAAAAGGAGCAAAGCGAATAATTGTGGCGAATCGGAGTAAAAAAAAGGCACTCTTTGCCGTAAAGCTTATTAAAAAGTACGCTCCAAGAGTAACAGCTATTAGTGTGCCGCTCGACGAAAACATTATAAAAAGCTATTCGTTTACCTCAGACTTGATTATAAATGCAACTTCTCTTGGTTTAAACAAAAGTGACAAACCGGCAATTGGTAAAAAAGCATTTAAACGAGGAATTATTTTTTATGATATGATCTATAACCCTGCCTTAACTTCTACTATGAAAGTTGCAAAAAGAGCAGGAGCAAGGGTTTACGGCGGAATTGGGATGCTTCTTCATCAAGGCGCTCTATCCTGGGAAATCTGGACAGGTAAAAAAGCACCGATAAGAATAATGAAGAAAGCGCTAATTCGAGGGCTAAAGAAGAAAAAAAAGTGAAGACTGCGCTATATTGGGAAAAATTTAATGGCAAAGTAAAATGTGTCTTATGTCCGCATAACTGCATCATTTTAGACGAAAAACAGGGTGTTTGCAAGGTGCGAAATAATGCTGATGGTACGTTAGTTACCTCAATTTACGGAGAAATAACTTCAATCGCTTTAGACCCTGTCGAGAAGAAGCCTTTATATCATTTTTTCCCTGGATCCAAGATACTATCTATTGGTACTAACGGTTGCAACCTATCCTGCCGGTTTTGTCAGAATTGGCAAATCTCTCAAAATTCAGACTCAGGAAGACAGAGCATTTCCAGTGATGAAGTTGTTAAAGCTGCTTTAAAAGCAAAATCTATAGGAATAGCTTATACGTATAATGAGCCTTTTATCTGGTACGAATTTGTTCTGGAAACTGCGAAAAAAGCGAAAAATGCCGGATTAAAGAATGTACTTGTAACTAATGGCTATGTAAATGAAGCGCCTTTAATGGAAATTCTGCCTTTTATTGATGCTATGAACATTGATCTTAAAGCATTTAAACAGAGCTTCTACAAAAATATATGTAATGGTGATATTAAGATTGTAAAGCAAACCATTATTAAATCATTCAAAAAATGCCATATTGAATTAACCAACCTTCTGATTCCTTCACAAAATGATACCGAAGAAGAGTTAAACGCCATGGCTGAATGGGTTGCCGGTGTTTCAACCGAGATTCCGGTTCATCTTTCAAGATACTTTCCAAAATATCAGATGAAAGAAGACTCAACTTCTGTTCCCTTGCTTGAAAATGCTAAGAAAATACTCTTAAAAAAGCTTAAATATGTTTACATTGGAAACGTTGATATTCCTGGCAGTAGTAATACAGTATGCAATATGTGTAAAAATCTCCTTATAGATCGAACCGGACATAGTGTGAGAAGCATCAAAGTAGTGAACGGGAAATGTGAAAAATGCGGAAATGATATTTATGGAAACTTTTAAATATTATGTGTTTAAATGCTCCATTAAAAGATTGATAAAATAAGCAATATTCGGTATAATATTTTATTAAGTGGCGGCATAGCCAAGCGGTAAGGCAGCGGTCTGCAAAACCGCGATTCCTCGGTTCAATCCCGAGTGCCGCCTCCATATTAATATATCAATTAAGACTTATTTAAAGAACAAAGGATAAATGAATAATGAGAAAATTGATATTCCTGACATTTATTTTAGCCGGTCTGATATTTGCTGAACAAATGAATTTCAGCGAATATCTTCTTGTTGAAATAAACAAAAAGGCTCCGGATTTTTCTCTTTATGACGCAATCAAACGAAAAAAACACAAGATATCGGATAACAAAGATAAAAAAATTGTACTTATTAACTTCTGGGCTACGTATTGCGGTCCATGCAAGCAGGAGTTCCCGGGCTTTGTCAAATTATATGAAAAATATAAAGACAGAATTGAAATAGTTGCTATATCCATAGAAAAAGATAATAAAAAAATATCTGAATTTGCAAAAGAATATAAACTGAATTTTCCTGTCTTTATGGATTATACTAAAATCTGTATAAATCAATACATCAGGCCCGGCTCTACGGCAGCATTACCGACAAATATTCTTGTGGATAAAGCCGGTAATATTGTAGAAATTGCAAACACTCTTGAAGAGAAAAAACTGGAAGAATGGATTATTAAATATACCGGCGCTGAAACAAATCCGGGCAGTACCAAAAAAAACAAGGAATAAAATGAAAACCGGGATAACAATAGAAGAAGCTCTGGCTATCCTGAAAAAATATGTTAAAACCGAATATATACTGGCTCATTCCAGAGAATCTGAAGTCGTTATGCGAGCGCTGGCAAAACATTTTCAGGAGGACGAAGAGCTTTGGGGTATTTGCGGTTTGCTTCACGATCTTGATTTGGATGTTGTCGGACCTGATCTTTCAAACCATGCTCAGAAAACTGTTGAAATATTAAAAGAAGAAGGTTACGATCTTCCGGTAATATTTAGAGCAATTTTATGCCACGCGGAAAAAATGGGATCCATTCAGGAGAAAAGGGAAAGCAAGCTCGAATACTCTCTTTCTGCTGCGGAAAATATAACCGGGATCATAATCGCTTATACTTTAATTCTTCCAGAGAAGAAGCTGTCAAATGTGCAGCCAAAGTCAGTACTTAAAAGACTAAAAGAAAAATCTTTTGCGGCAAAAGTTGACAGAGTTCTTATTGACGATATAGAGAAAACAGGTCTGTCAAAGGATAAATTTGTCGAAATAGCCGTTGCTGCGATAAAAGAAATTGCACCGGAGCTGGGATTCTGATATGGCAAAGAAAAAGAGTAAAAAGTCTTCTTCCGTGAACATGTCTTTAATACTATTTATTATTGCCTTTATAGCTGTTATTTTCTTGCTAGGACAACTTGAAATAAAAGAAAAAGAATTAAGAAAATATAAAAAAGCTGATGTTCAAGAACAAGCACAGGAGAAAGAAGCTCAAAATAAAATTAAGAAGGAAAAGATTCCTGTTTTAACTGAAAAACAAGAACTCCTTGCAAAGAGACAGATTAAAGAAAACCTGGAGACGATTATAGGCAGAAAGCCCAAGATGGCCGACAAATGGTTCCTTTCAAATATCGTATTTAAAGAGGAAAATCTGGTAACAGTATTTTATGAGGACGGGCATGAAGCAGGCGAGCTTTCAATGAAAGTTTTAGAGCCTTCTGATTATAAAAGCTGGAAAAGACTGGAGAAATAATGACCGATTTTGAAGTAG
>MFGS01000163.1:0-13487 GCA_001778355.1 Candidatus Firestonebacteria bacterium RIFOXYA2_FULL_40_8
TCCGGCACCAGGGCTGCGGCTGACAGTAATTTTGCCCGGGCTAATAATAACTCCAATTTGGTCCGGTCCAGCGCTTTTTTTGCATTTTGTAAGGAGTTCATTGCCTGTAATACCTCTAGATTCGTAACCAGGCTGAATTCATAATCTTTCTTTTGTTCCAGATAGTTCTTTCCGTTCATATCCACAGCATTCTCTAATATTTTTACCTGCTGGAGCAGACTTTTAAAACTCCCGTAAGCGGATCTTACATCGGACTCTGCCTGCCGTTTTTTCTTTGCAAGAGTAAGCTCTGATTCTTTTTCCTTATTTTGCGCTTCTTTAACTCTTGCGCTTGTATCTCCGAAGTCAAAAAGCTTCATATTTAATGCAAGCCCCGCATCCCAGTTAATACCTGACGAAGAACCGGTGCGATATGGATAATAATTGCCCGTTAAATAAATTGAAGGCAGGCCGTAAGCATTCTGGAATGCAGTTTCAAGACGGGCTGTATCAAGATCCGTCTGCAATGCGGATATATCAGGCCTTTTAGCCGCAGCTTCAAGGTAAAAAGTCAGTTCTTTTAATTCTCCTTCTGCTTTTTCTATATCCTCAAGCTCAATGTCTCTTGAAAGTCCGGTAAGGAAGGAAAATTCATCTCTGGAGGTTAAAATATCCCGCAAAACACTTTCAAGATCAGACTCCAATACTGCAAGCTGAGCCTGAGCCATTAAAACCTCGCTATATTTTGCTTTGCCGATGACTTTTCTTTTTTCAAGCTCTACTATCATATCTTTTGTCTGAGTAATAACAGTCTCAACATTTTTTCTGTCTTTTTCAGCTGACAACACCGCATAGAAGCTTCCTGCCACGGAGGAATATAGCGTTATCTTTGTGGTTGCAAGCTGGAACTCTTTGGACTTTTGTTGAAGTTTGGCTTCATTAAGCGCCGCCGATAACTGCCCGCCCTGATATACCGGCTGGGTAATATTAAAAGCCAGTGAAGCCGCATCACTGTAATTCGAAGGTGCAACTGCCTGTTGGGCAGCGTAACTTCCCTTTATTGAAAGCGGAGAATAAAGAACCGCGCCTGCTTTTTCTGTCCGCGCTTCATATTGCTTCTTTTGCGCGTCCATTATAGCTCCAAATTCGGTCTTTTGAATAGCCGCCTTATACGCCTCTTCAAGTTTTAACGGAGATGAAAACAGCATACCTGACATAAAAAACACGGATATAAGAACGATAATTTTATTCATTTATTAAAAACCTCCTTTAAAACTTCCAGCCCCTTTAAGAGCTGTTTTTGTTTTCGAGTATCTATTTTATCTATTTTATCCGAGATCATATTTCCGACAACCCCGCTAATCGCCTTATATTTTTTTTTACCGGCCTCAGTAAGAAAAATAAAATTACCCCTTCGGTCTTTTTTATCGGTTTTTCTGTTTATTAATCCGCGTTTTTGCAAGGTAGTCAAGGCCCTGGACATGGTTGCCTTATTAATTCCGGCCCAAAGCGCCAACTCATTATTTGTACGGGAGGAAACGAATAATTTAGAGAGGATACGGAATTGAAACACGGTAAGCTCAGGTTGAGCCAGAGACCTCATCTCGGTGTAAAAATCCCTTACAACAGAGGGCAACAGCTCAATTATTATACCGCCAACTTTTCTTTTCATACTGTATTATTATAGCAAATATAGTTAGCAATGACAACCATAACCCGAAATCCGCAGCACATAAATGCGGGTTTTGGGTTTGATAGAACGGATAAAGAACAGCAATGACACAGATATTGCAAATACCATTAAATAAAAAAAGCCCGCCGGATTTAACACCGACGGGCTTTTCGTTTTTATTTATTCTTTTTCTAAATAGACATCCTGCACGTAAAGAACAAAACCTTCTTCCGGTCCGCCTTTACCCATATACAACATCATATTTCTCATATTTTCCAGATCCATCTGTCTTCCCTGGTCGCAAACCAAACCGGAAATATCTATTGAAACAACACCTTCACCGGGCTGAAGAACCGCGACTTTTGAACAGTAGTTGCCGTATTTCCATTTGTCCAGAGACTGCTGATCTCCTATCAACCAGCTGGCTTTTACCGGCTTATCCCCTTCCAGAACATACTTTACATTTAAAGTATCATAATCTTTCCAGATACCTCTTTTACCTTTCAGCAGCCCTGAGTCACCGGTAATAAGCGAAAAGCCGCCTTTTCCTGCCTCTATTGTATATTTCAAGGAGTACATCCGTCCCTTGTCAACTTTCTCTTTTGAAAGAACACTTTTAGTCGTATCGCAGATTTCTCCTTTATCAATCTTAATCAGAGTCATCTTGTCGCCTTTTTTAGGCCCCTTTGATTCTTCTGCCTTCGGTTCTTCCGCTTTTGGTTCTTCCTGTGCGTGGACAAAACCTGCAAAACCAAACGCCAACAAAACTGCAACTATCATAAACTTCTTCATACTTTTCCCCTCCTGACTTAGATTTAACTCCATAATTACTGTTAGATTATAAACAGTTTTCCCATAGCTGTCAATTGCAATATATACCGAAAAGGTGTCTTATATCCGCATTGCAATAAGGCTCATCATACCCCTGTATTTCATTGCGTTTTAGGGTGACAGTCACCGCTTTACTTTGATTTTGAAGAGAGATAGCAGAAAACAGGATCTTTTGAAAGTACGGTTAGGATATCTTTTTTTAAGGCGTCTTTGTTTTTTAGTTTATAATATTTATTATAGATTTCCCAGGCCTCTTTATCCATGCCCAGATACAGGCAGGTAAGGACATGCATTAGAAGGGGCGACATGCAGGGATCTTTTTCGTCATCCACAATAGTCGGAACAATTTTTTTTAACTCCGAAAGAATATACTGCTTAAACTGCCTGTTGGCGGGAAGATACTCTTTTTTTATTTCATTATATTTAAAAATCACTTGCGGAAAAGCAGAGTCAATGTGAGGACGGCCAAAAGCAAAATCATATTTCGATGAGGTTTGGATCAGTTCCCGGGTCCCGTCTTTATCAATATCGAATGAACTCAATCCGAAGCCGGTACTCCACGCATAGCTGTCAAATATTTCTTTAAAATCGGGGTCATGAGTATAGATAGTATACTCAATAGAACCGCTAACCCCGCCGGAGCAGCTCTCAAATATGAGCTCTTCTGCATGCGGCGGCTTAACAGGTACGGCTCTTTCGGAAGTAATCGCAGAAATTGTTGTTACCAAACCCTCGCCTGTTACTTCTTCCGTTATATTTTTAAATACAGGTCTGGACTCAGGTATTTTTTTTGCAAGTAGAAGCACGAGTCCTGTTTTCAAGAAATCAGGATGCAGTTTTCCCTTTTCATCTCCCAGCACCACGCCGTTACCCAGTCCAGAACTGTCTTCAGGAAAATAAACAAGGTTAATACCGTTTTTCTTCACTACATATTTGCAGACTACATCTTCTTTAAACTCGCAGCTGCGGAGTACCCTGTAATTATCATATTCCAACCGGTCCGCGGGAGTCAGAAGTGTTTCCAGATCCAACAGCTGGATCTCTTCTTCCGCTGAAAGGAAAGAAAGGCAAAAAGCTACCAATATGAGCGCCTTTGTTACCTTCATGTCTTCTCCTATTTCCTGTATGATTTCACTAATGCAGCAAGCAATCACTAAGATATAAATTCAAAATTCCAAACAATTACTAATTTTCAAGTAGAATCGTTAAATTATATTAATTAGCAAACCTTTCCAGACAGGAAAAATATTTACTGTCAATTATTCGTTGCTATATCGAGATATACTTCCTTTTTAGAATTTATTGCTTAATTCTTAGTTATTGTTTAGTTATTAGTGCTTTAGCCTTAGTGATTTCTCTTTTACTGCTTTTCCTTCTCATTCTTCCCTTCCTTCCCTTTCTGTTCTTGCTGTACTTGCTTTTTCCGCCTAGGCGGATTTCGGAAAGCATAAATGTTATATATTTAGACTTTCCTCAACCTGCTTCTTTTACTTCTTCTACTTCCCCTTCTGCTCTTTCTGTTCTTGCTGTTCTTGCTGTTCTTGCTGTACTTGCTTTTCCTGCTTTTCTTGCTGTATCTGCTGTACTTGCTGCTTTATGTGTACGTACACAGGATCGGTCTGCATCCTTAGTCTTATCTTTTCCTGCATGCCCCACTTGTCCGGCATTACATAGTCGTTTTCAAAATATTTCCAGGCCTCTTTTTCCTGTCCGGAATAAATCAGCGGCAGAAGGGTCTTCAATATAGAACCGAGATGGACGCCCCCGCGGTCTTTTTTGGTCAGGGGCTCCTTGGCCCAATAGTCGTTACCCACCATTTGCTTGTAAATATGGTTCGCGGGAAAGTACTCCCCTTTTTCCGCGTCATACTTGAAATAAATGTCAAAAATCGCAGAAGTGGTATGCGAACACCGGTCAAACCGGTCAAAGATCAGATTCGTCTGTATAAGCTCTTTAACATTATCATTGTTAATATCATCAACGCCCAGTACAAAGCCCGTCTTCCACTTTTCCGTTTCAAAAATGAGTCTTAGCTCCGGCTCGATAGTGTAAACCCAGTAATAGTATTTTTTAACGTCGGGAGTCAGACAGGTTTTTATTATCATCTCTTTTTTTCCGTCTTTTTTTAAGAGATTGGCAAAACCAAAGGAAGCAATATTTATTATATTATCTTTATTACCGGTCTCCGCCCGGGGAAATTCACGGATTACGGTATCGCCTTTTTTTAAGGTAATCCGGCTGTAGTATATGTCTTTTTCCGCCGTAATCGTCCTTTCGAAGGTGTAGCCCTCATACGTAAATTTGGATTCACCCAGCATGTAGCCGTCGAGCGAACCTCCGTAGGAAGGAGAAACCGCCGGCAGAACAATTAACAGTATGTATAATAATATTTTTTTCATTTATATAAGAGGAAAGAAAAGACGGTGCCGCCTTCTTCCGGACAATCGAACCAGATTTGCCCTCCATGAGCTTCCACTATACCTTTTGCAAGAGACAGACCCAGCCCGAAACCCGGGGTATTTCTTGTTACATCATTATCCACCCTGAAAAATCTTGTAAATACTTTAGCGCACTGATCTGCCGGAATACCGGAACCAGAGTCCTTTACGCTGATAATTATTGACTCTGTTTTATCCTCCAGGAAAACCCTAATACACCCTTTTTTCGTATATTTGATAGAATTTGAGAGCAGATTAATCATTACCTGTTTTATCCGGTCAGAATCAAGCATTAACATAAGCGGCTTTTCCGGAAGACTGAGTTTTAAGTCAAGTTTTGATTCCTTAATAAGAGGCGCCAGTTCCTGAACCACCTCTTTGATAAGATTTACTATATCATCCTCTTTTTTTTCAATTTTTATATTATTCCTGTCGATCCGGGAAAAATCAAGAAGTTCGGAAACCAGTTTCATCTGGCGATGAAGATTTTTACTTAATATCATAAGTAATTTTTTTGTTTCTTCGGTCGGTTCGTCGGAATGATAAAGCATAAGATCCAGTGAGCCCTTCATGGCGGTTAAAGGCGTTCGCAGCTCATGAGAAACATTAGAGATTAACTCAGTCTTTAGCTTGTCAATTTCTTTAAGACGTTCGTTTTTCTCTATAAGCTCCCCTTTAAATCTCGTATTTTCCATGCTCAAAGCAAGCGATGTGGAAAACATTGATAAAATGTTCACATCTTCATCGCTAAAATATTTACCTTCATGAAGCCTGTTCAAGTTCATCACACCCAGCAGTTTTTCATGCACAGCAAGAGGTACGACGATGGAAGATCGTATCTCTTCCCTGGGTTCAAAATTCCTGAACCTGTTTTTTATTTGATCAATATTATTGTCGAGTTTAACGGGTTTTCTATTCTCGGCAACCCAGCCTGACACCCCTTCACCCATGGCAACCTTAAACTTTTCCATCTTTTCCGGATCAATGCCGTTCGAAGCCTTCACACAGAGCTTTTGCGCGGCTTTATCAAACAACATTATCGAACCGCTGTCGGCTTGAAACATCCGGCAGACAAGATTTAATATTTCGGGAAGTGCTTTATCAATATCTTCGGATTCAATCATAATGTGGTTAAGCTTTTCAAGCTCGAAAGACTTCTGCACACTGGAAAGCTTTTTTCTTAACCTGTATTTTTCAATAAAACTCTTTACCATAATACTAAATTTATCCAGATCTAAAGGTTTTAAGACATATTCCTCGGCACCCAGCTTTAAAGCATTTACCGCATCCTCCACGGAACTATAACCGGTCATGACGATAACAATGGTCTCGGAGCTTTTTTCTTTAACCAGCTTGATAAGGTCAAGCCCGGTCTGTCCCGGCATTTTCATATCCGTAATTATCAGGGCATACTTCTTCAGTTCAATTTTTTCAATCGCTTCTTTGACACTGCCTGCGGTATCCGTATCGTATAGTTCATATAAGTTCAATTGCAGTAATTCGCAAATACTGGCTTCGTCATCGACTATGAGTATTTTTTCCTTATTGTTTTCTTTCATACGCCCTCAGCTCTTTTCAGACCTTTAAATATCTTAACACTTTCCTTCCCCTTATTAAACAGCAAATCTAAAATAGAAAGCCGGCTCTCAAACCCCGGGTAAACCTGGGAATATTCCGGATGCAGGAACTCCTGATACTCCAGCTTTATTCCCGCAGCAGTAAACTTTTCTTCTTCAATATAATCCTTAGCGCCCTGCCCGGAAAGGTAAACATCAGCCTTAAGCTTTTTGCAGATATTCACAAGCCTTTCGGTCTTAAAACCTTCTATATCCAGCTTTGATTCCGTATAAAGCGGAACGGCAATCTCCAGATAGTTCAGAATATACCTGATAATATGTTCATTTAGTTCCGCCAGCTTTGTCCATTCTTTTGAATAAACATTTTTAAGGAACTCCTCATGCTCACCGTAATACGGAGCCTTACTGTAGTTATGCCGGAGAGCTTCAAAATGGTCCTTTCTCCAGTTTTCCGTATTGTCTATTTCCACCCCGCGAATAAGCTGGTCATATTTTCCCTTGGTCATAACCGGCACCGTGAGCCAGAGAAAACCTTCTTTGGTCCGTATCTTATTTCTGTTTTGAAACTCCCTTTTTTTATACTGCACATTATCAAGGAACACAAAAGCATCGCTTTTTGCAATTTTATCAAAATACCCAAGCCATGGAATATATTGAGGTTGATGCACCGATAGTTTCATCTTATTTTCTCCGCGCTGCTTTCTATAAATACGGGATTACTTATTATCATGCCCCCGTCCTTAAGTACGGCTTCCAGACGGTAATAACTCTTTCCTTGTTCAGGAACAAGCACCTTAAACTCCATACTAAAAGGCGTTATCCCGTCCGCTATCTGCTGTACAAAACCATCCTTAATGAGGGTCACCGTCAGTTTCTTTTTACTTCCGTCATTCATGGAGATCTTTATATTACCGGCTTCCGAAAACTCTTCAAGCACGGGGATTGCAGGGAGAATCCCTTTCTTTAGAACATAAAATTCTCCGTCTTTTAAAGCTTTCAAAAACTCTTTTTTATCGCCTTTTTTTGCGTTTACTACATTCTGGATACCGTCAAGAGCTATACCTTCACCTTCTTTTCTGTAATCCGTCTCCCCGAAAGCGAAGGCGGGAACTTTCCGTTCACCGGTTGAATACTCGGCAAGCACTTTATCCCAAAGCCCCCCGCATCTGCCGATTGTTTTATATCCTTCCTCAAGCAGGTTTATACCGTTATAATTTTCCGTACCCGTAATAGCCTCCGGATAAGGAGGCGTTGAAAGATTAAGCCCCAGGTTAAAAAACCGGCCCTGCACCGAAGTCACCACGGGAAAATCAATATTACTATTGGCTTCCGGATGCGCCCAGACCGTAAACCCTCCCCGCTTGGCGGTGTAATCAATTACATTCTGGTAAGGGCGGGAACCTTGATAGCCGGAATACTGGTCAAAATCAGGCGCCGTGAACGGGAAATTATTAACCAGAAATATTCCGCCTATAATTATGAGTACCACGCCAAATTTAACAAGATAGATCCTTTTAAAGAAAAGAAAACCGAGAAGTACGAGGAGTAACGGCCAGAGCAGGAGCGGTCTGTATTTCCAGGAGTTTTTATTTCCCGTTGTAGGGAGTTTTTTCATATCCGCGGCAGAAAGACCGAAGATCAGCAGATGTTTGTGCCAGTCATTAAGGACCAGGGCCTTGCTTTTTGTCTCCCAGAAATAAAACGGACTGGTTTCCACACCGGGCAGAACCAGCATCTCCGGGTATTTTTCCTGCACACTTTCTATCTCTGAAAAATATTTATCCACACCGGCATCAAATACCGAGTTAAGCTCCAACCCCGCTCGCAATATTCTCCTTAAAGGAAAGACCCCGTATTTAACTTCTATGAGGTCATGATCCGTAATTATAGCTGCATCCAGACCTTTTGCTTTCGCCCGCGCTACTATTTCTTCAACAGAATAAGTACAGTCGTAACTATAGGTGGTGTGAAGATGCATCGCGGTTCTGACTGTGGTTTCCGGAGTAAAAAGCACTCCTGCCTGTAAAAAACCCGCAAGTATTGCTGTAATTAAGGATATTTTAAATATTTTCATACAGTTTCTTCAATCCTTCCAGCATTTTTCCTTCACTGTAATACTCAAGCGCTTTTTTTCTGCCGTTTTCCCCGAGCCGTTTTGCTTCAACCGGATCATCCAAAAGTTTTTTGATAGAAGAACATAACAATTCAAGATTTCCGGAGGGTACAAGCAGTCCGGTTTCATTATCCGTAATAATCTCAGGCAGGCCCCCGACTCGTGATGCAATTACGGGCTTCTTTGAAAGACCGGCTTCCACGGCCGCAAGCCCAAAACCTTCGTTTAAAGAAGGCATCACGAAAACATCAATCAGCGCAAGTATTTCCGGCAAATCTTCCCGGTGTCCAATAAGCTTTAAAGTATCGTCCACCAGATCTTTTATGCCCTTTTCTAAAGTTCCGGTTCCCGCCATAACTGCAATGAAATCAGATCTTTCTTTATTTAAGAGTTTTACTGCTTTAACAAAAAGATCGACTCCCTTAACAGGCTCAAGCCGGCCTGCAAAACCAAGGACCTTCTTATCAAGGCAAATCCCAAGTTCCAACTTTTTTGCCGCTGTATCATATTCTATTAAATATGGTTCGGGTCTGATACCGTTTGGAATTACTGCAAACTTATCATCCCTGCCAATATTTCTCTCCAGGTGGTCCTTCTTTTCGGCCTGTGAGAAAACAATGATCTTTTTCGTAAAACGGGCCGCTAACTTTTCGAGTACTATATATATGTAGGAGACGAAAGGATTAAAATACCCGTAAAAGACATGCCCGTGCGGAGTGTGTATGGTTTTCTTAACACCGGTAACAGCACAGGCCATACGTCCGAGTATGCCTGCCTTGGAAGTATGCGTATGTACCAGGTACGGATTTTCACGGAGTATCAGATCAATAAGGTCCATGAGCGTGTTTATATCCTTAAGCGGGCTGATATTCCTGCGAAACTCTTCCAGCCAGACAATACGGTAGCCGGAAGCGACAGAAGACTTTTCAACTTTTTCTTTTTCTGTCTTAAAAGAACCAAGAGCCAGAACCACATCGTAATCCTTAGAAAGTCCTTCCATTAAAGAAAGAATGTTTGTAAGGGTGCCGCCGTGCTCGAGACGGGTAACGATATGCAGCAATTTTTTCTTGGACATCAATATTTCTCCAATTTCGACATAAATTACTATTGACTAATGACTAGTGACTATTTAATGTAGTATTATCTAATAATAACTCCTTAATATGCACTTCATTTGCTTCACTTGCTTTCTCTGCTTTCCTTGCTTCGTTAGTAACGATACATTTCTGTGCATTTTGGACATACTCCAAAATGTTTCTGTTTCTTTAATTCGACTCTAAACTTCCTCATCTCTTTTCCATTCCAGATATCTTTAAAGGATTCTGTTTTAATATTTCCCGAAACAAAGCCAAGACTATGACAGGGTAGAACTCCGCCGTCCGGGCAGATATAGGAAACAACCCAGGGGGAAAGGCATCTTTTCGGGTATTCAGCCGACAGAAACTCCTTATCTTTGTAATACTTGAGCGTTTCTTCTTTGCTGAAATCGGGGTAGACCGTTAGCAAAAATGGATGATTGGATGTTTTGAGTATTTGAAGGTCAGAAGCGAGCCGGTCGATATTTATATCTGAAACTGCGGGCCTTATAAAACCGGACCAGTCTTTCGACTCCACACCGAACTTCCCTTTGAAATATTTATTATGACGTTCTACCGTATCGCAATCGGTAAAGATAAGATGATGCAGGTTAAGCGTACCCGCGTGCAATTCTTTTGCCACCGCAGGCATCTCCCTGATACTTTTGTAGTTAAGATCGGAGATGGTGCAGACAATATTGATAACCGGCTTTGACGTTTTCTTCTCAACTTTAAGCCGTGTTATTTCATCCGCCCCTTCTTTTATTCTGGCAAAAGCCCCTTCCATATTCCTGACCCTATCGTGAAGTTCAGCCGGACCATCTACGGAGAGAGAAACGACATCCACTCCCTCGTTTACTATTACAGCCGCATGCTTTTTAATAAGGGTGCCGTTTGTGATGATACCAAGATGTAATCCCCGTTTTTTTATCTCATGTACAAGCTGTTCAAATTCATAATACATCAAAGGTTCCCCGCCGAACAAAGTAATATGAGGTTTAAAGGTTTTTACTTCGTCCAGGAGCTTTATATATGAAGAGATATCGAGTTTTGCATTTACTTTAGCGGGATCAAAGGACTTGTTTGTGCCTTCATCCCCCCATTGACCGCACATTTTACAGCGTAAATTACATTTGTATGTAAGGAAAAAGGTAATACTTTCCGGAAAAGGTGCCTTGCCGTTTTTACTAAAACGGTAGCTTGCCGAAGCTCCGGTCCTTTTTACAAGAGCATTAAAAGCATAACCCGGCTCCAGCAGTGCCTTTTTAATATTTCTTCCAAACGTTTTTATAGGAAACATTTTTTTACCCCTTCTGCGATAAAATCTACTTCTTTATCCGATAAAAACGGATTGCAGGGTAAAACCAGAAACCTTTCTGCTATATATTCCGCGTTTTTAAACTCCCCGGGCTTGCTTTCCAGCCCATACACCTGATGCACCGGTTTAAAATACATCCGCGAAGACTCAATACCCATTTTTTTTAGTTTCAGCTGTATTTCCTCAACTTTATTTTTATCTTTTATCAAAAGGGGAAATCTGTTAACAATACTTCCTTCTTTTACTTCAGGAAGATCTATTCCATCAAGATCCTTTAAAAGCAGGAGATATTTTTTAGCGATTTCAAACCTTCTTTTCATATTTTCATCACAGTGAAATATTTTACCCGCGCCAAGCATACTCTGCCAGGACGACAAAAGCGCCTCGCTTATATGCTCGGGAGGTTTTATCTGTCTCATTCCTTCAATAAAAGGAAGCATAATATTATAAAATAGCCTATTTTTAGAAAGACAAAATGCCTTAAATTTCGCAAAAGTAACAATATTATTCAGGAGGGTAGGAGCAGAATAAGAAATCCTCACTCTTCTTATCTCCTCTGCCAGTACTTCATCGTTGGTAAGTATTGCTCCGCCGTTTAAAAGCGGAAAATTCTTCCCCCGATTAAAACTGATAAGCTGTAAATCCCATTTAAGCGGAGTAATAAACCCCTGCGCATTGTCTTCGATGACGAAAAACCCGTCATTTTTTCCGGCAGGAGAACTCTCCAATCCGAAAAGCCGTACCGGAATAGCAGCCAGGGTCTTACCATTTGCCTTTGCTTCCTTACACCCGGAACTAAACCCGAAATCTTTGGCATCAATATCACAAAGCACGGGTGTAAGTCCGGCTTGTTTTATTGTGACGTACAGCGCAAGAGGAGTATAGGCAGGAATAATAACATCTGTCTTTTCACCTTTTGTTATTTTTTTCATTGCGACAAGGGAAGCAAGAAGAGCCGCATTACCGGAACCAAAAACAATCGCCTCAGATACTTTTGCCTTTTTTCTCAGAAGATCCTCAAATACCAATACACCTTTCCCTTTTTGCCTTAAACTGGCAAGTAGAGCCAGGACAAGTTCAAATATTCTTATATCAGTATCGACCAATTTAGCTTTGATCATTTTGCTCCATAGTCACAAAATTGTTACGGGTAGCGGGTTACGAGTTACGGGTGCCGCACTAAGGTGTTATTTTATTATAATAAAGCCTTGTTTTCTTCTTCTGCTGCTGCCCTTACTTCTTTTTCTTCTCTTCCTTCACTTACTGTTTATGCTTCCCTTTCTTCTTTTACTTCTCTTTCTGTACTTGCTGTACTTGCTGTATTTGCTTTCCCTGCTTTTATTGCTTCTTTACCGCTTCAATCACCAGAATCGGTGCGTACTTGCCTTTTGGGAAGCCGCAAGTATACACTTTCCTCTCATTGTACCCCAAAATACCGTCAAAATCTTCTGCTTTGTAAGTAACCAGAGGTACTTTTATTTCCGTGTCATAGAATTTAGCAAGCCCGTACTGCACCTTCAAAAAGGGACTGCGTTTATTTCTCAGGTCAAAAAGAATCTTTCCGTTCAGTTTTGTAACACGAAGCAGCTCTGAAACTATATTATCAGCTACCGCTTTATCTTTTATATTAATCAGAAGATTAACAGCCGCAACCGTATCAAATGTATTGTCAGAAAATGGGAGTTTTTCGCCTTTTCCCAGCACGAGGGTTACCCCGGGATCATTGCTAAACCGGGCTTTTGCTTTATTAAGTATCTCTTCCCATAAATCCACACCTGTAAGACTTAAATTTGATTTGTTCTTTCTCAGATCCGAGAGAAACAACCCTTCCCCGCACCCAACCTCAAGGAAAGAACCATATTCAGGTATTACTTCCAGCAGTTTATTTCTCACCTTTACCGGCCAGTAGCCCGCGGAATATTCACCTTTCTCTTCTTTCCTTGAAACAATCTTTCTTAACAAATCACCGAGTCTTTTCAAGTTATTTCGCTCCCACAAATTTGATTATCGCTGAATACACTTCTTCAACCGTGATTTTTTTAAAACACTCCAGGGATGAACATTCTAATTTGTTACAGGGCGCACAATGAGCGCTTTTATTGATTATTATCTTTCTGTTCGACGGTAAATAAGGTCCTGCCAGGTACGGGTCACTCGGCCCGTAAAGTCCGACTGTTTTAACATTAAGCGCGGCTCCGACATGAACAATGCCAGTATCATTGGTCAGCAGAACCGAAGCTTTTTTTATAACTGCAGCGATATTTTTTATATCATCATTTTTCAATATCACAACTTTTCTAAAGATCTTCTTAACTATCTGCGCAAACGCAATGTCTTTATTGCTGAGAAGAATTATCTTTATATTCTTAAATTTTATTAATTTCTCCATCAATCTTAAGTAATTTACCGGAGGCCATCTTTTTGTTTCCCATCTTGCCTCGTGATTCATAACAATTATTTTTGCTTTTGGACTTATTTTATTC
>MFGS01000163.1:13537-29207 GCA_001778355.1 Candidatus Firestonebacteria bacterium RIFOXYA2_FULL_40_8
CTGTATCTTTCCCCTGGGCTTGAACCCGAGTTTTTCCGCGAGCTCAGCGTGATAATCAACTTCATGCTTGTTATATTCTTTTTTCTCGACAACAGCCGTTTCATAAATAAAAGTCGTTCCGCTGTTACCCCTTCCGGTATTCTTTCTTGCGCCTGCGGCAAAAAGCATAAGAGCCGTCTTAATTGCAGAGTTCAATGATACAACGGTCCTGAGGTTTACAGAAAGGTCATATTTTTGCTTTCTTAATCCGGAAAACAAACGAAGATATTTAAAAACAAAAATACGCCGGATATCACTGCTTCCCGCCGGGAGTTCCACCACCTTGTCAAAAAGCTTTTGATTTTCAATGATACCATAACTATTGGTCACGGTCAGAAGGGTAATTTCAGCTGTTTTATACCTGTCCCTGAGCCCGCGTAAAAAAGGAACGGAAAACAACATATCACCCAGACCGCCAAGGTTTATCACCAGTATTTTCATTTTTTCCTTATAGTCCACAATAAATTTAAAGCAAGCGCCCCTCTAAAAAGCGGGATATACGCCAGATACGGCCTTCCCGGATCAAAATAACTTGTCGTAAAAGATATTTCTTCGGATTTCATCATTCTTTCAAATTTCCTCCTGTAAATCAAGCCAAAATGAAGAGGATTTTCCTTATACCGACGCAGTAACCTCATTATTATTTCCCCTATCTTCTCTCTCATATTGTTTGGAGTGTATATAACCGCGATTCCTCCTGGTTTTAATATCCTTTTGATCTCTTTCAGAAGCTGTACTTTGTTTTCATCGCTGATATGTTCTATAAAATCCACACAGGCAATACGGTCGAAATAATTATCATCATAAGGAAGCGTTTTAGCAGTATCGGCCGCTATAAAATCCGGCTTAACATTGAATTTTTCGCATAATTTTCTCGCCATATTTATAGACTCTTCAGAGTAATCAACCCCGTAAGCCATAGCACCAGCTTTCGCCGACCTGAAAGCAAAAGTGCCCACTCCGCATCCCAGGTCCAGAACTTTCATTAAAGGCGCAACCATTAATTTTGACATAACATATATTACACGCCGTTTCATATCCGCTGCTTTCGGCTCATAATAATTGTCAATCTGAAACTCTTCGCCTTCTTTCAAAATATTCTTATCATAATCCTTATTGGTTATTTCCACCATTTTCATCTCTCTCCTTTATCCAATACTTCCTCAATTGCAGCTTCAACAGTTTCAGTTGTTATCAGCTCTTTACATTCAAAGGACCTGCAGTCTCCGGGATGACATCCCTCGCAGTTCAGCTCAGAAAAAACCGCCTTACTGTTTTGGCTCAAAGGACCCCAGACTTTATAACTGTCCAAAGGATGTGCGTTCCCAAAAATAGCAACCGTCGGAACTTTTAACGCGGCCGCAATATGCATAGGACCCGTAGAATTGCCTACAAATACTTCACTTAAAGATATCAAAGCCGTCAGAACCCCGAGAGTCAAACCTTCCGCTATTACCGCCCCTTCCTTTACCATAAAAGCCGTTTCCAGAACATAATCATATTCATCTTTACCTGCGGTAAGAACCACTTTCATTTTCTTTGTATCTATAAGCCATTTTGTGACTTTTGCATATCCCTCTTTGGACCATCTTATGTATTCCTGCCTGGAACCGGGATGCACAACGGCAAATTTTCCTTCTATCTTATTTTTTTTCATGAAATCCTGCGCAGCGGCTTTGTTTTCGGGAGATACTTTTACTTCAGGCAGGCTCTGCTCCTGCATTACTCCGACCTTAGCGGCCACTTCCAACGCCGAGATGACCTCATGCCTTATTCTAACATCCCTGTCATCCTTAAGAATCAGGTTAAGAAAAAAAGATCCTCCGCTTCCGGAATAACCCGCCCTCCATTTTGCCCCGGACATATAAGCGAGCCTATTGAACTGATAACCTGGATGAAAGACCAGGGCTGCGTCATAATTATTTTTTCGCAAAAACATCTCACACTCCTGCCTTGAAGAAAAAGACTCATATTCTATGACAGCATCGATGCTCTTATTCCCAAATAAAAGTTCTTTCGTATAACGGCGGACAAGGATGTCTATTTTTGCCGCAGGGTAACTGTCTCTTATAGCTTTTAAAGCCGGTGTTGTCAGGATCAGGTCTCCTACGCGGTCCAACCGTATCAGAAGTATGTTTTTAATTTCTTCCTTTGAAAACACTCCCGGCTTTTCATTAAGAAAAAGGAAAAGAAAAGAACCCGCGGTTTCAGAGAGAAGGTACATTTTTTTTCTAAGAACCCTGTAAAGCCTTCTGAAAAAAGTAAATTTTTTAAAGCTTGGTTTATTTGTCACAGTTTTTCCGCCTCCGCCGCAAGCTTTTCGGCTATAGCTTTCCAGTCATAACTCCTGATATTTTTAGACCAGCTTTTATCCCATTTCATTTCGGCTGCCTGTCTGAGCTTTTCCAGCCATTCTTTTTCAATCAACGGCGCAATGAGGATATTCGGAAAACTAAGCCTGTTTATCTCAACAAGAGGGGATGCTACCACAATCTTTTTGGCCGCCGTATACTCAATAACTTTAATATGAAAAGAAACATTTTGAAATTCATTAACAACACTCGGAACAATTCCTACATCCGTAGCTTGGAAATACTTATTAATTTCCTGACTGTTTACAGCCCCTGTGAATATAATATCTTTTGCTGCATACTTTTGCTTTAGCTGCTGATCATCCTGGACAGGTCCGACAATCAGCAAAGCCGCGCCGGGCATGTCCTTCTTAAGTTTTGTAAATACTTCCAGAATAAACCTCAAGTCCACCCATTTCCCCACGTTTCCAATAACACTAAAAACAATCTTGCCCTCCAGCCCCAGTTTTACCTTTAATTCCTTTACCGCAGCGACAGGCATATTCTCAATACACTCAAGGTCCACCCCATTGACCAACGGCATCGCTGTTTTATTGTGATTTTTTTTAAGCCATTCCGCCAATCCCACAGACACCGTCAAAACAAGGTCTGCTTTTTTTAACTCCGCCGAAACAAACTCTTTCTTAAAATCATCGAAATTGTCATTACTGCTCATGTAGGGCAAATCAACAAGATCATATATATATTTAAAATTCTTTCTCTCTCCTGCATCTTTGCAAGGCGCAGGAAAAGCATGAATGGAAGAGTTGAGCAATATATCTATTTTTTCTTTCTGCATTATCCTTTTTAACCGCAAACGGTTCAGCGAAGCAGAGAGCCTCAAAGGCCGTCTGAATATCGGCACCCGGATCGCGCGAACATCCCCTTTTTTGTAAAGCTTCACCCGTCTAAATATATCCATAAGCATATTTTCCAGGCGCTTTACCTTTGAACCGGAGAATTCAACTGCCCAGGTGAGATAATAAACATTATATTTGCCGGACAACGCTTTCGCCAGTTCAAGCTCTCTGACCCTCACAGAATCTTCAGAAGGGATATGTGGAATGACCAGAAGTTTCTTTTTTTCCTGATTTATTTCTTTATTTTGTATTTCCTTTTTTATCAGGGCATATACATCTTCAATCCTTTTTCTCCAAGAATTTTCACCGGCAGCCCTTAGACGCATTTCCCTGTCTTCGGGCGGATCAAAGGTCAATCGCCTCTTAACCGCTGCAAAAAATTCTTCTTTGTTCGAGGTAATGTCAATTAACCCTTCAAATTTCATTATCTCCGGGAACTTAGAGGTAACAACAGGTTTCCCGGTAGAAAGATAATCATAGATCTTTGTAGGCTCCACTTCTGTATTTGCCGGCACATAAGGCATAATGCAAACGTCAAAGCCATTTGTATATTTCGGCAGTTCCCAGAAATCTACTCCTCCCGTAAAATGAATATTAGATATTCCCTTAAGAGAGCTGATATCGACACGCTTACTGTGATAATCCCCGACAACAACTATCGAACACTCCGGCAGTGCCCCGGCAAGATACGCGAAAGTTTCCACGTCAAATCTTTCGTTTACGGTCCCCATATAGCCCAGAACAGGCTTTTTCACCTGTTTCATTATTTCAGCGAGCCCTGAATTATTTCCCGGCGCGAAAATCTCCGATACCGTACCGCTCGGAAGAAAGAGCGAGTTTTTATTCACTCCTTTTGCTTCGTTCTCCATAACCTTTGACACTGTAAACACCAGGTCAACCCGCTCCAGCATCTTACGCTCTTTATTTAAAACATCCTTTCTGGCATTGCCCTTCAACTCCGTAAAATACTCCCCCCATTTTTCCGCCCAGTCAAAACAGGATACTTTACAGCCGTCAAACCATTCTGCGAGGTAATAATCATACGGATGATAAAGCCAGAGAATTGATTCTTTCGTTTTCGGCAGGCGCCGCAGGAGCTTCATCATTCCAAGAGAAAGCGCCCGGTTTATTTTATTAAGCCACTCCACCCTCATAAAAGGAAGAATAAAAAGCGGAGTTAGAATAAATAACTCTTTGGTATAGTTATCGGCTCTGACTAAAAATGCCCGTTTCCACCTTGCTTTCCATTCGTCATTTTTTAAAGCATTTTTGGGAGAAAGAATAAAATCATGCAGGCTTACGGGCGGTTCGATATAATAGACTTTATCAATTTCCGGACATCTTGAAAACTCCCTTGAAAAATGCTGTTTTCTCGCCCATCTTTTTTCCCAGTAATTAATTGAAAAACAAAGCACCTGTGTCTTTTTCAGTTCTTTCTTTTGCAGGGCGCTTTCCAGCAGAGCCATTATCTTTCCTATCCTGACTTCCCAGGTGTTCTTTTTGGCATGTTCAAGTCTTTTTTCTTTAAAAGCAGGCTCTTTTTCAGCAAGAGCCTTTTCAATATATGTTATAAATTCAGCCCTGTCTTTGGCAAGAGAGGCAACATCTCCGAATTTTGACAAGGAAGGAAGCGCTGTTGAAACCACAGGTTTGCCGCTCGCAAGGTACTCATTAAATTTGATAGGGAAGCAGGCATCGGTATATTCATTTCTCGCATAAGGAATAATGCAGACATCAAACGCTTTTACATATCCGGGAAGCAAAGAGTAATCCCGCCCTCCGAGTATCCTTATATTTGAACGGCTCTTAAGTATACTAATATCGGTGTTACTTTCCCCAATACCAATTCCTCCTATCAAGACCAGGGACCACTCAGGCCTCTTCTCCGCGACGTAGCTTAAGAGTTCAAAATCCACCTTGTAAGAA
The DNA here is from genome assembly GCA_001778355.1 of Candidatus Firestonebacteria bacterium RIFOXYA2_FULL_40_8. Classification (GTDB taxonomy): domain Bacteria; phylum Oederibacteriota; class D2-FULL-39-29; order D2-FULL-39-29; family D2-FULL-39-29; genus D2-FULL-39-29. Next base: position 18,714 of record MFGS01000163.1, read on the forward strand.
CTCAAAACGCCATAATAACCGATTACCGGTTTATTCAAATCTTTAATGTCGCAGGGGATTACAGTCTCGAAAAGAGCAGCTTTTGAAAAATGCTCATAATCCCCGACATTCTCAACCAGATAAGTATACGGATTGAGTTTTTTCTTTTCAGAAAAAAGCTTTTCGCTTGTCGTAATTACTAAATCAGCTTTCTCAAGAAGTTTTTTTTCAGACCGCAATATCCATTTTCTGGATTTTTTTGTTTCATTGTATGCGGGGGTTTCAGAGTAATCATCCACACAATCATAGAGGACCAGTGATTCATTCAATTTTCCCATAAAATAACTTGCTTCAGGATGATAAGCCCAAAGCACGGGTTTTTCCATTCCAAGCTTTTTAGCCCATCTCCGGACAAAGAACAGAACGATTATATTATTTACAGCTTTGATAACACGGGAGTATTTCCCAAGGTAAGACACAAACGGATAAATCCTGAAAAGATTTTCATTTATTCTTTTATGTCTTTTAAAAATATCGACAACACTTCTTTTCCCCCGCAAAAAAGAAAGAATAAACCCTTCCAAAGTGCCGTCTTTAAAAACATACAGGACATTATGCTCTTTGGATAACCTGCTCATTATATGCTGTTTGTTAGTCCAGGAAAAATCATCCCAGGGCTGGGTCGAGAAGCATATTATGTTGTGTTTTTTCTCCATTTCAAATCCTTTTTATCAACCAGTCATACATACCGTAGGGACATGCATGCCTGTCCCTACGAAGATAAACTATTTTAAAATCATATTTATTTTACAGCGTATACAACGTAACCGCTGGGGCATACTTTACTCTTCCAGAAAAATATATATTTCAACGGGGAATTTACAAGAAAGAAAATCCTTAAAGGAAAACTTTTCTTGTAGAAGTTATCAAAAAACGCGGTAAATACATTCCCATGGGACTTTATCTCCTTTTCTTTAAATCCTTTGAAAAGATGAAGCAAGCCCTGGTCCGTAAATCTGAAATAATCATAAGGACTGCCATGGATTTTAAACATAAATCTTGTCGAAAGAATACAAACACCGCCTTTCTTAAGAATTCTATGTATTTCACCTATCGCCTTCTGCGGCGTATGGCAATGTTCCAGTACTTCAGTAGCAAACACTATATCATATGTCTCATCCTCTATAGGCATATTGTGGATATCCGCGCATATGTCCGGCTCTACTTCTTTCCTTATATCCAGCGTTTGATATGTGACAGCCTTTACCTTATCCTTATAAAGCGGATATTTCCCCGAACCGATTTCTAACACATTCCCTTCCGGTAGCGCCTGGAAATACAAATTCAATATTTCATCCAACTGCATTCTGGCCAATGAATTTGTCATACTCATAAAAAATCGATAAGTAAATCCGATCATCTTCACGCTCTACCCCCTAAAAAAGTATTTTTATCATAAAACAATCCTGCTGAATATCATTTACCCTTATTCTTATAATCAGAATATATTATTTTTTCAAGTATTTTATGTACAAGAAAATTAAAACTGGACTCTACGTTTGTATTATAGGTACAGCTGCATCCCGGACAATCCTTCCGAAACATCTTTATTGTTTGATTCTTCCAGGATTTAGAAAACACTATTTCATTAAAACCTTGATGCATGATATTTCCTACCGGCGGTAATCCTGCGCAAGTATGAAGATCTCCATTCGTATTCAGCCACACTTCTCCAAGTATACCTCTTAAACAAGGAATATTTCTGCTCGCAGGATCCCTAAAGTACCTTTTAATATATTTCAAGGCTGAAATCGAAAAAGGAAGAAGCTTAGGGCTTTTTTTTCTGACTTCTACAAGTTTGTCAACGACCCCATCCAGAATCTTGAGCTTTTCCCCGCCTACAAACAAGTTTCCGCCTTCACTGCCGGCGTAATAAGGCATCGTCTTGTCAATAAGACTCGGAATAAACGAAATATTCATGGTCTCACACAAATCAGCTATTTTTATTATTCCATTATCACCTATAGTCTTTAAGGAAATTATTGATCCTACCTGAATATCAAGAGTACTTCGTAATTTAATTGCCGCAGTCTGCAGGAAAGATATAGCCTTAACAGATTTTTCATAAGCCCCTTTAATTCCTCTTAACTCATCATTTAAATCTCCGACAGCATCCATAGATATTGTAATATTTATTATACCGCTCTTTACTATTTTTTCAGCCATTTTCTCATTTATCAAAAGAGCATTTGTTATCACACCGACAGTCATGCCGTTTTCTTTTACTACACTGATTATATCAAAAATATCTTTTCTAAGGAAAGGTTCCCCTCCATAGAGAGTAACCGCTTTCACCCCTGCTTCTCCAGCTTCTTTAAATACTCTTACCAATTCGGAAAAGCTGAGTTCTTCCGTTACTGTATTCTTCCAATAACTGCACATAACACATTTACTGTTACATCTGTTGGTAAGCGCAACAATAAGGGACGAAGGTCTTACCTTCTTAATTTTCAAGAGGAAAGGAAAATATCGAGCTATGGCGAAAAAAACTATTCTAATAATAGTTCTTACGCTCTTCATATCACACCTCCGTTCCTGATAACTATTATACTCATTTAAATTCTCTTTTCTTTATCACCTTTGCCGGAGAACCTGCAACGACAACACATGGAGGAACAGATCTGGTAACTACCGCACCCGCTCCGACAATACTTCCTCTTCCAATTGTAACTCCATCCAATATTACGGCATTAGCTCCAAGCCAGACATCATCCTCAATAATAATACCTTTCTTAGTTTCGCCCTGCTTTGAAATAAAAATGTCAGGATTTTCATAAATATGATTAGCCGGGACAATAACAACATGGGCTGCTATATGGACATCATTTCCTATAACCAATCCCCCGTGTCCGTACAAAATACTATAGTCATTAACGGTACAATCTCTGCCTATAGAAATTTTTCCGCCATTTGCTTTTATGAGCGAATACTCATGAACCAGAGTATTATCTCCTATGGAAATTGATGAATTCTCGCGGCTTGCATCAATACGGGCATGACTGTCAACGTATACATCTTTACCCAGAGAAATTTTATTTGCATTCTTTATTTTTGAATTAAAAGCTATATACGTATTAGACCCCGTTTTTACGCCTTTCAACAAACATAACATTTTTTTTATTATAACTTTTACCGATTTCAACATGAACTCCTCCCAACAGTTTTCAAATTCATATCATATTAACCATGAAAAATACTTAGCTTTTGGATGCAAGCCTATAAATCTTTCTTTATCTTCCATGCTAAACAATTTAAGTATTTTATAAAATATTACTACAACAACAGCAAACACCATCCCGACCAGAATCAACCCTATTTTATCCCTAAGATGTATGAAGTAGACACAAGAGACCCCCGCTAAAGCAGCTATAATAGTTTTAACGGCAAATGTTAACGGATAAAAACCCGTCACTGTTTTTCTCAGCAGGGAAAACTCCAAAATTTGCTGAACAAAAAGGGCCATAGAAACGGCTATCACCGCCCCAAGAGGTCCAAAAACCGGTATTAATAAAAACAGCAATCCTACATTTATCGCGCCTGATATCATTCTTATGTATAGTACTTTCCTTTCCTGTCTGACAGCATAAAGAGAATTATATGTTACATGTGTTAAAAGCAGTACATTAAACAGAGAAAATACAGCATAAACCCTAAAAAGAGATGCGCTTGGAAAAAACTTTTCCCCAAGCAATGTCGTAATAACCCGCCCGGGATAGGCTCCAAGAAATATTATTACGGGAGCCAGCAAAGCAATAAGGAGTTTTGCGAGACCATTTATTGTTTTCCTAAAGCTGTCTGTACCTCCTGAAGCTAAAGCTCGTGTCAGAGCAGGAAGGAATATCCCGGCCATTCCTGAGATAAATACCCCGGGGAGATAACCTATCATTATGGCACTGGAATAAAATCCTATTTTTTCAGGATCCTTTAACAGATAACCTAAAGCAAGAACATTGATCTGTCCGCTTAAGAAAAAAGTAAATATGGAGGTAAGCCAGGTAAAAACAGAAAATCTTATTATACTTTTTATTCCCGTATTCTCATTTCCGTCTTTGCACTCATAACCTTTTGAAATTCTATTAATGCCGGAATACGCCAGAACGACAAAAATAATAACACTGAAAGTAAAACAATAAAGAGCGTAATCTAAACGAGGCTGCATGTTGTAAAACAGAACAGCAACCAAGATTACTCCGGTACTCTGAGCAACGATTTTAATTATTGATAAATCCTTTATTTTAAGAACGGCAAAATAATATGAATTTATAAGATCCCTCAAACCAAAACCTATCAAAAGCAGGGAAAGAAGCCCTCTCAGGTTTAAAAATTCCTTTTCCCCGAGTTTTGAACCTACAAAATCAGACAATAGGAATAATGCTGCCGAAGCTATAAAATAAACGACAGCTCTTATCAGTAGGAGTTTTTTAAAAAGTCGAATTCCTTCCAGATCTTTTCCTTTCGCTGAGCACTCAGGCACAAAACGCACCATTGCCATTTCAAAACCAAAAGATAAAATAACGACAAGCGAAGAAACAAAGGTCATCATAAGATTATACGACCCGTAACCTTTTGGTCCCAGCTTTCTTCCGACAATAAGAAAAAACAGACCTGTAAGCCCAAATTCGGCAAATTTACCGACGTAATTCCATAGTACATTCGTGGCAACTAAAGTACCTATGTTTTGTTTTTCTTTATCCATTTTTATCTTCTTTTCCTCGTTAAACTATTAACATAGCAATACACCAGAATACAAAACACCAACAATAATAAAGATAAGGCAATGCCGCGGCCCCAAGGAGGAGAATACTTCAAGAGAAGAACATTAGAAGTAGCAGCACACTTGACCGCTGATCTCCCCCAATTATCCCTTGAACATCTCACTTCTATCCCATCAAGATATGCCTTCATCCATGGACGCCAGAGAACATTCACTATCACTGTCTGTGATGGAAGCACAGTAGAAACCTTCACCATTGCTCCGGCAGCGCTAAAGATCACAGGAAGAGACTCGCGTCCAGAGAATGCCATCGGTTCAACACCCTCTATTTCCCTGACAGTCATATACGGCAATACCAATTTCTCCCGAGAAACGGCTGCAAGCTTTTCCATTATTTTTTTATCTTCTTCTGTTATCTTTTCAGCATCATACAGGTTTGGATTTGAACACAAAACCGGCTCAAGTGCAGTTTTGTGTATAATTATCCAATTTATGCCATAAGCTTTAGCTGCAGCAACCGGATCCTTGTTAAAACGTTCACTCACAGCAATATATTCCAGAGTATGCGAACTCTGCTGATCATGATAACCGTCAAAAGAAAGAATGCCGTAAACAGTTGCAAAATTATTATTAAGAGCGTATATATAATCAGGAACAGTGCTCTTATGAGGAGATATACTTATAACCCTGCCATTCCGTAATATTGAAAGCTCATCAGGAAGATTCGGATATGGAGGCATATCATTATAAGTGTATAAGCTGGCTCTTGATATACTTACATGATAAAGAAGCAGAAGAAGCGTCAAACAAGCAAGTACCGCACTTTTATTTACCGTTTTTTTACTTCTCCTTAAATATTTTTCCATAATAATACCTGCACTTATTATCATGAAAAGATTAACAAAAGGAAGAAACTTTCCGGGACCTCTTAGTTTATTAAAGATCGGTAAACGTGCAAGGATGCCGGTGATCACACCTTCATTTCCCAATGCAAGTACAAAAGCAAGAATAAAGCAAACCATCCATATATTCGTTCCGGCAAATTGTGCAAGCTCTTTTTTCTTTGTATTATACGCAAGTAAACACATAAATAATATTATAACCCCAAGGAAACCGACGACTGCAAATATAGTACCGGAATAATAGAATTGTCCCATTACATCTAAATTTGCACTTCCGGTACCATATGGGGAGTTCGCATTAACAAGCGGCGATGGCAGGAGCATCGAAAGAATTCCACGATAAATACCGTCCCCGCCCATACTAGTTCTCAAAATTGTCCTAAATTCCAGAAGCTGCACAAGAAGTACAGGCGCAGCAAAGACAAGACCAAGAAGCCCTGCCGGGATGGACCATAATGCTCGTTTAATATTTATTCTCCCCGAGAATATCATCAACACGAGAAAAAGAAAAACAAATCCCATTGAGTATATCCAAACCTGCGAATTTCCGGCATGAAAAAATACTCCTATTACAAGACCGGTCAATAATACCCAATACTTCGGTTTTTTTTCTTCTGCAAGCTTTATAAAACACAAAAAAAGCAGGGGTGTCCAAACTATCATTGGCATCATAATTTCTGCCGAACGTCCGGCTATAAGATTATACCCCGAAAGAATAAAAGAGAGAGACCCGATTGACGAAAGCATATCTCGAATCCCGAGTGATCTAAGAAGGAAAAATACTGCAAAAAAGCCTATCAGAAGATGCAGTATCATAAGAATCTCTATCACTAAATACTCATTACCAATCAGATATTTGGATATATAAAATGCTATATATCTTGGAGGATAGAAGACACCCGAAGTACCAAGACTTACAATTGGAGAACCTAAAAACTGGTGAGGGTTCCACTCCGGAAAAACCCCCTTTTCTATACTGTTAAGAGTATAGAGCATTACAGGAAGTTCCGTAGCATAATTATCCGCCTGAGTAAAGTAAAAAGGCTCCATCCTCTCAAGCAAAAAAAGCGACAGGACAAGAAAGGCAAAACCAGCCAGGAGCCAGTGAGATCGTAATTTATTCAGGGGAACCTTTTCCTTTGAAATGCTTTTTAAAAAATAGGCATCTAAAACAGGTCTGAACTTTTTACGGCGCATCAAAATGCCTGACATAAATAATATTACAGCAAGAATAATGAAACCCGAAGAAAAAACCCTTAAAAATACTGCTTTTACAACTTCTTTATCTCCCGGCCAATTTATGAGTTCTTTTGCTACGGGAAAAAAAGAATTGTTACCTAGACAACTTTTTTGCGGAGTTAAAAACACCATACCTTGAGGTCCAGGTTCTTTTATAAATTCATTTACAGCAAGTTCATATTTCTTTTTACCTACAATAACAGTTACTTTTTCAGATTTACGAAAACTATCGTCAGGAACATGAAAGACCAGTTTTTTTATCCACTGATCTTTAATTTCCGACTTTAACTCATGAATTATACCTGTCCTTGAAATATAGCTTGCAATAATGTCTTTTTCCGGCACAACAATAGAAACCGGCTCAGCAGCCATTGAATTCAGAATCTGATCATTTACAGCAAGCGCACCTTTAATTACAAACGCTAAGACTATCGATAATAAAGCTATTTGAGTATTCTTTCGAGCAATCATCTTTTCCTTAATTGAAATATTGCAGTCTCAGACCAAAGATATGATAATGAAAAACATTTTGTTAAAGTATCAAATATTACGCTAAATCCAAACATAAAGCGATGCTTATCAATGACAGGGTCACCAAAAAACATTCCTCCTGTACCAAAAGCTGCTTCTATCTTAAAACCGCTATTTTTAAAGAGCTTCAGCCATTCCCTTCTGCTTTTTTCTGAAACATGCCCCAAACCGGCTCTTCCAATTATCGTGTAAGCATCCAGAGCTTTCTTTTCTTGTTTATTTACTAATTTATTTACAATAGCTTCTTTTTCTACTTTTATCATCCCAAAAGTCAGTTTTTTTAATATTTTAAATCCCTTTACGATAATATTTCCATCTGAGTTTGGTGTAGTAAGTACCGCCAGTCCATTTTTCTTAAGTACTCTCTTTATTTCACATATGATCCGTACAGGGTCAGGGATATGTTCAATAACCTCAGAACAAATAACTGCATCGAATGCCTCACCTTTAAATTTTAAAGAGGTCGCGTCCATTACATGAAAATCACATCCCGTAAGTTTATAATGTTTTTTCTTTCTTTTCGCAAAATCTATTTCAAAATCCGAAAGATCAATACCGGTAAAATTCACATTATATTTACCGTCATATTCATTTTTCAGCCTAAAAATCATCCATGCCTCTCCGCAGCCAATCTCCAGAATATGCAAATTCTTATTTTTACCTGTTTTTTCCACCTCAGCGCCTATTGCCTGTATAATGGATTCATACCTTCTCCAATTTGCATATCTGTTGGAAAAGGACTTTCCGAAGTAACCGCTGCTTTCTTCTATTCTTCGTTTAATATACAGCTCTTTTTCACTGTAAAATGACACAGGGGCATTTTTTTTACTTTTTCTTAATATTCTCATTAATAATATCTCCGGTTTTAAAACAGCATACTTACATTACACCTTGTATTAAGTCAGAGCAGATTTTACGGGAACGTTACTGAAATTTTCTCTGTATAAAACAGAAACTAGTGCGGCTAAAAACCAGAAGGGCTCCATAACCCTTACAATAATAAAGGTGTTTGCTGTAATAGCGTGAAACAAAAGAGCAATAAAGGAAACGGTAAAACCAAACGAAATAGCTTTAGTAAACTCCGTTTGACCGTTTTTATATGTTTTATAACCCATCTTTAGAATGGCGATGATCATCCAGATAAACAAGGCAAACCCGATTATTCCGACCTCTCCAAGTACCGTGAAGTACTGACCGTCAATAAAACTGACCCCCGTAACGCCATAACCGGCAAGCAAGTGCTTCGGGAGTTTCACCGTAATAAGATTTCTCCAGCTCTCAATACGAGCCATGCTTGATTCATCAAAATTAACCTTCCCCACTCCTGTTTCTATCTGCCGGCCCTGAAAGGTTTCGCGCACACGTTCGGTAATGTTTGCCGGTAGAATTAAAGGCACAATAACAACCGCCGCAAGTAATACTGAGAAATACATAAACCTGTTTTTTTTAGTTAGAAACAGGGTAAAAAGAAGCATTATACCAAAACCAATATAGGAAGCTCTGGACAATGTTTGCCAAAAAGGCGGCATAATAAAAGCAAAACCTGATAACGCAAGAAGCTTTTTTATCTTATTTTTATAGTTTAATACAACTGCGGTTAAAAGCGCCAAAGCCATAATAAAATATCCGCCCAAACTTGCAGGTTCTCCGGCGGTTGCCGCTGCGCCTAACGGATCCTCAAATGGAGCAGTAATCCTAACCCCGCTATTAATCTGGGTATATCCGTAAATAGTGACTATCGCAAGGGTTATTAAAGCAGCAGAAAGATAGCGCTTTACATCTTTCTCGTCTTTTACGACATTACTGACCATGAAGAAGAGGAGGAAGTATTCCACGTATTTTAGAACATAAAAAAAACTCTTTACCGGATTTACATCTCCGTAGATTATTCCTTTCAATGTAAATATTATACAAGCCAACGTATATGCAATAACAGAAGCATTAAGCGGAGTATTTTTCAGCAACCCGATAGATTTATCAATGGCTATTCTCGCAAACCAGGCGAACACCACTATAAGGAGAATAAAATCATCCAGACGCATTACAACATCCCGGCCCGGAACGGAAGCAAGTTTTATTTCCGGAGAGAGAAGCATGGAAAAAACAAGAATATAAATTCCAAACTCTATTCTGAAAAATGCGATTATTCCGACTAACAGTCCGAGGATTATACCGAGCAAGACACCTGAGTTGGCTTGAGGGATTAAAAAGGCGACAAAGAGAGCTATCAGAGCAAATACCGCAAAAAAAACCAGCTTATACTTAGCCATCTTTGGGGTCTTTCTTTTCTTCTCTGTAATACCTGGAACTGTAATAGTAGCTGCCGTAATGCGGCATCATTTTAATGTTAACATCATTAAGCACAATACCCAGAATATTGGCATGAACATTATCCAGCTGGGATTTCGCGCGCCTTAAAGCAAGCTTGGAGGTGCGTCCAGACTGATAGATGAGGACCACTCCGTCCACCTTGGACGCAAGTATGGTGGAATCCGCAAAAAGTAAAACCGGAGGACAGTCAAAAATAACCAGATCAAAATTTGCTTTAAGTTCCGCAAGTAAATTATCAAGACTCGCAGAACTGATGATATCAACAGGGTTGGTGTACATTCTGCCGCACGTTATAATCTTCAGGTTCTCAATGCCCGGAACTTTTATTATATTGTCGAGTTTCAGCCCGCTCATCAAAATATCAGAGGTACCTTTGAGCGCTTCTTTCCAGGTAATATTACCGAGTAACACATCGGAAAGTCCGTTTTCACGGGGAAGCCCGAATATCTTATTAATAGAAGGCCTTCTTAAGTCCGCTTCCACAAGCACAACCTGCATACCTGCTTCGGCCGAGGAAAGAGCATAATTAATAATAGAGAAGGTCTTTCCCTCCGCGGGGCCGGAACTTGTAAAGATGAGTGATTTCTTTTTGTCTTTAGACACCATAAAAGAGATATTTGTCCTGAGTGTATGATAAGCTTCAACGAGCACTGATTTCGGAGAGTACCATAGGATGAGATGCCTTTTTAAATATGCATCTTTATCTTTCTTCTTAAATATACGTCCCAGCCATCCGCC
>MFGS01000163.1:29213-29396 GCA_001778355.1 Candidatus Firestonebacteria bacterium RIFOXYA2_FULL_40_8
TTCACTATCGTAGAAGTTTCGACTTTTCCGGCTTCTGCTATTTCCGCTTCCTGATATTTAGTCCTGAGGTTGTTATAGAGGGATTCATTAATGGAGACCTCTCTCGACAGCCTTATGAGTTCACTGTCCTGTTCCGAAAGGTCTTTTATTTTTTCTTCCACATATTTAATCTCTACATTCTTC
>MFGS01000163.1:29516-29748 GCA_001778355.1 Candidatus Firestonebacteria bacterium RIFOXYA2_FULL_40_8
AAAACTTTTAGATTTTCTTCCGCTTTAAAAAGCTCCTTTTCCTGCTGGGCCAGCTGGATCTGTATATATTTTTTCTGTTCTTTTTCCGCCTTGCTTTTCTCTTCAAAACTTCTCTCAATGTAACATTCCGCTATGGCGTTTACCAGCATCGCCGCGACTTCGGATTTATCGGAATAACCTGTAATCTGTATCATATTAGAATAGCCAACCTGCTCGACTTCCAGCTCCCCCA
>MFGS01000163.1:29846-30270 GCA_001778355.1 Candidatus Firestonebacteria bacterium RIFOXYA2_FULL_40_8
ACACCCATACTGGGCATCATCGTATTATTTTCCGGCATCCCTATTTTTATGGAACAACTTGCTTTATAAACGGGCTTTTGCAAATCGGTAAAGATATACGTCGCGACCAGCAGAACAAAGGAAGTAAAAAGAATGATATACCTGTGTTTGGTCAGTGTGTGCCAGTAATCGTATATTGTCAGCTCTTCCTGTTCTGCGACCATTAAAACTCCTTCCTTTAAAGATATTTACAATTTACAAATGACGATTGACAATTTATTGTGGTATTATTTATGTGGAATACAAAAACCTTTTTGCTACAAGAGGCACTCCACAACGTCAAACGTTTACTTGCTTTCTAAAAATGGCATAATTTTAATGTTATTTGGCGAACGCTTTATTCGCCCTCCTAAAATTGTCAATTGTAAGCAAAACTTTTCTCGCT
>MFGS01000164.1 GCA_001778355.1 Candidatus Firestonebacteria bacterium RIFOXYA2_FULL_40_8
TGTTGAGCGAAATGATTTTAGAGAATGGTGGAATGAGTTTGGAAGCAGCCTTGCAGATTACCCCTGCCGATATTATCAAACGTTTGGGAGGATTACCGCCGCGTAAGGTCCATTGTTCGGTCTTAGGAGATCAAGCTTTACGAGCAGCGATTAAAGATTGGGAGGAAAAAGAAAAAATAAAGAATAAATCATAAATATAATGTCTTATGCAACCTTGGGTTGATGAAGAAAAATGTATTGGCTGCAGCGCTTGCGCCGCCGTAGCCCCGAAATCGTTTCAAATAAAAGATAATAATAAAGCTCAGGCTCTGGAACCGGCTGAAGATACGGAAGAGATTATTCAGGCGGCGGCTGATAGCTGCCCGACTGGGGCGATTAGTTTGAAGTAAGTAAAAAACTCGGCCAAGGCCGAGTTTTTGCTTGATTTACTGATAATTTTCTGTTAATCTAGTCCCATATGGCAAATTTAGGGAAGCTTTATATTGTGGCTACGCCGATTGGCAATCTAGAGGATATTTCCTCTAGGTTAACCCGTATTTTGAACGAGGTTAGTTTGATCTTGTGTGAAGACTCCCGGGTAAGTATTAAATTACTCAATCATTTAGGGATAAAAAAGCCGACATTGAGCTATCACCAGCATAGTCCGGTTTCCCGGACGCGAGAGATATTGGCTAGATTACAAGAGGGTGAAGATTTGGCTTTAGTTACTGATGCTGGTACTCCGGGAATCTCTGACCCGGGTAACCGTTTGATCAATGAATTGTTAGCGCGGGAGCCAGAATTAGTGGTGGTACCTGTACCCGGCCCTTGTGCCGCGATTACCGCTTTGTCCGTCTCTGGTTTCCCCACGGACTGTTTCCTCTTTTTGGGGTTTGTACCCCACAAGAATGGGCGACATAAGTTTTTACATTCAGTGGCTGAAAGCGAGCGGACAGTAGTTTTTTATGAATCCGGCCATCGTATTAAGAAAACTCTTGCCCAGTTGGGAGAGATAGTTGGTGAAGAAAGAAAAATTTGTCTGGCCAGGGAAATCACCAAGAAATTTGAGACTATTTATCGTGGATCGACCGTCCATTTGTTAGAATTAGTGGATGACCGGAGAAAATTTACGGTCGTGGTTTCTCCTAAAAACAATTGAGTATTTTATGAAAAATAAATTTTACATTTCTACGGCTATTCCTTATGTCAATGCGCGGCCGCACATTGGCCATGCTTTGGAATATGTTCAGACTGATGTCGTCGCTCGGTACCAGCGTCAGCAAGGTAAAGACGTATATTTTCTCACTGGTACAGATGAAAATTCTTTAAAAAATGTTAAGGCGGCAGAAAAAGCTGGGTTGCCGGTCAAAGAATATGTGGACGCTCATTATCCGGACTTCTATAATTTCAAGACAGCGTTAAATATATCGTTTGACGATTTTATTCGCACTACTGAACTGCGGCATTTTCAGGGTGCTCAAAAGTTATGGCAAACTTTGCAACCGGAAGATATTTATAAAAAGAAGTACCAGGGTAGATATTGTGTGGGTTGTGAGGCTTTTTTGACAGATGAGGAACTGGTGGACGGTCTTTGTCCGGATCACAAAACTGAGCCGGAATTAGTGGAAGAAGAAAATTATTTCTTCCGCCTTTCCCGCTATCAGCAGCCACTATTGGATATTTTGCGGAGCGGACAGATAAAAATTATCCCTGATTTTCGTAAAAATGAATGGTTGGCTTTTATTGAACGCGGTTTAGAGGATATAAGTATTTCTCGTTCAGTAGCGCGGGCCCATGGTTGGGGGGTACCGGTGCCTGGAGACGATAGCCAGATAATGTATGTGTGGGTGGATGCATTGTCTAATTATATTACGGCTTTGGATTATGAAAACAAGGGAGACAAATTTGTCCGCTACTGGCAACAAGAGGATCAACCAAAAAGGGAAGTGGTTCATGTCATTGGCAAGGGGATTGGTAAATTTCATGTAGTCTATTGGTTAGCCTTTCTGTTATCGGCGGGAGTAAAGTTGCCGACAGTAGAATTTATTCATGGTTATGTCACTGCCAATGGAGAGAAGATTAGTAAAAGTTTAGGGAACGTGATTGATCCTTATGAAGTGGTGGAAAAATATGGCACAGATGCAGTTCGTTACTATCTTCTTCAGGCTATTCCGGCCCATGGCGACGGGAATTATTCAGAAGAAATTTTTCAAGAACTGTACCAAGCTCACTTGGTGAATGGGGTGGGGAATCTAACCTCTCGAGTTTTGACGATGATCGAAAAATATAGCCAGAGTGAAATTCCCGCCCTGGCTCCGGATACTTTGGGTTTAGAAAATTTTTGGACAGAGTACCATCATTGGTTCGCGGAGTATAATTTTACAGAAGTGACCAAACTCACCAATGCTCTCGTCACTAGAATGGATCAGCAGATATCAGAAAACAAACCATGGGAAAAAGTGAAACAAGGTATTGATATTCTACCCTGGCTTTACCAGTGGAGCGAAGGCTTGCGTCATTTGGCTCTGGCCTTGTTGCCTCTTTTGCCAACTACAGCGGAAAAAATTCTTTCCGGTTTAAATTTGGCTGGACAGAGCCAAGGACAAACCAGCGAATGGGGGAGACTGATTCCTGGGACGAAGATAAACAAAGGGGAACAGTTGTTTCCTCGTTTGGATTAACCTTAATCTTATGGCTTTAGTAGATGTCATAATTCTCATCATCATCAGCGGTTTCGGGCTTTTTGGTTTGTGGTTCGGCTTGGTGCATACGGCCGGTTCTCTTTTGGGGACAATTCTAGGGGCCTATTTAGCTAGTCGTTATTATGAACCCATGGCCGACTGGTTGATGAAAATTACTGGTTGGGAAGGAAATGCCCCTAAAGTTCTGGTGTTTATTATTGCTTTTATTATCATTAATCGATTGGTGGGATTTGGTTTTTGGATCGTCGACAAGGTCGCCAGTGTGATAACCAATCTTCCTTTTATCAAGGGGTTGAACCGTTTTTTGGGAATGTTGCTCGGCCTGTTTGAAGGATTATTGACCATTGGTCTGATTATTTATTTTGTCGAACGTTTTCCTTTATCGGAAAAAATCATGTCGTTTTTGGCTGATTCGGTTCTGGCCCCTCGTCTGGATCTAGTGGTCAATATTCTACTACCCCTCTTACCTGAGGCACTCAAAATGCTCCAATCCACAGTAGATTATGTAGAAGCGGCGGTTTCTTGATTATGCTAATTGATTCTCATTGTCATTTGCAATTTCGGGCTTTTGCCCCCAATCTGGCCGAAGTGATCAGCCGCTGCCAAGAAAAACAAGTTGGCGGCATCATTGTTGGCACTCAAATAGATACCAGCCGCGCTGCGGTGGAATTGGCTGCTACCCAAGAAACACTTTATGCGGTCATTGGTTTACACCCTATTCATCTTTTTGCAGCTCCAATTGACGAGGCCGAATTTTCTTTCCAGTCCCGAGGAGAGGATTTTGTCCCAGAGAAATATGCGGCTTTGTTATCTCCCAAGGTCGTGGGTATTGGGGAATGTGGCTTAGAAATGTACCATATTCCGGCTACGATTGATCGAGATGAATATTTGGCCAAGCAAATTATCTCTTTTGAAGCTCAGGCCGAATTTGCCCGAGTTCATGATTTAGCTTTGGTTATTCATGTGCGCGAAGCTCATGAGCAAATGATCTCTGTTTTAAAAGGATTAAAAAGGCAGATTCGAGGCGTTGTCCATTGTTTTACTGGTTCTCAGGAGCAAGCTCAGGAGTACCTTTCTTTGGGCCTGCATTTGGGTTTTACGGGAATTATTACTTTTCCGCCTAAGAAAAATTTATCAACAGGCCACGGCTCCCTTCGAGAAGTGATCAGGCAATGTCCTTTGGATCGGCTATTAATTGAAACTGACGCTCCTTATTTGGCCCCGCAAAAGTACCGAGGTCAGCAATGTGAGCCTTGGATGGTGGAAGAAGTGGCTAAACAGGTGGCGGAATGGCGTAATTTGTCCTGGTCTGAAGTCCAGGAGATAACAGTTAGAAATACTCAGGATTTGTTTAAAATATCAACTTTGGGCAGTGGTTAGCCGAGGAAGAGGGGTTTATGCACAGAAATCAGGAAAAACTGTTGACGGCGAAAGGAAAAAAATATAAAATATGGGCGCTTCTTCAATATGCTAATTGATAAAAAAGACCGGCCTTATACAATTTTAGCTCTGAAGATAGTCGGGGACTTCGGCCTGGCCATTGCCGTCCCAGTAGTCGTTTTTGTCTTGATTGGCCAATTCTTAGATGAACAAAGAGAAAGCGCGCCCTTATATACGATTTTATCCTTTGTCTTGGCCGCGCTTTTATCCGGTCGAATGATTTATAAAAAAGCGAAATTTTATGGCCGGGAGTATCAGGGACTGAATAATCAAACCGGGAGAGATAGAAAAGTTGAACAAACAAAAGAAGAGACAAAAAGTAAATTATGAGCGGTAGCATTCACATTCCCACCTTGGCGCCCGAAGTTATCTTCAAAGTAGGCGAGTTTAGTATAACTAACACCATGGTGAATGTCTGGCTGGCAATGCTCATTTTTTTAGTTTTGGGGTTCTTCATCACCAAAAACAACCGGTTACGCCCAGGCCGATTACAAAATGCTTGTGAATATTTTTTGGAAATAGTTTTGGGTTACTTTGATCAAGTGACAGGCGAACGAAAACGGACAATCAAATTTTTACCAATCGTTGGTTCGATTTTCTTTTTTATTCTTCTTTCTAACTGGCTGGGTCTACTCCCGGGTACTGGCAGTATCACCTTGGGGCATAACATGCTTCTTCGGCCAGCTAATACGGATTTAAATCTGACCGTGGCCATGGCTTTATGCTCAGTCCTGCTTTCTCATTTATATGCTTTTTTCAGCATTGGTTTTTTTACTCAAATTGGCAAATTTGTCCAATTAAAAAATCTGGTGTTGAGTTTCAAAAAAGGACCGATTGCTATTTTCAGTGCGGTTATTGAATTAGCGGTTGGCCTGATTGAGATCATTTCCGAAGCTTCCAAGGTTTTGTCCTTATCCTTACGGCTTTTTGGTAATATTTTTGCTGGCGAAGTATTAATTTCAGTTATTTCTGCTTTGGTGGCCGCTTTTGTCCCCTTACCCTTCATGCTTTTGGAACTCTTGGTAGGTTTGATCCAGGCTTCAGTTTTTGCCATGTTGACTTTGGTGTATTTAACGGTGGCTACCTCGGCGCCGCACGGCAGTGAAGAACACCATTAGGTTGAGGCGAGAAGCTAGGTTTCTGGCTTTTATTCTTAACCGCATTACCCGCGAGGTTAAACACCTAACCACCCTCGGCCGGCTCTGATGCAAAAAATATGGAAGGTTTGGATCACACATCCATCGTGGTGATGGCGAAAGCTTTCACCATGGCGATCGGCGGTATTTGTCCAGCCATTGCCATTGGCCGTTTAGTGGCCAAGGCCATGGAAGCCATTGGCCGCAACCCTGAAGCTTCGGGCAAGTTGTTCGTTCCCATGCTTTTG
>MFGS01000165.1:0-4701 GCA_001778355.1 Candidatus Firestonebacteria bacterium RIFOXYA2_FULL_40_8
CATCTTACTTATATCAATTTCCGATGTTTCTATCACAGTTACTATTTTTTCCGGAGCATTTGCCGTATTTTCAAGCCCTAAAACGGACTTAATCGGTACTTTCATTTCAAAAATCATAGTCCTTTCCATACACCCAAATTTCATTATTACACTGCCTTTATCTATTGTTTCGTTTTTTGTCTTATCCTGGAATATCACCTCATATTCACCCATTTTCTCCTGTATATCTTTCATGTTTTCCCCGAGACCTTCAGGCTGGTGATTTTCTGCTTTTTCACTTAAGCCATTATTTGCATCTTGCAAAGAGCGCCTGTCCATGCTCCCTTCCGGCAGTTTACCGGCCTTGCTTTTGAATTTGAATCCTATCTTATTTTGTTCATTTCCCTGAGCAAAGAACCAGACGGTAAAACTCTGCCCCATCCTTCCTGTGATCTGTGATTGAATATCTTTATCCTCTGTTGAAAGAAACATATATAGATTATCCGAATCATTCATAGCAGCAAAAGAAATTTTATCTTTTTTTACCAGGTCACTTCCCCATTCATCCTCGCTGGTGTTCCCATTTATTACAACCTTTTTACCTAACCACGAGCTGTTATAATCAAAGTTAGTATTACATCCTCCCATTAAAAGTAAAACAAAAACCGCGGCACAAATACTCAGAATATTTTTTTTCATACACCCTCCCCTTAGATCTAATATTTTCGAAGTCCATAATTCGCATTGGCATTCTTCTAATTTATTTATTAGACCCGATATGCAGCAATTCAGTTCCATTTATTTAAGACAAGTATTAAAAAAAGAATAAACTTTTACAGATTTAGCAACTTTTGTTTCAGGAATATCGCAGACGGGAAAACGCAAAGACCATCATAAGCAGAAACAATTGAACTCCAGATAAAACTATTTTGTATTCATACAATATTGTATAATCTTTGTATCCATATCTTTTGAAATAACTGTATTTTCATTAGAGCCTGCAACTGTTTCTGAGATTATATAATCAAAAGTGCTTTTCAGCACAGCTCTTTGATTCATATGATGATATATTCCCATCCCTGTGATTGCAACAATTGAAGCCGCAATAGAAAACAAAAAACGCGTTCTTCTAATAAATAACGCTTTTTTATTCATCACTCTGCGTGCAATATCACTATCCCATTTCGAGCTATTGATCCGTTCATCAATCATGTCTTCAAGTATGCTCATTACTTGCTCACCTCCTTTTTGTTTATCAACGAACATATCATTTTTTTACCTCTATGCAGCCTTGATTTTACAGTCCCCTGCGGTATTAGTAATTTTTCTGCTATCTCAATATCATTTACTCCTTCATAATGCATCATTACAATAGATCTGTATTTTATGGGAAGTAATCCGATTATTTTCATTATTTCATTAAAGTCATATTTATCATTCATACCGCTTTCCGGATACGAAACATTTTTCAAGAATAACGACAAGCCGTCTCTTTTTCTTTCTTCATTTTTCAGCTTACTATTCATCCGCAAGGCCTCGTTCCTCGCAATTGCATAAAGCCACGTAACGAGAGTAGATTTATTCTGAAATTTGTCTTTAATCAGGCTTTTATAAGCCCTTAAATACGTCTCTTGAACAACATCATCAACCGCATATGCATAGTATTCATATAAATTAGTTCTAATCGCCGATAGAATAACACTTTTTGTCTCTTTTACTATTTTTGCAAATTGATCTTCGCTTACCTGCATTATCTTTGAAACTCAGGCATTTCGCCGAAACGAGGCCCGTCTCTTCCCGGACCAGGAGGTCTGCGCCCCGGCCCAAGGTTCTTTAAAATTTCTGATAACTTAATTCGTTGGGCGGGAGTTAATATTGCATGAAATTTAGCCAACTCTCCGATCATAAATCTGCGCATTTCCTCTCGCTTAATATTTTGGGTATCAAGCATTTTATTTAATTCAGCGATATCAAATTTTTCACTCTTGATTTGTTTTGTGAAAGCCTCTTCAACCCCCATGCCGTCCTTTGCAATAAAATTCTTAATCTCTTCATTTTTTTTCAGTATTTCATCCTTAATAATGTCTGTCGCCAGTTTTTGGCTTTCTGTAAGATCAAGAGAATCGGATATTCTATCTATCATTTGACTTAGCTTTTCTTCAAACTTTTCCGGCTTTTTCTTGGCACAGCTGGCAGTACCAATCAAAATTATTGATATTACAAAAACCAAACAAATAACACTTATCTTCTTAAGCATTATTAACCTCCAACTTGCTTATCTCTATAATTGTTAGACCCGGCATTATAGTTAAACGTTCCATTTCTTCAGAACTGGATCGAGAAATGCATAATATAAAAGCAGCTCGCTTTAAAATACCGCATTTACTTTAACGCTCAGCCCATAGGTATTGTCCTAGAATATATTTCCCATATTAAAATGTATCTGACCGCCCTTTGTCGCCAACGGATCAAAACCATAACCATAATCAATTCTAATCATAATGGCACCGCCCAGCATAATACGAAGCCCTAAGCCGACACTTGTAGGAATATTTGCCGCATCAAAATCAGTGACATGGTTCCAAGATTTCCCTGCATCAAAAAACATGGTGCCAAAAATAGGGGAAAAGATCGGAAATCTGAGTTCGACATTGCCCATCGCCATAAAATTACCCCCCACCGCTGTACCCGTACTATCTTGAGGTGAAAGAGCCCTTTCCCCATAGCCTCTTACCGTATCAGTGCCTCCTACAAAAAACTTTTCATAGAACGGAACATTCGGGGTAGATCCAAAACCGGTGGTATAACCCGTTGATCCCCGCAATGCCAGCACCAGATCCCCAGAAATACTATAATATGTTGAAGTATCCAATATGTATTTTGTAAAATTAGTTGTACCAAATAGTAACCCTCCGGCAAATTCCATTGATGCGCTTATTCGGTACCCTTTTTTAGTATTGAAGAAGATGCTGTCCCTTGTATCCTGCACCCACTGCGTGGTAAGAGAACTTATATCGCTTATACCGGAAACGCTCCTTATCAGATCAGTTGCAGTTGAAGATACATCATATATGTTAACCTGTTCATATTTATAAGTCAGCCAAAGACGGGTATCATCGCTTACCGGAAAGCCAAATTTTAAATTTCCACCTATTCTCTTATCTTTATAATCCGTATAGGATGCTTTTAGAGTATTATATAGCGAAACACCGGAAGAAACAGGGCTGCCAAACAACCAGGGTTCATAAAATGATAATTCATAGGCCTGCTTACTTGCACCAAATTCCCAGCTTAAAGAAATCCTTTGCCCTTGTCCTAGAAAATTATTTTCAGAGACAGAAAGCGTGCCGGTCAGACCATCCGACGACGAGTAGTTAGCACCCAATTGTAATTGTCCCGTCTGCCTTTCCTTTACAGTCAAAACTATTTCACGTCTGTCAGGTTTATCCAAAACCGAAAGCAGTCCGGGAGTTACCTCTTCAAAAAAACCGAGGTTATAAACATTTTCTAAACTTTTTCTGATTTTTGCGCTATCAAACATCTCTCCTTCTTTAATCTTTAGCTCCCGAAGCACAACATAGTCTTTTGTTTTATAATTACCTTCTACTCTGATTTTATCAATAAAAAAAACACCGCTTTCTTTAATTTTTATTGTTGTTTCTATAGTCTTTTTTTCCTTGTCGGGATAAGTATCACCTGATACTTCGGTCTCTATATAGCCTTTTTCGGAATACATATATCTTATCTTGTCCAGATCACGCTGGAAAGTTTCATAATTAAAGACATCACCTTTCTTTAATGTAAAAGCAGCTCTCAGCTCTTCCTCTTTATATATTTTATCGTTATTATATGTAAATTTGACATCAGAACACCTGTACTGATCTCCTTCTTCCACTGCTATCTCTAAATATATCTTTTCTTTTGCTTCATCAAAAGTTATCTTATGAGAACTAACATTAGCAAAAAAGAAACCTTCACTTTTGCAGTATACTGCAATCTTTTGAAAATCTCTTTCTAACATTTCATAATCTAAATTTCCAGAAACTAGAAATGCAGCTTCAGAGGTTTCCATCTTGCTTTTAAGAGTGCTTTCTGTAAAATTCTTGAGACCTGCAAATTTTATCTTTGAAATATACATATGCCGGCCTTCATTTATATTGAATATTATTTTAACCTTATCGCCCTTCTCTTCCTCTTTTATTTCATAATCAATTATTGCCAATAAGTAACCCTTTTCTTTATACTTTGCAAGAATCTTTTCTACGGCTTTTTTCAGCATAGCCAGATCATACGGATCACCTTTTCTAAATCCAGTTTCTTCTTCCAAGTCGCCCTTCCCAACTTCTTTAATGCCATTGTAAACAATATCGTCTATCATGGGCTTTTCTTTAACAGTAACAATGATTTCAAGACCTTCCGGGTCAATATCTTTGGCAAGCTCAACATCAGAAAAGTATCCTAATGCAAAGATCTTTTTAAAATCCGCTGTAGCTTTCTGTTCTAAATACTCGCCTTTTTCCTTCAAAGACATAACCGAAATTATAAGATCCTTTCTGGTATTATCAGTTCCTTTTACTATGATTCTTACAATGTTATTATTAGAAGCAGCGGATTCACCAAAAGAAAAAGAACACAAAATAAACATTAACATACAAATAACAGCTGTTTCTTTCATTTATCCATCCTTTTATTTTATTAATTTAATATTTGCGAGCTTATAAT
>MFGS01000165.1:4717-10203 GCA_001778355.1 Candidatus Firestonebacteria bacterium RIFOXYA2_FULL_40_8
GGATATTTATTAAAACCTGTTAAGATCCTAAATAAATATCCCTCAAGCTCACGCTTTGGGAATTTCAGAGGATAGTCTTAAAAATAATATTACAATTTTAATAATCTCAGGAATTGTTTTGAAATGAATCTTCCTAATTAATGCTTCATTAAGTTAGACCAGAAATGATGAGGAATAGTTCCCAGAACGGCAAAAAATATTTTGTTTGGAGGGTATCTGCGAATAATTACTTAGCTAAGTCAACATTTGACTTTATAAACCTTTTAAAATCGCGCAAGGTATTTTCACTAAAAACCGGATTTGCGAACTTCCAATCGAAGCCGGTCTCAATCAATATTACTTTAAAATATTCAATTTGTTTTCACCGCTTTCATCATCATATTTATCAAATATTTCATGGGTAACTCTCATAGCTTTAATAAAAACATTTCTGTCTGCAAGACTCAATGACCCCAAAAACGATCTTATGCTTTTCCTGTGATGCGAATGCATTTTACTTACAATATCTGTCCCTGCCCTTGTAGCATGAATTCGAAGAATTCTTCTATCATTAGGATCTTCAACCCTTTCAACCAATCCTTTTTTTTCCATCGCATCCACAAGATATGTGATCATGGCTTTGGAAGTTCCCATTTTTTTAGCTATTTCACTCATAATAGGCTTAATACTGCTGCTTGTAATAATATCCAACATTACAACATGCGGCATGTCCAGATTTAGTTTAATTAAATCCTCATCTATCGGCCCTCCCAGTTTACGGCCAATTTTCTTTGGATATTCCATCATCTCATTTATGAAGGTTTCCATATCATTGTTTTTGTTTACCATATTCAGGCTCCATTAGTTATATTTATTTACCATTTAGATATTAAACAGTATAATGTTAGACTTATTATAGCTCAATGGAGTGTTTTTGTAAATCCTGTTCATCGACAGGGATGCTATAGCTATTCAGTGAACAACGACATCCAAATTTCCCTGTTGATAAGTGTTAAAATCTAAGCAAACAAAGGAAGCTTAAAGAAGCCATGAACAGAAGAAAAAGCAGGAAAAATGCAGCGAATGTAGCAGAAATAGATGTAAAAACAGCAAGAAAGTATATTATGGTAGTTGATGTATGCTTGTACAGGAGCTATTAGCAGTAAAAAAGAGCTAAAATATTGAAAAGATTATCTTCTTATGCTACGCTTATCATAGATGATATAGGGGATATGGGGTATGTACAGGCAAATGGAAGTGTTGTTTACGCTTCTTACTGAAAGATATGAACATGGAAAGTGACATGATAACCAGTAACCTTCCATTTTCAAAACTGGAAAAGATATTTAAGTATCCAATGACCACGGTTGCTGCAATAGACAGGCTTGTTCATCATAGTGTCATCTTCGAGTTGAACCTGTCAAGTTTTAGACTGAAATAATCTGATGAAGGGACAGTAAAAGCACGGAGTCTAAAAGCAAGCAGTAAATTGGAGGATAAAGAATGAAAAAAGCAATAATTATAGGAGCTTCATCAGGTATAGGAAGAGAGCTTGCTAAAATATTTGCTTCAAATGGTTACGAAGTTGGTATTGTCGCGCGCCGGACAGGATTGCTGGACGAGTTAAAAGCGGAAATGACTGTGAATACTTATACTGCTGCGATAGATATAACAAATACTGACATTGTGATAAGGTCTTTAGAATATTTAATTAAAGAGATGTCCGTTGTTGATATTGTTGTAATCAGCGCGGGAATCGGGTATATTAACCCGGAGCTTGACTGGTCAAAGGACAAAGAAACTATTGATACCAATGTTTCAGGTTTTGCGGCAATAGCTGGCACAGCAATGAAATATTTTGCGCAAAAGAAATCAGGACATCTTGTTGGTATATCCTCTATTGCAGGTATCCGGGGAAGCAATGAGTGTTCCGCTTATAACGCTTCCAAAGCCTTTATGTCTAACTATTTAGAAGGCCTTCGCAAAAAATCAGAAAAAGAAAAGATGGATATAACTATAACGGACATCCAGCCCGGCCTCGTTGATACCGCAATGGCAAAAGGAGAAGGTCTTTTTTGGGTAGCTCCACCCAAAAAAGCCGCTAAACAGATCTATAAAGCTATCCTGAAGAAAAAGAAGAAAGCATACATTACAAAAAGATGGGCAATAATTGCTTGGGTATTAAAAATAATACCAGACTTTATATATAACAAAATCTAATATCACATTCTATAATCTGGTATGGGTCACCCGAAGAGTTTGAAGCCGAATAAATTAGTTTTCAAAAGGAGATGATATAATTCACATGAAAAGAAAGAACGCATTAAGACTAACTATAATAGGCATCGTTTTCTCGCCGGTAATGGGTAATTGATCAGAGCCTGATTATTAATACGTTCAAAGCAGCTTGTCAAGGACAATAATGCATTCTCGCTGCATATTTGCCCACATTATTCACTGACTTTTCACGCACACATTGTCATCATGTTGCGCACAAATCAACATATAATTACGCACAGATAGCCAGGATAAACGCCTTGCAGAAAATGCATTGTTTTTTAAGGGTTTCAAGTAAAAGGGGACTGACAACGTGTTCCTCCGATGTCTACTTTTTTGCCCGCCAGTCTTTATGCCTGCCCGCCGGATCTTTGGAGGGAAGGGTACCCTATCTTCTTTTATCGTAACTTTTAGAAAATAATACTTCACCGGAACCAAAATAAATTTCTTTCAGCCTAAATTCTTTTCTATTATTTTAACTGCTTTTTGGGGTATAATTACGGATAGAAATAGGTTAATTACACCGGGGAGATACAATATGGGTAAAGACATGAAAATAATGTTCCTGCATCACAGCACGGGCAGTTGTATCTGGAAAGCCGGAGTTACCGAATGGTTCGCCAAATATAATTCGGATAACGGTACAAACCACCTTCTTACCGAACAGGCCTTTCCGAAAGAAAAACCCTACGGGTGGAATAACTATCCTTATGATTACTGGAATATCTGGGTCAAGAACGCCTCTGACAAGCCTTATATGGAAGAACCCACGCTGGAAATGCTCACCAAAGAATACGATGTCATAATATTTAAACATTGCTATCCTGTCAGCGATATGAAAGAAAGTAACGGAACTCCGGATATTGGTTCGCAGGAAAAAACTCTGGAGAATTATAAACTGCAGTATAACGCGCTGAAGGAAAAGATGCACTCGTTTTCTCAAACTAAGTTCATTGTCTGGACCGGCGCCGCACGGGTCAGGAGCAGAACCAACGAAAAAAGCGCAATGCTGGCAAATGAATTCTTTCAATGGGTAAAAAATGATTGGGACGAAAAAAACGATAATATATTCATCTGGGATTTTAACGAACTTGAGACCGAAGGCAGTCTGTATTTCAGGAATACAAATTCTTTCAGCGAATCAGATTCGCATCCGAATGAAACATTCTCAAAAAAAACCACACCTTTACTATGCCAAAGGATAGCGAACGTAATCGAGGGCAAAGGTGATTCTACAAGTCTGATCGGGGAGTAATACCGGAACCCGCTGCCAGGATTATCAAGACCTTATAATAAAACCTTCTGACTGCTAATTCTTCTTCTCAATATTAAAATCATCCAAAACCTGGCCTTCTTTGCCTATGGCCTGGATGTTGAGTTTGTCTTCGGTGACTTCTATCTTTATGAAGTAAAACCTATCGGGAGGATAATGATTTTTATCTGCCTGAATAAGTTTTGCCGTAGACCAGCTGCCCGCGAACTGGCGGAATTGGGAGCCCAAACCTCCTGATACGAGATAACAGGTGCCGTCTTTATAAGACAGCTGCGCGGCTTCGGCACTCTTGGTGAAATTTACGGGCTTTGAACGTTCATAACCATGGTCATGGCCGTCAATATAAAGGTCAACGCGGTACTTATCAAAAATTGGGGCAAATAAATCTTTAACTTTGTCACTACCCGCGTGCCAGCCGGAACTAAGAACAGGAGTATGCGCAAAAACTATCTTAAATTTCGCAGGGTCCGCAGCGCGGAGATCTTCTTCCAGCCATGCTGCAGTTTTAGTAAGTCTCTCGTCGGAAAACGATGTCCCGGAAGCTAAAGTAGAAGCAAAATGACAGTTGCCGTAATCAAAGCTGTAATTAAATACGGAGCCGCTCTTCTGCGGTAAAGCAAACCTTGCCTGATAATTGGTAAACTCAAGATCGTCATCCGAATCGTGATTCCCAGGCGTAGGCATTATCGGCATAGAGAGCGAGTAAGGTAAAAAACTTTTAAATGCAGCATTCCAACTGCCTGCGGTAGCTGCCGCGCCGCCCACCATATCCCCGGCGTAAATAAAGAATTTTGGCCGGAAACGCGCCGCGACTTTCAATAATTCAGCCGTGGTTTTACTGCCCCCGCCGTCTCCGCCCGCGATAAAGGTGAAATTTTCTTTTCCTTCAGGTGCCGTAGTAAAGGAGTTAATATCTTTTCCTTCACTTTCTATTAAATAATAATATTTCGTCCCCGGCTTAAGGTCCGTAAGTTTTGCTTTGTAAACATTAATAGAACCCTTCTCGGTTTTCACATCCCTTTTAAATATTTCATTGCTAATTTCTATCATCTGCCCTCTAAGCACTTCAATATCTTTAACCTTTTCCACCCTGACTGCTGCCTCTTTTTCAAGGGATTCCTTTTCTAATCCGTATTTTACTTTTCCCTCAACCTGTTTTGAATCCTGCCAGTTGACAGTCATAGTAGTTTTCGGATCATCCTCCCAGGTAAGATGAACATACTCCGCCCAAACCTGAACACTGAAACAAAGAACCAAAACATTTAACACCCGAATAATATTTTTCATAATATTTTCCTTTTTCCGGTTTATTTTTACTACTACCATTTATTAGATTGATTATACCCCTAATAAGGTTCAAGTGCAATTCCAAACACCATCCCCCGGGAAAAACCTAAATATATCAGTATCCATCAGCATTCCCAGTCAAATCCACCCTATCTCTTGATAAAATAATGCGTTTCGGGTGACTGTCACCGTGTTTTTAGAGTGTTTTATTTTGAGACAGTGAGGGTGATTGGGGGGATTTTGGTGGAATTGTCTGATGGATTCCAGGTTAGGTCTAAAGATATTTTTTCGGAGGTTTTATTTGGCCATGTTATTTCTACTTCTACTGTTTTTTCGTTTTGGAGGTTCAGTTTGACTTGAGAGGGATGCTGTTCTGTCTTCCCGACAGGAATAAGAACTACAAGAATATTTGTTTTTGTTATCTTGTCCGGGGTTTCCAGGGTGAGTTGATAACCTCTCTGCTCTTTTATTCCCTTGTCCACTTCCACGCCGCCCAGGACTATAGCGGGACCGGGGTCGCTTTTAAGATCTTTCGGGGAAAAAGAATAAACTAGAAGTTTTGCTTCCTTTACTTCAGAGACAAACATGCCTGCTTCTTTTTTAAACTCCGTATCCGAATGAAGCAGCCATGAATATTTATGCGGTTTTTCCGAACTTATATCGTCAAAGA
>MFGS01000166.1:0-129 GCA_001778355.1 Candidatus Firestonebacteria bacterium RIFOXYA2_FULL_40_8
CGAAACTCGACTTCCGGAATGCCGAAAACAATCGACAGATATTTGTCGCTGAACCCGTATTCCTTTATCTGCCGAATTGATGCGGCAGATAAAGGAATACGGGTTCAGCGACAAATATCTGTCGATTGT
>MFGS01000166.1:231-891 GCA_001778355.1 Candidatus Firestonebacteria bacterium RIFOXYA2_FULL_40_8
CACTCCTTACTTATACTCTACATATGAGGATGAGGATGAGGCTCTGCCGACCAAGCGTAAGAAAATAGCGATTCTTGGCGGAGGTCCGAATAGAATCGGACAGGGAATTGAGTTTGATTACTGCTGCGTGCATGCGGCGTTTGCGCTGAAAGAAGACGGGTTCGAGGTTATTATGATTAATTGTAACCCGGAAACAGTATCTACTGATTATGATACTTCTGATAGATTATATTTTGAACCTTTAACGTTTGAAGACACTTTAAGTATTTTGAACAGAGAAAAACCGGACGGAGTAATTGTCCAGTTCGGCGGGCAGACGCCTCTTAAACTGGCACTGCCTCTTTTTAAGGAAAAAGTAAAAATTATTGGTACCAGTCCGAAGAGCATTGACATGGCTGAAGACAGAAAACTTTTCGGCGCACTGTTAAACAAACTGAAAATTCATCAACCTGAAAACGGTACGGCAAGAACCGTAAAAGATGCGATTAAAGTCGCAAGGAGCATCGGCTTCCCTGTACTTGTCAGACCGTCATATGTCCTGGGCGGAAGAGCGATGGAGATTGTTTATGATGAAGAGAGTATGGAGAAATTTGTAAAAATGGCGATCTCTGTATCCGGAGAACATCCGGTTCTAATCGACAAGTTTCTGGAAGACGCCGG
>MFGS01000166.1:907-5415 GCA_001778355.1 Candidatus Firestonebacteria bacterium RIFOXYA2_FULL_40_8
GCAGTTTGTGACGGAGAGACCACTTTGATTTGCGGGATCATGGAACATATAGAGGAAGCGGGCATTCATTCTGGAGATTCGGCCTGTGTTATTCCGGCATTCTCGCTTGCAGAAAATCAGTTAAATACCATAAGAAAGTATACTTATGCTCTTGCTAAAGCATTGAAAGTCAGAGGGCTTATGAATATACAATACGCCTGCAAAGGTGACACAATATATGTTCTGGAAGTTAATCCCAGAGCTTCAAGAACTGTCCCTTTTGTTTCAAAAGTTACAGGTATTCCCTGGGCAAAAGTTGCCGCAAGGGTAATGTCCGGTAAATCGTTGAAAGAACAAGGGATAACCAAAGAAATAACTCCTGAATACTTTTCTGTTAAAGAGTCTGTGTTTCCCTTTATAAAATTTCAGGGAGTTGACTCTATTCTTGGTCCGGAAATGAAATCCACAGGCGAGGTTATGGGTATCGATGTTGACTTTGGCCGGGCTTTTGCAAAGTCACAAATTGCGGCAAGCGCTTCTTTACCTAAGAAAGGTACAGTATTTATTAGTGTTAAAAACAAAGATAAAAGAAATATTATTTATGTAGCAAAACAATTAGCCGATCTTGGATTTAAACTTATGGCGACAAAAGGTACCGCGGAAACCCTAGGCAAAAACGGCTTGGATGTAAAATTCGTAAACAAAGTGGGCGAAGGTCGTCCCAACATAGTTGATGCGATTCGGAATAAAGAAGTTGCATTGATTATTAATACGCCAACAGGTAAAGGTCCTAAAACAGATGAATATCATATCAGACGGGCTGCGATAAATTATAATATCCCCTGTATTACTACGGTTTCAGGCGCTCAAGCAGCAGTAAACGGAATGGAGTCCATTCTAAAAGACGAGCTTACGGTTAAGTCTTTACAGGAGTATCATTCTGGTAAAAAATGAGAAAAACCCGAAGAGCTGTAAAAGAGAAAGATATTAGTACTGGGGCGAAGTCGGTTATAGAACACCTTGAAGAATTACGCAAGCGTATAATAGTATCGCTAATTTCGTTTGTTAGTTTATTTGTTGTTTTAATATGCCTGCCCGGTTTTGCATTTGCTGATTCTTACGGCATCCGTATTATGAGGCTTATTCAATCCTATATGTTAAATAACATAAAAACGTTTCCTCCTCTTAATCTCGTATTTCTTGATCCGCTTGAACCTGTTTTTACGGTTATGAAGCTTTCTTCGCTGGTGAGTTTGATTGCTCTGGCTCCGCTATTTATTTATCAGATCTATGCTTACGTAAAACCGGCCTTTGCAAAGAAAACAGAGAACTATCTTTCTGTTTTAATTATCGGAGTAATGCTATTTTTTGTATTTGGAGCCGTGTTCTCTTTTTGTTTCCTTATACCGGCGTCGTTTGATGTGCTTATCCGGTTTGGTTTATCTGCCGGCGCTGTGCCGTTCCTCAGTATGGGGAAATTCTTTGATATGTTCCTCTGGATGTTTCTTTTGTTTACTTTGCCGTTTGAAATGCCGGTTTTAATAGGCGTTCTTTCCAAGGCAGGTATTATTAACGGAAAAATGCTTTCTAAGATAAGAAAACCTGTTTATCTCGGACTTGTTGTTTTTTCGGCTGCGGTAACTCCCGATCCTACTATCTTTTCCATGTCTATACTTTCCGTATTGTTAATAATTTTATTTGAATTCGGGGTTATCTTGTCTCATTTTTTTAAAAAGGGGGAAACTACATGAGTGTTACAGTTCAATTTCTTGGCGCAGCCCGCACGGTTACCGGTTCAAAGTATCTTCTAACCGGAGAAAAAGGAAAAATATTTGTTGATTTTGGAATGTTCCGCGGTGAAGAGAACTTGACCCAGAAAAATTATGAAGAGTTTGATTTTAACCCTGCGGAAGTTCAGTATGTAATTCTTACCCATGCGCATATAGACCACAGCGGGTTGATACCCCGTCTGGTAAATAAGGGGTTTCGCGGCAAAATACTCTGTACAAAGCCGACTTTAGACCTTTGCAGAATAATGTTTTTAGACGCGGCTCATGTAGAGAGTATAGAAATTGAGTGGCGAAATAGAAAAAGACAGAGAGCGGGTAAGGCACTTTTGCAGCCGGTTTACAACGCCCAGGATGCGGCTTTTTGTATGCAATATTTTGAAGCTGTGGAATATAATAAATTGAAAGATCTGAAAAACGGGTTCAAAGTCCGTTTTGATGACGCAGGACACATTCTCGGGTCTTCCATTGTTGAACTCTTTACAAAAATAGATAATAAAGAGAAAAAACTTGTATTTTCCGGCGATCTGGGAAATGAGATGCAGGATATAATAAGAGATCCTGAAAAACTTGAATCCGCGGATTATTTATTCATTGAATCCACTTATGGCGACAGGCTTCATAAGGGCAGAAAAGAAACTTTGAAAGAGTTCGAAAGCGCGATAATGAACGCGAACAAGGACAAAGGCAACATCATAATACCCGCGTTTGCTGTGGAGAGAACACAGGAAATAATCTCCGAACTTTCTCAAATGTATAAAAAGAGCAAACTGGACGGTTTTTCTGTTTACGTGGATTCGCCGTTAGCTATCGCGGCTACTGAGATATTTCAGGCCAATTCAAGATATTTTAATGACAAAACAAGACTTGAAGTAGAAAAAGGAATAAATCCGTTTTCTTTCCCGTCACTTGTTTACTGTAAACGCATGGAAGATTCCAGAGCTTTAAATGATCTGAAGAGTAACGCAATTATTGTTTCCGCCAGCGGAATGTGTGAAGCAGGTAGAATTAAGCATCACTTAAAGCATAACCTGTGGAGAGAGGAATGTGCTATAATATTTACAGGCTATCAGGCGATAGGAACTACCGGAAGGGCTATTGTAGAAGGGGTTAAAGCTGTGAAGATTTTTGGTGAAGAGATAGCGGTCAGAGCAAAAATATTCACCCTGGGCGGTTTTTCAGGTCATGCCGATCAAAAAGGTCTGCTTAAATGGCTGTCTTTCTTTAAAACAAAAAAAATGCAGGTTTTTGTGGTTCATGGCGAAGAAAAGGGCGCTCTTGCTTTTGCTGATGTTATAAGGCAGCGCAAGCACTACACTGTTACGGTTCCAGAACTGGGGCAAAAAGTAAAGTTATGAAGAAAATAGTAAGAGCAAAAATACTGGAGAATGTAAAAGTTTCCGGAGAATACCGGAAGTTGAAGATTTTAGCTCCGGAAATTGCAAAAACAGCAATGCCCGGTCAGTTTTTAAGTTTAAAAATCGGTAATTGTCTTACTCCGTTACTCCGCCGTCCGATGTCCATTCACAAGATTAAACCTCCTTATCTTGAAATTCTTTACAAAGTCAGAGGTAGAGGTACGGAGCTGCTTTCAAAGTATAAAATAAATGATTATTTAGAAATACTCGGACCCCTGGGGACAGGTTTTCAGACAGATGGTGCTTTCAAAACCGCAATACTTGTAGGCGGCGGGTATGGAATTTCTCCTCTTCTGGCCTTGCAAGACCGGCTTAAGAAGCTGAATAAAAATATAATCACCGTAATAGGGGCAAGGTCGGCAAAACTGGTCTACAAAGAAGGTTTTATAAATATAAAAATTGCCACCGAGGACGGTTCGGCAGGGATAAAAGGGCTGGTTACTGAAGTATTGGATAATACATGTTGCAGTTTGAAAGTCGACGCGGTAGTATTTGCTTGCGGTCCTGATAAAATGCTCAAAGCTGTTTCTCTGGTTTCTCAAAAACATAATATTCCCTGTCAGGTTTCAATGGAAAACTTGATGGCTTGCGGTGTCGGTGTTTGTCTTTCCTGTGTCTGTGCGGTAAAGAAAGGATTAACAAATGAATATAAACGGGTTTGTGTCGAAGGTCCTGTTTTTGATTCAAAGGAAATAGCATGGTAGATTTAAGAGTTAAAATAGGAAGGCTGCTTGTTCAAAATCCTGTAATGACTGCTTCCGGTACTTTTGGTACCGGTGAGGAAATGAAAGAGCTTGTTGATTTGAATAAACTTGGAGCTGTCGTAGTTAAAGGGGTTACTTTGCTTCCCCGTTTAGGAAATAAAACACCCCGCATTACGGAAACTCCGGGCGGGATGCTGAATGCTATAGGTCTTCAAAATCCGGGAATAGACAAGTTTATTTCCGAAAAAACAGCGTTTTTTGAAAAAATCAAGGTGCCTTTTATAGTAAATATCTCGGGGTATGAGATTTCTGAATATGGAGAGCTGGCAAAACGGTTGGAGGGCGTACAGGCGGTTTCCGGTATAGAAGTAAATGTATCATGTCCTAATGTTAAATACAGCAAAGGTTCTGTTTTTGCGAAAGATCCTAAAGCCGTAGGTCTTATTACCAAGTTGGTAAAGAAAAACACCAGGAAAACCGTTATAATCAAACTTTCGCCGGAGGTTTCTGATATAAAAATAATTGCAAAAGCCGCGGAAGACAATGGCGCAGACGCTTTATCCCTTATTAATACCATTTCGGGTATGGCTGTAGACATTAATACAAGAAAACCAAAAATC
>MFGS01000167.1:0-8787 GCA_001778355.1 Candidatus Firestonebacteria bacterium RIFOXYA2_FULL_40_8
ACTTAATCTAAAAGGCGTTTTGACACAGTTCATAGAATACAGAAAGATAGTGGTGGTAAGAAGGACGAAGTTCGATCTTGAAAAAGCCGAAAAAAGGCAGCATATCCTTGAAGGTTTAATGATCGCGCTTAAGGAACTGAATGCGATAATAAGGACTATCAGGGACAGTAAGGATACAGAGTCAGCCAGGAATGCTTTGATGAAAAACTTCCGGCTTTCCCTCCTTCAGGCGCAGGCCATACTGGAATTACAGCTCCAGAGGATCGCTAAAATAGAGGTCAATAAAGTAGAGGAAGAGTATAAAGAACTTACGAAAACTATCAATCATCTGAAAGATCTTCTGGCAGACCCGCAGAAAGTTATGGATCTGATAAAAGAAGAGCTCCTTGAAGTGAAAAAGAAATATGATAATCCGAGAAGATCCGAGATAATCGGCAAGTTCGAAGATATTAATGTCGAGGACCTGATAAAGGAAGAAGATGTAGTCGTCACCCTTTCGCACGCCGGCTATATAAAGAGAATTCCTGTGACCAGTTACAAGGCGCAGAAACGCGGCGGCAAAGGTATCACAGGTATGGAGACTAAAGAGGAGGATTTTGTCGAAGATTTGTTCGTAACCACTACTAAGGACTTCCTCATGTTCTTCACCAACCGCGGCAAGTGCTACTGGCTGAAAGTTTACGAAATTCCGGAAGCCGGCAGGTATTCCAAAGGCAAGGCGATAATTAATCTTATAAAAATTGAAGGTCAGGAAACGGTTACGGCCGCGCTTTCGACCAAAGAATTCAAAAAAGATGTCTTCCTTCATATGGCTACCAAGCAGGGTATGATAAAGAAAACGATGATGAGCGAATTTGGAAATCCGAGGTCTGCTGGAATTATTGCTCTTCGGCTCCGCGACGGGGATGAACTCATCGGTGTGAAGGTTGCGAGCAAAAATCAGGATATTATCCTGGCGACACAAAACGGTTTTGCCATCCGTTTCAAAGAGGAAG
Organism: Candidatus Firestonebacteria bacterium RIFOXYA2_FULL_40_8; assembly: GCA_001778355.1. Lineage (GTDB taxonomy): Bacteria > Oederibacteriota > D2-FULL-39-29 > D2-FULL-39-29 > D2-FULL-39-29 > D2-FULL-39-29. The sequence goes on from MFGS01000167.1 coordinate 996, forward strand.
ATGTCAGGGAAATAGGCAGAGCCGGTATCGGAGTTAAAGGAATAAAACTCGGCAAAGCTGACATTGTGGTCGGCATGGAAGTCGTCACCGAGAAAGCGGATCTCCTTACGGTTACGGAAAACGGATTTGGTAAACGCACAAAACTCAATCAGTACCGCGCGCAGGGCAGGGGAGGAAAAGGTTTAACCAACCTTAAAGCCAATCCCAAGACCGGAAAAGTTGTCGGTATCCGCGAGGTAAATGATGATGACGAAGTAATGGTAATTACAGCTTCAGGCCAGGTGATACGTACAAAAGTAAAAGCAATCAGGACTACGGGTCGTTCCACCTCCGGAGTGAGGCTGATAAAATTAGAGACAACGGATAAAGTTGCCAATGTCGCGAAATTGGCGGCAAAAGACGATGACGATGCCCCTGCTCAGGGAGAGCTAAAATGAAAAAAATACTGGCATTGCTGTTCGTATCCGCTTTATTTGTAATGGCAGGCGAAAGAGGGGATGCTTTTGCCAAGGGACATGAAGCTGAGACGGGTGAAGAAGCGATAAAATGGTACATGAAAGCGTTGTCTCTTTGCGGAGAAGCAGAGAAGATACCCCGTGCCTGGGCGTATAACAATATCGGTTTTGTCTATGTAAAAGACGGCAAATGGGATCTGGCTCTGGAATGGCTTGAAAAAGCGGTAAAAGAAGACGAGAATAATCATACGGCGTGGAACAATCTCGGTATTACGTACGAAAATATAGGCTTCCTTATGAAGAAAAAATATTTAAAGAATAAACCCGCAAAGGAAGTTACTTCCGAAGCGGCAAAGGATCCTGAACCGGAGTATCTGCAGAAGGCGCTGACTGCCTATCAGAAATGCGTGAAATTAAAAGCGGATGAAGAAAAATACAAAATTAACAAGCTCCGGGTGGAGTCACTCCTGCAGGTGAAATAGTGGGCGGTACTCTTTACATCGTAGGCACACCAATCGGAAATCTGGAAGATATTACTTTCCGCGCGGTAAGGATCTTAAAAGAAGTTGATCTTATAGCCGCGGAAGATACCAGAACCTCAGGTATTCTTCTAAAACATTATAATATTGACAAGCCCCTTACCAGTTATTATGAACATAATAAACTGTCAAAAGGGAATTATCTGGTTACCCAGCTTCTTGCCGGAAAAAATATAGCCGTAGTTTCCGATGCCGGCACGCCCTGTATCTCTGACGCGGGTTCAGCCCTTGTTGAAGAAGCTTCAAAAAACGGGATTAAAGTTGTAGCCGTACCCGGACCTTCCGCGGTAGTTTCCGCGCTTTCTGTATCAGGACTTCAGGCCGACAGATATATTTTTCTAGGATTTCTTAAGAAAAAACCGTCGAAGAGAAGAAAAGAATTGGAAGCCTGCAAAAATGAAGATAAAGTGATAGTATTTTATGAATCCCCCCACAGGATATTTAAAGCACTCGAGGACGTGAGAACGGTAATGGGCGAGGTTTTAGTAGTGGTTAACCGCGAGCTTACTAAGAAATTTGAAGAGACCGTGCGGGGTACCGCTTCGGAAGTTATAAACTATTTTACGTCAAAGAAAATACTGGGAGAGTTTTGCGTTGTGGTTAAACCGTTTGAGAAAGATAAAGCGGCAGCCGCAGAAGATGAGGACGACGGCGAATGCGAATAGTTAAATTTATAATCGCACTGCTGTTGATTCCCGTAAATATCGCGCTTACTCTCGGTTTTATAAAAAACTTCTCCTATTTTACGGAAATTCAGCACGGGGAAGTCGTGTTTCTTTCGGGCTTTATTGCATATCTTCTTCTTCATTTTATTCTTTACCGTCCGGTGTTCATGCATGTGATGGCGCATGAGCTGACTCACGCTTTCTGGGCGGCGCTTTTTGGCGGGAAGGTCAAAGCCCTTAATGTATCATCCGAGGGCGGCAGTGTTACCATGGACAAATCAAATTTCTTTGTAGTTCTGGCGCCGTATTTTTTCCCGTTTTACACGGCAATAGCGCTTCTTATCTATGTGATAGTTGACGCGAAATACGTTGATTTTATTGTATTTTTGATAGGGCTGACTTACAGCTTTCACCTGGCTCTTACTTTATATTCCTTGAAACAGAAACAGACGGACCTTAAGGAAGCGGGAGTTATGTTTTCCTATATGTTTATCTATCTTGTTAATCTGCTTATTCTGGCGGGCATAATAGCTCTCGTTTCGAAGCAGTTTAATTTTCTTAATTTTTTAAATGAAACCTGGAAACTTGTTGAGGGTTTAATAAAATGAAAAAATATTTAATAATAGGAATTTTTGTAATTCTTAGCTGCACAGGCATACTTATCAGCTATCTGGACAATAAAGAAGAGACGGTTCCCGCTAAAACTGCCGTAAAAGAAACCGTAACTTCCGAAAGGTCGATTTATGAAGAAGCCGAAAAAGCTCTGTCTGTCTGGGAACACGGAAATAAAAAGAACGAAATAGAAGCGGCTTATTGTGATATTTTAGAAAAGAATATAGGAAAACTCAGAGCGGAAAATCCGTATGTCGTAAATATGCGGGAAGCCGTTGATATAAAAAAACTGGCTATACCGAAAGAAATCACGGTAGAAAAAGACAAAAAATTACTGCGAAACGCGGATACGTTTGTTTACGCGGGGAAAACTTACGATGCCGGATATTACAGAAAAGATAAAGACAAGACGGTAAAATATTTTCTGGAGCAGGAGGGCGGTAAGAAACCGCAGGAAATAAAACTGGAAGGCATGCTGCACGCGGCGCTCTATGGTTTTAAAACTATAAAATTATTTAAGAGCGGCACGCCGCTTCTTATGGCTATGATGTTTGCTAATGACGACTCATGGAGCACGCGTAACTTTTATATAATGGGCAGGGACGGGAATTTTGTAAAGATCTTCTCCTTTGAAGGCGCCTGGGTGGAGGAACGTTACGCCGATATTGACGGGGATAAAGTGTTGGAGATGATACTGCAAAGAAGACTTAACTGGGAACCGGCAGGCGCGGCGGAGATAGTGAAAGGCCTGAAAGAAAAGAATTTAACCGGCTTTAATGCGATATTTTATGAACATGAAATTATAAAATGGGACGAAAAAGGCGCAAAGCTGGTAAAAGCAGGCAGTATTTTTAAAGCTGACTTTTCCCACAAGGAGTAAGTATGCCGGAATTACCTGATCTGGAAGTGTTCGCTGAGAACCTCACCAAATATACGGCGGGGAAAAAGATAAAGAAGGTGGAGGTCTTCAAGGACAAGCCTGTACTGCCTCTAAAGCCGCATGAGTTCATAACTTTTGCCGAGGGAAAAATAATCAAAGCCGTTAAAAGGTTCGGCAAGCAGTTATTGTTCACCTTTGATGACGGTAAAACTTTACTTTTACATCTTATGCTTCACGGAGAACTGTATTATATTAATGAAGGCGAAAAGATTCCGGATTATTCGGTGGCAGCCTTCCATTTATCCGACAAAAAAGTGCTGGTGTTCAAGGACCACACCCAGTGGCTGAAGCTCCGGCTGCATACGGAAGGTGAGCATGTAATTGATCCGATTTCCAAAGCTTTTACCACGGTTTTCTTTAAAACACTTTTATCCCAAAAAGCGAAAACCACGCTAAAAGAGATAATGATTGACCAGGAAAATATTACCGGTATCGGAAGTGCATATGCGGATGAGATTTGTTATAATGCTAAAATAAGGCCCCAGCGCCTTGCCGGGGACCTGGATGACAAAGAAATAAAGGCACTGTATAAAGCGGTTGTTTCTACTTTAACAGATGCCGTCAAGGTAATTAAGAAAGCCACAAAAGGCAATATAACAGGGGAATATACCGAACATTTTGCCGTTCATGGAAAGAAAAAAGGCGTTTGCCCCCTGGGTCATAAAACCGCCACACTGAAAATAGGCGGACGGGGAAGCGTGTATTGCGCCAAGTGTCAGAAATAAAGAAAAGATAATTACTAGTGACTATTGACTAATGACTATTTGATGAACGCGGCTGAAAGCTGCCGCAATATTAATGAAAATGAAAATAATATGAGGCGGAATGCTTTTTTACGCCAACAATAAATAGTCAATAGTCATTAGTACTTAGTCATTTACTATGATTCAACAAGGAGTTATAACCTAATATGAAGACTGCTAACAAGCCAAAAATCGCTCTCACGATGGGTGATCCTGCCGGTATCGGGCCGGAGATCGTCCTAAAATCGCTACGGGAGATCGTTAAATTTGCGGATCCTATTGTTATCTGTGATTATGAATATCTCCGGAAAGAAGCGAAAAAAAATAAGATCCGGGTTCCTGATGTTTTTTATGTGGATATGGGAAATATCGGGAAAAGAAAAATAACAAAGGGAAAGGTAAGCGCGCTTTGCGGGCAGGTCTCTTATGATTATATTGAGCTTGCTGTATTACTGGCAAAGCAAAAACAGGTCGAAGCTATTGTGACGGCTCCCATTACGAAAGAATCCTTTCATGCTGCGGGAATAAAGTTTCCGGGCCATACCGAGATGCTTGCCGCTCTCACAGGCACCAAAGAATACGCGATGATGCTCACGGGAGGAAATCTAAGAGTGGTTTTAGTCACTATTCATACCGCGCTTGCAAATGTTCCCTTGCTTATAACCAAAGAAAAAGTTTACAATAAAATATTTCTGACCGCTCTCTGGCTGAAAAATTATATGAAGATCAAAAAACCGGTGATCGCTGTTTCGGCTCTTAATCCTCATGCCGGAGAAGGCGGAATGTTCGGTAAAGAGGAGCTGAAAGAAATAATCCCGGCAATAATAAAAGCAAAAAAACTGGGGAACGTAGACGTGATAGGCCCGGTTGTTCCCGATACTCTATTTTACAAAGCAAACAAGGGAATGTACGACGCCGTTATCTGTATGTATCACGACCAGGGGTTAATACCTTTGAAAATGATCGCCTTTGAAAGCGGAATCAATGTCACTCTGGGTTTACCCATAATCCGCACTTCGCCGGACCACGGCACCGCCTATGATATCGCAGGCAAAAACATAGCGAATCCGAAAAGCTTTATAGAAGCAGCGCGGCTTGCCGCGTATATGAGCAGGAAAAGCAAGTAAAGCAAGAAAAGTAAGTGAAGGAAGGGACGTAGGGGAAGCAATTTATTCTGTCATCCCGTGCTGAGACACAGGATCCAGTGTCTTTGCTTTCGAAATATAATACCACATTAATTTAGAACGTTAGTAACGTGCAACCTTGCAACGTGTAACGTCTTTTAAGGGGAGTATATATGAAAGAAAATGTAACCAGTTGTAAAGAGTTTGAAGATTGCAGTATTAAGTACTCAGCTCTGCATGTTTGGCTTGATAATATTCCGTATATCGTAATGATATTACTTGGCGCGGTGATTATTTATCTTGCGCATAATATCTTGCTTGCTTTGCTTTTTGTGGCTTACGGAGCGGCAGGGGTTTTATGGTTTATCTATCTTATCTGTCCGTTCTGTCATTATTACGGGTCAAAGGCCTGCCCCTGCGGATACGGGGTTTTAAGCGCTAAAGTAATGAAGAAAAAAGATGACAGTAAATTCAATAAAGTATTTAAACGGAATGTTCTTGCTATTGTGCCGTTATGGATCCTTCCGGTTGTGGCAAGCGTATATTCCTTGATAAATATATTTTCCGTTTCAATGCTTATTTTGACCGTCCTTTTCATTGTTGATTCCTGCGTGATTCTGCCGTGGATTTCAAGAAAATACGGATGTGTGGATTGTCCGAACAAAGAAGAATGCTTCTGGATGGCCAGTAAGGGAAGCAAAGGAAGCAGGGAAAGCAAGTGAAGCAAAAGCAGAAAAAGAAGAAAGAGAAGCAAGTTGAACAAAGGTTAATCAGTGAAATCGTAGACAGGAGAAATTGTTTATGAGTTTGGAACAGCTGGATCTGAAAGGGTACGGGCGGTTTGAAAAGGGAAAAGGGGCTTTTTCGCTTGATACGCTCAATCTTCCTATGTCCTGGGAGTATATTTTTCAGAACAGGAAACTGTTATTAAAAGTTGATCAGCACGGGCCGGTTTATGCTCAGGTCGAACCGCCGAGCGATATTGTTCTCTTTAAACGTGATCCGTTCCAGCGGTATTCCAGCTGGCTGGTGTGGTTTTCTTCTCCGTCTTTTAAGAAGGGAAGTTTTACTAATTTTTACCGTCCTTTGCAGGGGGAATCTAATCCTTCTGCGAAGCCGGATAAGTACAAAGCAACCTACACTCCTGAAGAAGCAACGTACCTCATCGAAAACGAAGGTGTCCGCTGTGTTACAAAGTTCTTTATTCCGCAGGACAAAGCGGCTATTGTTATGAAAGTTTCAATTACAAATCTCGGGAAAAAGCCTCTGGAGCTAACCGCTCTACCTGTCGTCCGGCCGTTTTTTACTTCCGTCATGATGGCGGCTTGGGATAAACCGGAGTGGTATTTAAAGACCGCATTTTGCATGGAAAAACAACCCGGGTTTTCTCTTCAGCTTTTAAGCCCGCAGTGTGATATCAGCAAGAGAAGGACCGGTGTGTTCTGGTCTGATAAAGAAAACCTTACCGGCGCCGAACTTAGTTACGAAAAATTTGTAGGTCAGGGTACATTTGATAATCCGGAAAGTGTCAGATCCGGAAAACTCAGACTTCCTGTTTCCATTGCGCGTCCCTGGGGAACTTATACAGAAGAGAATACCCATACGGGTTACCCCCATGTTAATGCACTGCAGTACGAGTACAAATTAAAACCGGGTGAAACAAGCGGATTTACACAGGTGTTTTCTATGTTATCCCCAAACGAGCAGGGTTTACTCCCTTCCGCAGCGGAAGCTCGAAAACCTGCGGAGTGGCTAAAAGATCCGGCCTGTCAGAAAGAATTAAAAAATATCCGTGATTCCTACGGGAAGTTATTCGCATCCCGGAGTATTACAACTACCGATAAAGCGTTTGACCGTTACGTCAATGAATGGCTGCCGTTACAGCTTGATTGGACGTGCTCGCTTGACCGCGGGTGGCCGTCCGGTATGCGGGGTTCCAGGGATTCAAGTAGTGATTTCACGGCTATGGTTCCATTAAATCCCGGGTGGTCAGCGGATACAATGCTTACTTTATTCTCATGCCAGCGCACTGACGGTTGGATTCCCCGCGGAATCTCTGCCCTTGGCCGCACAGGAAAACATGACTTGCGCGGACATGTGGACGCAGGCAACTGTCTTATAGAATTACTTTATGAGTATCTCTGTTTTACCCGGGACTTTAATATCCTAAATAAAAAACTCCCTTGGCTGGATTCAGATGCAAAAGCTACGGTATTTGAGCACACACTTAAAGCAATGGATTTTTACCTGCAGAAGAAAAATATCGGCGAGCACGGCCTCTGTAAAATAGGGGAAGGGGACTGGCTGGATTGCGGCAACCGCGCGGGAGTAAAAGGCCGCGGCGAGAGTGTGACAGTGACGAATCAGTCAATCATTGCCCTTGTACAGCTTTCTGAAATACTGAAACATTTAAAAAACACAAAGAAAAATAACGGTTTACTATATTCTTCTGAAATAGAAAAACTTATAATTGTTTACGCAAAGAAGCGGGAAGAGTTTAAGAAAAACATTCGCAAGCATGCTTTAAATTCTGAAGGATATTTTAATAGTGTCTTCAATGATGAAGGAGTCTGGCTGTTTTCCAATAAAGATCCTGACGGGGAACGCCGTGTTTACGGACCGTCAAATTGGTTTTCCCTTATTTCAGGTGTTGCAATACCCGATCTCGTGGATAGCTTGCTTAAAGAGTTAAAAGTTCTAAAATCCAAAGCCGG
>MFGS01000167.1:8980-28272 GCA_001778355.1 Candidatus Firestonebacteria bacterium RIFOXYA2_FULL_40_8
CCCTATCAACAGGATAAACACCCGGTCGAACCCACGATGACCCCGCCTTACGGTGTTGTTAATTGCTGGCAGCAGCTCCCGGGTTTTCCTTACCGCGGTGGCATGGTTTTCTTAACCGGCAGTATCGCCTACGGCCTTCGCATGGTGTACGACTGGATGTTCGGAATAAAACCCCGGCTGAATGGCCTGGTAATAGATCCGTGTATTCCTAAAACTTTTAAAAAACTGGAGTCAGAGTTCAAATGGCTTGACGGCCGTGTCCATCTGACAATCCGGAATCCCAATAAGTCAGAGTGCAATGTCAAAACCATGACCGTCGACGGAAAACAAGTCAGTTCAACAACCATTGACCCTTTCAGTCGCAGAAAACTTTTTGCAGCCCCCGACGCACTTTTAAAAACAAAAGGAACACACGAAATAGTTGTGACGCTTTAGCATAACAAGAAGAAATTAACATGCTTAAAAAAATCCTGTTCGCAGTATTTTGCGCCATAGTTCTTTCCGGTTGCTACTATACCATCGAGCCGATATATACGGAAAAGGATATTGTCACCGATGATGCCATCGTAGGAAATTGGGGACGGAAAGAAAGTAATGAAAAGTGGTCGTTTATGAAGGATGAGTACAAAAGAACATACAGCTCTGAATATATCGAAAATAATGGAAGAACGGCGAGTCCCTTTAATGTAACCCTTGTAAAGATAGGAAAGTACAAATATTTAGATATGTTTGCTGATAGTAAAAATGTTGAAAACCAGAACAGTACGTTTAAAAGTATGCTTTTAGGATGTCATAATTATATAAGATACACCGTGGAAAATGATAAGTTAATCTTTGTTAATTATAATCTTAACTGGCTTGAAAAAAAACTAAGTAACAAAGAGTTGGATCTTCATTATTTCAAAAGAGAAGGCGGATATTTTTTCTCAGATTCAACCGAAAACCTCCAAAAAGCAATTATTTCATTGGAAGATAAAAAAGAAGCATTTAATGACGAAACTTATATTCTGGAAAGAATAAAGTAGATTATAGAAATACAAGTGAGATGAGAATGGAAAAGCTGATTAAAATATCAAAGACGGCGAGTACATTGCTTCGCGTTGTTTATGGTTTCATAGTTATTGGCTTAATTGTTATTTTTATATGGTCTGATACCAGTTCGATGACAGTAAAAATAAGGAGAGAAATCAACAGTACTTTATTTGGCTCTATTGATGATACTTTGCATAAAAAGAAATATGCCGGATATCATGGTGTGGAGCCGCAGGGAATATTAAGAATATTAAGAAAGCCAGGGGTAAAGACTTCGTCCATCCTGTCATTTCTTAATAATGACCAAAAGACTTCTCTTGAACAGTTGAATAAATATGTAAGCGCTAATAGCGATATGAAAATAAATTATGATTATGAAAAAAAAGAAGTAGATTTGGATGGTGATAGAAAAAACGAAATATTCTATATGTTTGGAGCTCGTAATGATAATATTGTTTTAACAGAACAGAAAGGGAGAGTCTATTATCTTAATTTTGGTACTTTCATTTATAGCGGTTTTATAGACGTTCTTAAAATCAAAGATACAAGAAAAAACGTTGCATTGATACTTTCTACAGGAACAAATGGTTTGAACAGTGAATTAATGTATCTGATTGGGCTGAAAAACGGAAAACCCGAGATAACTTTTTGTACCGCTGAAAGTTATAAATGTGAATTAATAGATCTTGATAAAGATGGCGTCAATGAAATATTATGTAATAGTAAAAATTATTCTTGGCCTATTATATATAAATGGAGCGGTGAAACATTTATGGATTCTTCACTTAGCTTTCCAGAAATACTTATAACGTCATATAAGGAATTACTAAATACTGAAAGTATAGGCAAAATAAATGAGTCTTTGAGTTCACAATCTAAAGAGTATAAACTGTTCTGGGAGCAAAATCTATTACCCTTATATAAGAAATCAAACAAATCAGAAAGCAAAAACATAAAATAGTTAATATTTAACTAAAATGCTCTAAACTGTGTTATCTTCCTATCCATCCGTGTCATATTCTCAAAAATCCGCTCTTATCTTGTATCAGTGTAATCTTCAAGAACTGTAATCAGTGGAATCGAACCCGAAAATCATCAATTATAAGCTCTTTTTCTATTTCGGGTTCACAGAATTCATATTGTTTTTTCAATCAAAGTACTATATAATACTAATATGAAATGCCCTTTTTGTAATTTCAGAAATGACAAGGTTTTGGACTCTCGTGAGAGTAAAGACGGCAAGTCGGTAAGACGCCGGCGCGAATGTCTCAAATGCTCAAAACGCTTTACTACTTATGAACAAGTCGAGCAAATTATGCCTGTGGTGGTCAAAAAAGACGGCAGACGTGAGACGTTTGACAGGTTCAAGATACTTAATGGTATTAAAAAGGCGTGTGAAAAACGGCCTGTTTCTATGGCGGCGATGGAAAATGTAGTTCAGGAAATAGAAAAAGAAGTTCATAACCGTATGGATAAAGAAATAAGCGGTGTGGCGCTTGGCGACCTTGTAATGGTGCAGTTAAAAAAACTCGATCATGTTGCTTATGTCCGTTTTGCCTCGGTGTACAGACAGTTTAAAGATATCGGCGAATTCGTTGATGAAATAAAGAAATTGCTCGGGTAAAGGGGGGTTGACTTATGACGGTTTCAATGAAAAAGAAACTTGCTCAGATGCTTGTTGATGAGGAAATCATAACGGACGCCCAGCTTCAAGAAGCTCTCAAAGAGTCCAAAGCCCAGGATATTCGTTTAGAACAGGCAATTGTAAAACTGGGTTATATCACCGATGATGTGCTCATGGCCTTTATGGGCACCCAGATGGGTATACCTACCGTGAGTTTAAGCGAGCAGGGTGATATTGATGCCGCAGTTGTTAAACTTATTCCCGAAAACGTCTGCCAGAGACAAGTCCTCGTAGCCATTGCCAAAAAAGGAAATACTCTTACGGTAGCTATGTCTGATCCTTTGAATGTTTCTGCAATAGATGACATCCGTTTAATGACCGGTTTTGAAGTTACCCCGGTGCTTGCCAGTGAAAATGAAATTAAAGCAATGGTCCAAAAGATGTTCAGCAATACCTCCGCTGAAATGGAAGAAGCCATGAAGGACCTGGCAAATGTGGATGAAGTCGAGGTTGTCGCTGCCGAAGATGAGATAGATGCTGCCAAGCTGGCTGCTGCTTCCGAAGACGCGCCTATCGTAAAACTCGTAAATGCCATGTTAAGCCGGGCTATTGAAGAAAAGGCCTCTGATATTCACCTTGAGATCTACGAGAAGATCACCAGAATGCGTTACCGTATTGACGGTGTTCTTCACGAAAGACCGGCTCCGCCCCGAAAAATTTACGCGGCGCTGGTTTCCCGTATAAAAATTATTTCCGAACTCGACATTGCGGAAAGAAGAAAACCCCAGGACGGACGTTGTAAAATTAAAGTATCCGGTAAAGAAGTGGATATGCGTGTTTCCGTTCTTCCGACGGGTTTTGGCGAAAAGGTCGTTATCCGTGTTCTTGATACTACCAACCTGCAATTAGATCTGGCCCAGCTCGGATTTGAGCCTGATATTTTACAGCTTTATAAAAAGAATGTTGACGCGCCTTACGGCATGATCCTGGTGACAGGCCCTACCGGTTCAGGAAAATCCGTGACGCTTTTCTCCACGCTCGCGCTCCTAAATTATCCCGATGTAAATATCGTAACTATAGAAGATCCTATCGAGTTCGTGACGCAGGGTGTTAATCAGGTCATGGTTAATAATAAGGCCGGGCTTAACTTTGCAAGCGGTCTTAAATCCTTCCTCCGTCAGGACCCGGATATTATTCTGGTCGGTGAAATCAGAGACTCTGAAACCGCGCTTATCGCCATTAACGCCGCGCTTACCGGCCACCTGGTGCTATCAACTTTACATACCAATGACGCGCCGCAGGCCACAACCCGTCTAAATAATATGGGCGTTGAGCCGTTCCTTATAACCTCTTCACTTATCATGGTTATAGCCCAGCGTCTTGTCAGGAAAATTTGTCCGAAATGTAAAGAAGCGTATGAAGTTTCTCCCGAGGTTCTCGAAGATCTTAACATTAAAGCTGCGGAAGGCGAAAAGGTTGTCTTTTACCGCGGGCTTGGCTGCCCAAATTGTGCCAATACCGGATATAAGGGCCGGGCGGCTATTTACGAAGTTATGGTCATGAATGATGAAATAAGAAAAATGATTTTAAAACGCGCTTCCGGTACGGACATAAAGAAAATTGCTATAGAAACAGGCATGATCACCTTAAGAGAAGCAGGCATAAGAAAAGTAAGAGCCGGCGGTACCAGTATAGAAGAGTTGTTAAGAACCACGTCATCAGATTGATCAGGGAGGCACAATGGCATCAGCTACGATAAATGATCTGCTCAGACTATTATTTGATAAAAATGCATCTGACTTGCATATTACCGCGGGTTCGCCGCCGGTACTCCGAATTGACGGGGATATTATACCTACCGAATTGGATAAACTTACACCGGAGACATGTCAGGATCTTATTTACGGCGTACTCACGGATGATCAGAAAGAAAAATTTGAGAAGGAAAATGAACTTGACCTGGCGTTTGGCGTAAAGGGACTCGGCAGGGTCAGAATGAATGTTTTCAGACAGAGAGGCGCGGTTGCTACGGTGCTTCGTAACATTCCCTCCAGAATCCCTACGTTTGAAGAGCTGGGCTTACCTGAAGTTGTAACGAAAACCGTGGTAAAACTTCCTAAAGGACTTGTTTTAGTTACCGGTCCTACCGGTTCGGGTAAATCAACAACGATTGCTTCCATAATTGATTATATTAACGGGGACAGAAAAGGCCATATTATCACGGTCGAAGATCCTATAGAATATGTGTATCATCATAAAAATTGCATTGTGAATCAGAGAGAAATTGGGGTTGATACTCCGAATTTTACTTCCGCGCTCCGGCACATACTCAGGCAGGACCCGGATGTAATAGTTATCGGCGAAATGAGAGATCTGGAAACCATCCAGGCGGCGCTTTCTATAAGTGAAACCGGACACTTGGTTTTCGGTACGCTTCATACCACGGATGCTGTGCAGTCGATCAACCGTATTATTGACGTCTTTCCTCCGCACCAGCAGCAGCAGGTAAGGACCCAGCTTTCTTTTGTGCTCCAGGCCGTGCTTTCCCAGTCGCTGCTTCCCAAGGCTTATTCCGGCGGGCGTGTTGCCGCCATTGAAGTCATGATGCCTAACTCGGCAATACGTAATTTGATCCGTGAGGATAAAGTACATCAGATCTACTCTACCATGCAGACTTCCGGTGAATCAGGGATGCAGACTTTAAATCAAGCGTTATTTAACCTTTATCAAAAGCAGATGGTTACCTATAATGAGATAATGCTTGCCTCTACAGATACAAAAGATCTTGAGAGAATGGCCAAAGGTATTTAGGAGAAACGATGGGAGTATTTAGCTATAAAGCAAAAACCGCAACCGGTGCCCAGGTTGCGGGTACCATGGAAGCCGATAATGAAAAAGTGCTTGCGGCGAAATTAAAAGCTCAAAAGCTTTCTTTAATTTCCGCTGTTGCAGAAAAAAAGAAAAAACTTGCAGGAAGGGGCGGTAAGGTAACCGTAAAAGACCTTAGCGTTTTTGCAAGACAGTTTGCTACTATGATCTCCGCCGGCGTGCCGGTTCTGCAGTCTTTAAATATTATTTATGATCAGGTGGAAAGCAGAAAATTAAAAGAATGCGTAGGGAAAATCAGAGATGATATCAGTCAGGGACAAACGCTTTCTGATGCTCTGGGAAAACATCCTGATATCTTTTCCAGCTTATTTGTCAACATGGTGAAAGCGGGAGAAACCGGAGGTATTTTGGACGGCATACTCCAGCGTCTTTCTACTTATCTTGAAAAAGAAGACGGCTTAAAAAGAAAGGTCAAATCGGCTATGACCTATCCCGTGATGGTTCTTTCCGTGGCTATCGGTGTTACCGTCTTCCTTATGGTTGCTGTTATTCCGACGTTTAAATCCACGTTTGACAGTTTTGGCAAGGAATTACCTGCGCCGACATTGGCGGTTATCGCCATCTCTGAATTTCTCCAGGCATTTTTCAGGCCTCCGCAGATATTTATTGAAGCCGCTATTATTGGCGGCGGTGTTTACGCTATAAAAAGATATTTAAAAACAAGAGCCGGTCTTTTAATGTGGCATAGTATTCAGTTAAAAGCTCCCATGTTCGGTATACTGGTGAAAAAAGTTGCAGTTGCGAAATTTGCCAGAACTCTCGGTACGCTTATTAAATCCGGCGTTGCCATACTTGAAGCGCTGGAAATAACCGCAAAAACCTCGGGTAATCTGGTGGTTGAAGAAGCTATTTTTAAAGCCAGAGCGGCCATAAGAGAAGGTGAAAATATTACCGGACCTTTAAAAGAAGCGGGTATTTTCCCTCCGATGATCATACAGATGGTTTCCGTCGGAGAAGAGACCGGAACAATAGACGATATGTTAATCAGATGCGCGGATTTTTATGATGACGAAGTTGACACTGCGGTAGGAGGCCTGACTTCCATGCTGGAGCCTCTCATTATGGCGTTCCTCGGAATAGTGATCGGCGGTATTGTGGTTGCCATGTTCATGCCGATGTTCTCCATGAGCGACGCCGTAGGTTGAAGAAAGAGAAAGGTATTCAAATATGAATTCGAGTTCGGTAATTATTAAAAAAGACCTGGAGCGGATAAATGGGAAGTTACTTTCCATTGCGGACCGGGTTGAAAAATTTGTCCCCGGAATTAAAGATAAATTATTCAGCGGGGGTAAAAAACTCCGCCCTTCGCTGCTCATGCTGGCCTACAGGGTCGTTAACTCAAAAGTTGAAAAAAGTCATTTTAAACAGGCGCTTGATTTCGCGGCAGTCATCGAAATGCTGCATAATGCCTCTCTTCTTCATGATGATGTAATAGAAAGCGCGCCGCTTCGCAGGGGGAAAGAGACGGTTAACTCCCTGTACGGCAATAAAAAAGCGGTTCTGGCAGGGGATCTTCTGACTGCGTTTTCCATCTCTCTTCTTTACGGGCTGGAAAATTCAAAAATAGTGGAAAAATCTTTGAAAGTTTACGGAGAAGCGGCTAAAAAGCTGGTTGAGGGAGAGATAGAAGAGGTGACCGGCTTGTTTAATACTTCTATCACCGAAAAAGAATATTTGAAAGTTATAACCGGAAAGACCGCGGTGCTTTTTATGGCGGCTTGTGAAACAGGGGCAATCCTTGCCGGGGCAAATAAAAAACAGACCCGGGCCCTCCGTCTGTACGGTATTAATCTCGGGGTGGCGTTTCAGATCATGGATGATATTTTGGATTATACCGCCAGGGAGGAAGTGATGGGAAAACCTGTAGCTTCGGATCTTCTGGAAGGTAAACTCACTTTGCCCGTAATATATCTTTTAAAGAGCGCAACAAAAGCAGAACGGTTAAAAATAAAAAGCATAATAGCGAAAATTAGAGAAGGCAGAAAGGAAAAAGCGGATATTGTTTGCATCTCCGGACTGCTTAAAAAGCATGATTCTCTGGAAAAAGCCTATAAAAAAGCAGGAATATATGTAAAAAAAGCTGAAGTTTCTCTGGAAAAGCTTCCGGAAAATGAGTTTAAAAATGCCCTGCTTAAAATGGCAAAGTTTGCGATAGAG
The DNA here is from genome assembly GCA_001778355.1 of Candidatus Firestonebacteria bacterium RIFOXYA2_FULL_40_8. GTDB lineage: Bacteria > Oederibacteriota > D2-FULL-39-29 > D2-FULL-39-29 > D2-FULL-39-29 > D2-FULL-39-29. The sequence goes on from MFGS01000167.1 coordinate 16,683, forward strand.
AGAAGTTTCTAAGAAGAAACAGTTAATAAGGTTTGTAAAGTTTTTAAGGTTTGTAAAGTTAGATTATGGAGTTGTTGATTAAATAATATAACGTTTAAAAAAGAGTTTTATCTCGCTATGTCAACGAAAGTTGGCATTTAAATATACTTCATATCGAGAAAAGCTTTGCTTATGGACGGGTTTTTGGATTACCCCCAACCGTACCTTCCCCCTATGAAAAGCAGGGGGAAGAGATCTAAGGTAAGGAGAAAGAAGATGGATTATAAGGGCAAGCTAAATATGAACGTAATGAATGCGCCTATGTCGGGTATCAGGAAGATATCGGATATGGTTATGCAGATGAAAGGTGTTGTGAGGATGGACCTAGGGGAACCGGATTTTGATGTTCCTGAACACATTAAGGAAGCTGCGATAAAGGCAATAAGAGACGGATTTTCCCATTATACACCGGGTCCCGGAATTATGGAGCTTAGAAAAGCGGCGGCGGCGAAATTTAAAGCCGAAAACGGTTTGGATTATGATCCTGAAACAGAAATCACCGTAACCCAGGGCGGTATCGGCGCGATATTTTCCGCTTTGCAAACCCTTGTCAATCCGGGGGACGAAGTGATTGTTTCCGATCCTGTATGGCCGGTGTATCTCGGCGTTCTCGGTATTTTAGAGGCCAAACCGGTACTTGTCACCCTTAAAGAAAAAGACGGTTTCAATATGATGCCGGAAGACGTTAAAGCAAAGATTACTTCAAAGACCAAAGTTATTGTTATAAACAGCCCGAATAATCCCACCGGCGGAGTAATGACCGAAGAAAATCTTAAAGCGATAGCAAAAATTGCCGCTGAAAAAGGGATCTTTGTTCTTTCCGATGAATCTTATGAGAAACTTATTCTTGGGAAGAGAAAGCATCTTTCCATCGGGTCGCTTCCCGGTATGAGGGATCTGACCGTATCACAATTTACCTTATCCAAGACTTATGCGATGACGGGATGGAGAATAGGGTTTGCTGTGGCGCCGAAGGAAATTTCCGCGGGACTCCGCAAAGTTTCGCTCTATACTATTACGCATGCTAACTCCGTTGCGCAAAAAGCCGCGGTAGCCGCGCTTACCGGCCCGCAGGATTGTGTTACAAAGATGGTGGAAGCTTTCAGGGGAAGAGCAAAGATCATAACGGACGGCTTAAATGCCACCGGCAAGATCTCCTGCATACAACCCGAAGGCGCTTTTTATGCGTTTGCGAATATCTCAAAATTAAATATGAAATCTGAAGATTTTGTTTTAAAAATGATAAAAGAAGCGGGAGTTTCCGCGGTAAACGGATCCTCTTTCGGAGAAAGCGGCGAAGGCTTTGTGAGATTCTGCTTTGCCAACTCCGATGAAAATATTAAAGAAGCCGTGAAAAGAATCAGCGGGTTTGTAAAAACCTTGTAAAAGATAAATACGAAAAGCAATGACAAATGACTAATGACTAGTGACTATTTATTGAAGGCGGAATAGAACCTCCGCAATATTTAATAAATATAACTCCTAAAATAGTCATTAGTCAATAGTACTTAGTAATTGTTTTTTTTAAGGAGGTTTTATGAACATAGGTGTGCCGGAGTTAATACTTATACTTGTTATTGCGCTCCTTATCTTTGGAGCGGGAAAACTTCCTGAAGTCGGAAGGTCCCTGGGAAAAACTATAAAAGAGTTCAAAAGCGGGATGAAAGAAGACACCAAAGATACGGACGTCAAAGAGAAAAAAGACAAAAAGTAATCTGAGCCGCGGAAAACCCCCGCGGCTTTTTCGTTTAGGAAGGCAAAGTCATTGTATATATAGTAAGCATTAGTTTTCAAGCTTTAATGAGTCCTTTAAATTGTTTGATTTTTCTGGTACAATGAATATCTTAAAAGAAGTTAGCGTTAAAAGGTTTGCGAATTGCCAATACGACATATCACCTTAAATTGTCAATCGTAAATCGTCAATCGTAAATATTTTTTAGCGGAGGTTTTTATGAAAATTTACCTTGATACAGCAAATGTTAACGAAATAAAAGAATATGTCGAACTCGGGCTTTGTGACGGGGTCACTACCAATCCTTCCATACTGGCAAAAGAAGGGAAGGATATTACAATGGCAATAAGCGCGATAGCCAAGATTGTTTCCGGACCCATAAACGTAGAGCCGATTGCTACGGATTTTGACGGTATAATAAAAGAAGCGGAAGAGTACGCAAAAATAGGTAAAAATATAGTAATTAAGCTTCCGATGATAAAAGAAGGATTAAAAGCAGTAGGTGTACTTAAAAAGAAGAAGATTATGACCAGTATAACGCTTGTGTTTTCGCCTTCTCAAGCGTTAATTGCGGCAAAAGCCGGCGCGGATTTTGTAATACCTTTTGTGGGAAGAGTGGATGACGGCGGGGCTTACGGCACCGAGATGGTCGCGCAAATAGCTCAGATCTACTCAAATTATGAGATCAAAACAAAAATACTCGCGGCAAGTATAAGGGTTCCGATGCATGTTATCGAACTGGCCCTGGCCGGTGTTGATATAGTAAGTGTTCCGAAATCGGTTCTTGAAACAATGATAAAACATCCTTATACCGATGCAGGCATAAAAAAGTTCCTTGAAGACTGGAATAAAAAGAAAACCTGATTAGACGGGGGTTTAATGCTTAAAGACGATCTGGAAATATTACTTAAGGTTCAAGAAATGGATACCCGGATGGACGAGATAGATGCCGGTAAAGCTGATATACCAAAACAGCTTGAGGGTCAGCAGGCGGCTCTGGCGGCAGCCCGGGCGGCGGCAGCAGAAGTAAAGAAAGCCAGCGATGACCTTTTAAAAGCAAGAAAGCTGCAGGAACTTGAATTCGCGGCAAAGAACGCGGATATAAAGAAGCTTCAGGAACAGCAGTATGCGGTGAAAGATAATAATTCTTTTGCTGCTATCAAACATGAGATTGAGACCAGGAAAACAGAAGCAGAAAAACTGGAAGAGAGTATTCTGGCGGCAATGATGGAAGATGACAACTTTAAAAAGAAATTATCCGAAAGCAGCGCGGTTGTCAAAGTTGAAGAAGATAAATTAAAACAGCTTGAGGCAAAGTGCGTGGAAGACGGTAAAAAGCTGGACGCAGATATTGAGATAGTAAGAAAACAAAGAAATGAAGAAGCTGCTAAGCTGGGAAACGCTGCTTTGCTTGCAAAGTATGAAGAAGTAAGGGCAAACGTCGGCGGGCTCGGGATTGCCAGGATAGAGGGCAGTAACTGTCAGGGGTGTTTTATGAACCTCCGGCCGCAGGAAGCCATAGACATCAAGAAAAATGAAAAAGTAATCTTCTGCGAAACCTGCGGAAGGATTCTCTGCGGGTAGGAAGTAAAACAGGACGAGTATTTCTCAACAGCCGTATCGCAATGGTACGGCATGCTTGTTGCCGGAATAAATATTTCCCCGAAATATCATTAAAGGAGTTATCTTGGGTTATGTGTTTTTGTTTTTGACGGTCCTGGGTTTCGGCGTAAGCTCTTTTTTTATGAAACTGGGAGTTCAGAAAAAACACGATACTTTTGACCTGTCCTTCTCCCTTTTTTTCATTGCCGCTATTGTTTCAGCTGTTTTCTTTTTCCTCGACAAATCCTCTGCTTTATCACGTGAAGTTGTACTCCTCGGTATCGGCGGAGGTATTGGTCTGGCTATTTCCTTTATCTGTTTTATTAAAGCCATTAATGCGGGCCATTATGGTTTATCCGTTGCCATAGCTTCCGCCTCTTTTATCGTGCAGGTTTTGTATTCGATTGTCGCATGGAAAGAGCCGGTTTCACTGCTTGGAATACTCGTAATTCTTACAGCACTTTTTCTTCTCGCCTATTCGAGTAATACGAAGGAAGAAGGAAGCAATAAATCCTGGCTAAAGTGGTTCGTCTTTATCTTCCTTTCTTTTTTAACCGACGGACTGGCTCTTATCACACAGGCAGAAGCGGCAAAACTTCCCGGAAAAAATTATTCAACGTATCTTTTTGTCAGCTATTCTGCAGGAGCCGTCTTTCTTTTGTTTTATGTTTTAAAAAGAAGAAAACTGGATCTTAAAGCCACAAAATATGGCTTGTTTTCAGCGCTGGGCAATTTTGCAGGAATATTTTTCACGTTAAAATCACTGGAAACGATAACCGGCAATATAGTGTTCCCGGTATATTTCAGCGGATATAATATACTGGGTGTTCTTCTATCTGTTTTTTATCTCAAGGAGAAAATAAATATTATCGGTTATATAGGAATAGCACTCGGAATAACAGGTATAATAATAACTTTTGTAAAGTAAGGACGTTTAAGTCAGGCTTGTTACTTTTTAAGAGTTTTGCGGAGTTTTCCTCGCTCTATTTGCTGCTCTTTCTTTCACTTCGTACTTTGTACTTCGTAGCTCGTACTTTTATTCAGTGGTTAATCATTATATATTTTGATATAATGTCGTTGGTTCCGGCGCGAATAGCCGCTTTTGCTTTTGCAGAAGAGGAAAGTCCGAACTCCAGAAGGCCAAGATGCCGCGTAACTCGCGGGCTCTGTACCGTAATGGTATAGGGACGGAAAGTGCCACAGAGAATATACCTCCGTACCGCAAGGTGCGGGAAGGGTGAAAAGGCGGGGTAAGAGCCCACCGGCCGTCAAGTAATTGACGAGCGCATGGCAAACCCCATCCGGAGCAAGGCCAAATAGGGGGAAGTCAACAAAGTGGTGCCGCTTGTTTCCCCGGGTAGGCCGCAAGAGATATTGGGTAACCAATATCCTTAGAGAAATGGCTATAAGAACAGAATTCGGCTTACGGCCCGGAAACCAAATATGACCCCGCTTGGGTAAACCCAACGCGGGGTCTTTTTTTTATGTCATCCCGGAGTGTTTTTATCCGGGATCTCGAGACCCGCCAGCGATTTGTGGAGGGCAGTGTCTTAATGAATTCCAACTGCTTTTGCAGTTGTTTTATGGTAAAATACGAAAATTTAAGTACTAACGGAGTAGAGAATGCATAAACAGTTTAAAAGAAATATCCAAGTGGAATAAGTCCGCGTAGCGGACTGGATGCTTGCCCGCCAATTATGTTGGGCGGGTCTTTCGAAGAGATGCTTGGTAAAAAAGCTTGAAATCTGAAACTAGAAACTTGAAAAAACCATAAATTCGAAAAAATAAGAACAATAAAGAAGTCTTTTGTTGTTTTATTGTTTTGATTTGGTAATTATTTTTCGAATTTTCCGCCTACGGCGAGATCTCGCTTTAAGCGGACGAGTTTAGAATTTCGAATTTAAAAAAGAAACGGTGACTGTCTTTAGACTGTCACCGTTTCTTTTTATTTATTGGCTTCTTTCCTTGCTGTTCTTTTTCTTTCCATCGAGGAAAGTACCTGTTTTCTGATACGGATGCTTTTCGGGGTTATATCTACTAGTTCATCCGGACCTACGTATTCAACCGCGAAATCCAGAGTTACATCGACGGGCGGAGGAAGGACGACAGCGTCAGTACTTCCCACGGCTCTTTGATTACTTTTATGTTTTATCTTGCAAACATTTACTTCCAGATCTGTTTCCAGACTGTGTTTACCGACTACCATACCTTCGTACACTTCCACTCCGGGATCAATAAATAAAACACCTCTGTCCTGCGCGTTATCCAGACCGTAAGGATTGGATACTCCCGGTTCGAAAGCAATTAATGAACCATGTTCGTTGTCTCTAAGGTCGATATCGTGTACCGGCTTGTAGGAATCAAAAAGATTGTTTATTACGACAGTCCCTCTGGTTCTGGTCATGAGCAGGTTTTTAAGTCCGAGAAGTCCTCGGGTAGGTATTAAATATTCGGCATGGACGTCCGAGCTTAAGGTTGAGTCCATGTGCTGCATCTCACCGCCGCGTTTTCCGAGCTCCTGTATTACTATTCCCTGATGTTCGTGCGGTACATCTATATATACGGTTTCATAAGGTTCCATTGTTATACCGTTTTCTTCTATATATATAACCTGGGGTTGCCCGACTTGCAGGCAAAACCCTTCCCGTCTCATGGTTTCAATAAGAACGCAAAGGTGGAGTTCGCCCCTTCCGGAAACCAGGAATGTGTCGCCGCCCAGATCCAGTCCGTCTACTTTTAACGCCACGTTGGTTTCGAGTTCTTTCTCCAGCCGATCCCTGATATTTCTTGAAGTGCAAAATTTACCTTCTTTGCCCGAGCCCGGAGCGGAATTAACGCCAAAGGTCATTTTAATGGTTGGGGGTTCTATCATTACAGGCGGAAGTGTTTTTGGTTTTTCCGGATCCGTGACAATATCTCCTATATGGATCTCTTCAAAGCCGCCCAGGGCAACGATATCCCCTGCTTCGGCTTCTTGAATATCAACTTGTTTTAGCCCGTCGTACATCTGTAAACTTGTCACCTGCGCTGTGGTTTTTTTACCGTCAGCTTTAACGAGCATCATTTGCTGTCCGACTTTAACTTTACCGAATTTAACTTTTCCGACGCCTATACGGCCTTTGTAATTATTGTAAGCCAGCGCCAGTATCTGCAGGGTAAAAGAATCATCAAAATCCACTTCCGGCGCGGGTATGTTATTAATGATACTTTCGAACAAAGGTGCGATATCCGGCGGAGTGTTGGCATCTGCAAGTTTAGCCTGGAGTTCTTCCGGTGTATCAGTGGCTAACCCGCGGAGTCCCGAGGCGTAGATTATAGGAAAGTCCAGCTGGTGGTGCGTTGCATTCAGTTTTACGAAAAGGTCAAATGTTTTATTAACCGCCTCATCAACGTTTGCGTAAGGTTTGTCTATTTTATTTATAACGACTATAGCCCTGAGTCCGAGCTCCATTGCTTTTTTTAAAACGAATTTTGTCTGCGGCATCGGACCTTCTTTCGCGTCGACAAGAAGTAAAACGCCGTCTGCCATCCGTAAAGTTCTTTCCACTTCACCGCCAAAATCGGCGTGTCCGGGAGTATCTACTATGTTTATCTTTATTCCTTTATAGACAAGCGAGCAATTTTTTGCTTTGATGGTTATACCTCTCTCGCGTTCGAGATCCATGCTGTCCATTATAAGGTCGGTGGTCTCCGCGTTGATCTTTACCGCGTGAGTTTGTTTAAGCATGGCATCAACCAGTGTTGTCTTACCATGGTCTACGTGCGCGATGATTGCGATGTTTCTTATGTTATCTCTTTTCTGTATCACTCTTTCAACTTCCTTTCCTTCTAATTAGAGCAGCCTTGTTTTGTTTTTCTGGAACAGGCTTACCTGGAGGATAAAAAAAAGCAATCCATTAAGCCGGGATTGCGCCTTCAAAAACCCACATGAAACCGAGTATATCTTGATTTCACCTGTTATTATAACATATTATTGCCCTTTCGTGTTATTTATAATAGCTAAAAAGCCTATTATTTGTCTTTTGTTTCAATGGTTTATAATCGGCAAAAAAGGCCGGCAAATAGGTGTGTTTTCATGAAATATTTTGCAAAATAGTGAAAAAAAGGATTATATGTGCAATATTTTACACCTTTATACGATATTGTGGCAATTGAAAAGCAGATGATGGAGTTGACAATGTGGTTGCAAGTATATATAATTGAAAAACCAAAGTCTTGTTGGAAGATAGATGCAGGATATATTATAAAAAAAGTCAAGGATATTGGAGTCATCGCTTATATCAGTGGAATCCTGTAGCTTTGAAATCTCTTCGAAAGATCCGCCAAATATAACTGGCGGAAGTGGAATCGTTTTATCAAAGGAGGGCTAATGAAGAAGTTTTTATTAGTTTGTTTGTCATTATTATTGTCAGGTTCGATAGTTTCAGCCAAGGATGTCTCCGCAACAAAATCCATGCGGGCACTCAGGAATGATAATTTCAATGAAGGTCAGCTTGGCACGCTGGAGATACAGATGAACGTCGGCAAATGCTTTTTGTCGGAGTTCCAAAAGAACAAGCCGGTAGAACCGCCCGCGGATGCGGCAAAAAGGGGGTATTATATATTCCTAAGGAACTATTTATTTGATATCACACCGTTCACCAATCCTACGGCGCAGGAGATGGCAAAAAAAGAGATAAAAATATTTGCAACGCCTGGCGAGTATGAGCCGATAGTGTTCGGCGTACAGGCCCTGGCAAATTTAAGCGGGATAAAAATAATTGTTTCCGATTTTGTAAATGAGAAAAATGAAAAAATACCTTCCGCCGCTTTTCAGGTAAATAATGTTGAGTACAGGCCTCTCGGAATGGAAAGTGTTGTTGTGACGAGCTGGGTTTGCCAGAAAGTAAAGGATATTCCGAAACTGGAAGAGGGTCTTGCCAAGCAGATCTGGATAGATGTGAAAATTCCTGAGGAAGCAAAAGAAGGGGTTTATAAAGGAAAAGTTAGTTTTGCTCCCGCAAATAAACCGGCTTATGATATTCCGGTTGAAATAAAAGTGTTTCCGTATAAACTGCTGCAGCCTCCTATTGATGTTATGACCTGGGCGCCTATTATGGCCGGTACCTGGGATTTTGAACAATTGGAAAAAGAATTTATTGCTATAAAAGAACACGGGATGACCGGGGAAATCACCGGTTCCCTGGCTTCCGAGGGCGGTAATTTTACGAAAGCGAATAAATATATGGAACTGGCAAAAAAAGCCGGGCTTCCCGGCAAGTTTGTGGATTTCAGCATGCATTGCCAGGGTACCAGCAGATATGATACCACGTACGGGTTCGGTGGTGCGAGAGGGGATCAGTTGTGGTCACAGGCCACTTATAATAAATTAACAGAGGCCGTCGAAGCTACAAAGAAAAACGCGGATGCCAACAAATGGCTGCCTTTTTCTATATATTTAACAACGGAACTTGGTTCTACGAATGCTGATCCTAACAAAGGCTATGAGAAAACAATTAAAGGCTCGCTGGAATATTATAAAGCGGCAAGAAAAGTACCCGGAATAAGCTTAATGGCTACTTTTAACAGGCAGGAACAGCTGACGCAGTGCTGGGACCTTCCGACACTGGATGAGTTCGGCTTTAACGGAGAGATGTTCCCGGATTGGGAAAAAGGCGCAAAGAAAAAACCCTCATGGATGACATTTGTCAGTGTGAATGACAGGCTGGGCTATGGGCTTTATCTCTGGAAATACCGTATAACCGCCTGCAGGCCGTGGTGCTTATTCAATAGCGAACTGGTAAGGGATGAAACCTGTCTTTTGTATTATTATAATAAAGAGGAACATCCGGTGGTGCGATTTAAAAGGATACGCGAAGCAGTAGATGATTATAAATATATGTATACCTTATCCGAAACGGTAAAGCAGGCTAAAGCTAAAGGAAAAGATACTAAAGCCGCGGAACTGGTGATGCAAAAAATAACGGATAAAATACCTCATGATCATAAAAAAGACACTCCCGGCTTTGATTACACAAAAATGGATGATATGAGATTTGAACTGGGACAGGAGATAGTTAAACTGCTGAAATAAAACATGAAAACGCCTTACATTGAAGAAAAACATAAATTAAAACGCATCAAATCAGGTATTTCCGGGCTTGATGATATGTTTAATGGCGGGATAATTAAGGGCAGCCGGAGTTTATTTGTGGGGCTTTCCGGAACGGGGAAAACTATCCTTTCGCTTCAGTTCATCAAAGAAGGGCTCAGGTTAAACGAAAAGTGTATTTACATCTCCCTGCTTGAAGATCCGGAAAACTCTCTTAAATTCTACAGTATTGTGAATGTTGACTGGAATCTTCATTTGAAAAAGAAAGATTTGTTCCTGATGTATTTAAACACTTCCGAGATAAAAAAACTGGAAGAACGCCTTGCGGCTATTCTTAAAACCACGGAAGTCCAGAGGATCGTGATAGACGGATTTTCCGCCATGGTGAAAGAAAAGGCCTATGAGGATATTTATAAAGCTCTGATGTTCATTCAGAAAAAAGGCATCTCCAGCCTGCTGACCTCCTCCGGCTTTGAGAGAAGGAATTCCGGCGGCGGCAATACATCTCCTTTGCTCGAGTTTGTGGACAACGTTGTTGTTTTAAAACAGCTGGAAACTGACGGGGATATTACCAGGACGGTTAATATCATAAAAGCTAAAGGTACTTTTTACGATACAAAGACACGGGAAGTTACGATAGGTAAAAACGGGATTGTGATAAATAAGATGCCGTTGAATGAGAACGGTGTAAACCGGAATATCATAAATGACTCCGAAGTAAAATACAATCTTTGGGGCGGATTTCTTAAGGATGAACTTGTAAAGGATTTCAAAAGCAAGCATCCTAATATCGCGATCAGCAGAATGGACGAGGGCAGTTCAAGAGAGGAGATCAGGAGTGTTCTTGGCGCGCAAAATACGCCTCTTGGAGTTGTAGACCTGTCTTTTCAGGAAATTTGCAAGCCCATACGTGATAATTATTTAATGAGCCTAAATGATATCTTTGCCCGTGATATATATTTCGAAGGCGCATTGGAAGCGTGTTCTTCCAACGGGCAGATATACGGTATTCCTGATGATGTGGATTCCCGCCATTTGTTCTATAGAAAAGATCTGCTGGCTAAACACGGAGTGACCCCTCCTGAGACCTGGCAGGAGCTGATAGAAGCAGCGAAATATATAATAGAGAAGGAAAAAGATCCCAACTTGAACGGTTTATCCTGTTATTGGAACACCGAAAAAAATCTGACCGGTTCATTTTTTGAAATGATCTGGGGTAACAACGGTGATGTTTACGATAAAGACGGTAATACTATTATTGACAACAAGAAAGCCCGTGAAGCTTTGCAGTTAATGAAGGACTTGATCTATAAACATAAAATAATACCGAGAAAAATAATCGAAACCCTTTCGCCTCCTGAGGTTACGGAACTATTCATAAAAGGTGAAACCGTGTTCCATGTTTCTTCCTGTGAGTTCATCTTTTACCGCTACAAGCAGAGCAGTTTCTTTAAAGACAAGGTTGCGATCAGGCCTTTGCCTAAAATGCAAAAAGACGCGGAGCATTACAATGTTATAAACGGCCGGGCGTTATCAATTCCGAAGAATACGAGATATCCGGAGTCCGCGATATCCTTTTTGAAATTTGTGACCAGCGTAAAGATAAGCAGGCAGTGTGAAATAGACGGCGGCTGGCCTTTCCCCGCGAAGACGGTGTTCTGGGAGGATAAAGAGATACTTTCTGTAAAACCGTATTATGCTCAGGCGAAGAATCTTTTGAAGAATTATAAAAATCCATATATGGACATTAACAATTACGATATAATCTTTAATCTTGCGAAAAGTAATGTTGAAAAAGTTATCCGGGGGGAGAAAGAACCGGGAGAAATACTTGACCATTTATCGAAAGAGATCTCCCTTCTTGCGAAGCACCATAAGACGTATAGCAAGATTGTAGAGAACATAATGACCAGTGTCCGTGAAAATTACGATAAAGTAATGTCCCTGGACAATATTGCAAGGGAAGTCCGCCTGAGCCCGTCGCATGTCGGGAAGATTTTTAAGATGGAAACGGGTACGACCATCTTTGATTACGTGATAAAAGTAAAGATAGATAAAGCGAGAGAATTTCTAATGGATATAAGATACAATATCAGCGAAGTAGCCGCAAAAACCGGTTATACCGA
>MFGS01000168.1:0-192 GCA_001778355.1 Candidatus Firestonebacteria bacterium RIFOXYA2_FULL_40_8
GTGGTTCTTCCGGCAAATAGGTAGGTATATTGCAAAAAAGACATGACTTTAATGGAGACTGTAGTATGAATACCGGTATATTTCAGGAAATCTTGTAATCGTTAATAAGGTTTTAGGTTTAGGTATGGGTATCGGTAACGTCACGTGTTTCGGTTTGGGTTTGTGGTTGGTGTTGTCTTCACCAACGACCAA
>MFGS01000168.1:244-5313 GCA_001778355.1 Candidatus Firestonebacteria bacterium RIFOXYA2_FULL_40_8
AAAAATCAACTATGGATCTCCTTCTCTGGAAGACAATTACTATCTTAAGCTTTTTGGCTTTTCTGGTGACCATTATCTATGTTTTGTTCCGACGTTCCAGCCGCCGAGATGTTTCCGGTGACTCTATTCTCATGCTCCAAACCCAGATCCAAGACCTAAGCCGAACCATTGATCAAAAAATCAGTGAAACTAGTCGGATAATGACCGACACTCAAGTCAACCTGGATAGAACAATTCGGGACCAATACAGTCATAGCTCACGAATCATCACTGATGTCACGGAAAAACTGACTAAGCTGGATGAGACCAACCGACAAGTAATCGGTTTTGCCGACCAACTACAAACTTTGGAAGATACGCTTAAAAATCCTAAACATCGCGGCATTCTTGGGGAATATTACTTGGAAACCGTGCTCAAAAATGTCCTCCCCCCGAGCTCTTATCAAATGCAGTATCGTTTTTCTGATGGTATGATTGTTGACGCTGTAGTTTTTGTCAAAGAAAAAATCATCCCCATTGACTCCAAATTCAGTCTGGAAAATTACAACCGTATTTTAGAAGAAAAAAACCCGGCCGAGAGAGAAAACCTGGAAAAAGAATTTAAGGTAGATTTAAAAAAACGAATTGAAGAAACTAGTAAATATATCCGTCCCCAAGAAAATACTATGGACTTTGCCTTCATGTTCTTGCCAGCTGAAGGTGTCTACTATGATCTCCTGATTAACAAAGTCGGGGCAGTAAAAGTCAATACTCATGACTTAATTGAATACGCCTTCCGAGAAAAACATGTCATCATTGTTTCCCCCACCAGCTTCTTTGCCTATCTCCAAACGGTGTTGCAAGGACTACGGGCCTTGCAAATAGAGGAAAGTGCTAAGGAAATCCGCGAACAAGTAGAAAAACTCGGCCGCCATTTATTGACTTACGAAGAGTATCTCCGCAAATTGGGGACAAACCTAAGCACTTCAGTCAACTTTTACAACCGAGCTTACAAAGAATTTGGCAAAATAGACAAAGATGTACTAAAGATAACCGGCGAAGCCGGTTCGGTGGAAGTCCTCCAAATAGAAAACCCAACCCTAGACCAAGACTCTTGACTTTTTCCAGTGACCTAGATATAATGTACCTACTTTAATAAACCTATGCCCAACAAAGAAAACGCTAAAAAGGCTCTGCGCCAAGCTAAAAAACACGCTTTAGCCAATCAAGAAATCACCGCTGCTTACCGTAATACTGTAAAAAAGGTAAAAAAAGCAATTAGCACCAGCGCAGCTGATTTAGGAGAACAGCTCCGAGCGGCTCAAAAACGTTTGGATAAGGCGGCGAAAACCGGTGTCATTAAGAAGAACACGGCTCGACGTAAGATTTCCCGCTTGATGAAAAAGGCCAACAAACTTGCGAAAAAATAAAGAAGATGTAAAATAGACCCAGTTAATCACTGGGTTTTATAATATTCAAACTATGCAAAATGAAGGACGACGCGGAGACATACCGGTTATTTTTGAGGGGGAGGATATGACACTGGCCGAATTTATGCGTCAAGCCGAGAGCCGGCTACAAGACAAGGGGCTGACTACAGAGCAAAGCGCAGAATTGAAAGAACACTACAAAAATACACTACGGCGCTTTTATAAACGCAAACGTCACCAGGGAGAAGAGATCGGCCCGGAGATAATAACTGCCGCCTGTAACAATGCCCTCGGCCATTTGGAAGAACTGGCCCGCCAATTGATAGTTGACAAGGAAGAAAAAGCAGAAAGGCTCAACCCCACCTTGCTTTCTAAAGCGGGCATGCGCCGTGAATTTGAATCCGCTCGTACTAAACAAAAAAGTGACCAGATAACGGTCCTAGTTCTGATTAGTATGGACTTGGATGACTTCAAACAAGTTAATGACAACTTCAACCATGAAGAGGGCGACCGAATTCTCCGAGAAATGGGAAACGCTCTCGCGGCAGCAGTCAGACCAGATGACCTGGTGGCCCATTATAGTGGCGACGAATTTGGCTGTCTCTTGCCGGTGGCTGGTGATAAAATTGAACCGGAAAAACTCCAAGAAAAAATTGAAGAGGTCATCAGTCGTATAGTGGAAAAAACCCAGGGGGGAATACAAAGACCCGATGGCCAAAAACAAGAATTTAGCGTTGGCTATCGTCTGGTTACTTCCCAAGAAAGCGGCTCTTTTGAGGATTACCAAAAAGATGCGGATGCCGCGGCTAATTTTTCCAAAATCATCCGAGTGTTGGAAGAAAATCGTGGTACCCAGGTGGCCTCTGCGGATCGAGTAATCGATCATGGCCTCTTAGAAAAATACGCTGCTCAATATCAAACCGAAGAATTAAAGGTTGCCCAGGCTCTCCGCTCTTTCAAAAGAGCAGCAGATGGATTAGCCGAAGCCCTGCCCGGGATTTCCCCGGAAGATTTAAGAAAAAAAGTGGGCGACTTTTTTGCCTCTTTAGTAGCCGAGGGACGACAAAAGAAAACCTAAATTTTCAAAGCGCCCACAAACAAATCCAAACCCAGAGACTGGTTTAACTGACCAGTCTTTATTTTTATGTCTTCGGCTAATAGTTTCTGGTACAAATCCCGTAGTTTAACCAAGGGATATTTTTTTACAAAAGGCAGGGATTTTTTCACCACAAAAGGATGAAGGGAAAGCCGGGTGGCCAAAGTAGTACTGGAAATACTATCCTCTCGGTCAAACAAATCCCGCATTTCAAACAAAATCCGTACCTGACGCAAGAGCATAACATAGACAAAAGCCGCGTCTTCGCCTTGCCGGTACTGTTCTTGAATCATTTTAAAGGCGGTCTTTTTTTGACCAGAAATAATCGCATCCACCAAATTAAAAATACTATCGTCTATTTTCTCTTCAATAAATAATTGAACGTCGGCTAATTCAATTTCCCGGCCCCGACAATAGGCCAATAACTGCCCCACCAAAGAATCAATCAACCAACCATCACCACCAGTATTATCAACTAAGTAAGAAATGGCTGGATTAGAAATTTTTCCACCCTTTTCCTGCAATTCAGCGGCCACCCAAGAACGCAAACGGGCGCCTGTTAACAAAGGGAATTCTTGAATAAATTTCTCTTTTTGTAAATGTTGAAAAATCTCCTTAGCACTCTTTAATTTGAAGTCACTAGTCCCTTCCCAAAAAATCACAATATTATTTTCTGGAATGCTTTTATTCTTTAGTCTGGCCAGAATCTCCTGACGAGAATCTTCCGCTTTGGCCGTTAATAAATTTCTCAAAATCACCAACCTCTTTTCGGCCAAAAAAGGCGTAGACAAAATCTGTTCCAAAATGTTCCCCACCGAAGCGGTCTGACAATCTAAATCCACCACGTTATAACCCTGAGGATCGCGCTCTCTTTTAAATTTTTCCACCAGTTTCCGTAACTGTTGACGACTGCGGAAGGTGTCCTGGCCAAACAAAAAAATCAGCATACAGCCAAATTGTAATATGAATCAGGATAAACTGCAAACTAGGGCTTTTCTCGGGTCCACAATTCATCAAAATACGTCTGTAAAGCCGAGGCCACCTCTGGCTGACTAAACCGGATTACTATTGGTGGATCAGAATAGAGAATAAAAAAAGTCTTATGCTGATAAAGATTAATCTGCATGGGAATTGGTGGGGCAGAAGAAAAAATCCGCAATTGGCTGATCTTTCCTTCCGGATCACCGCATTCCGCAAAACGACGAGAGATTCGGTCATAGGATTGCCGATACACCAACATCTTGGTAATGACCCCTTTTTCTACTCTTTTGCGGTGAAAATCATCATACATCTCCTGGACCCCAGAAGGATGCTCTCCAGCCGAGGCACCAAAGACACAATACTCTTCACCAGCGGCCAAACTCTCCAACATCTGATCAATCATCTTTTTTAAAGCTCCTAGGCCCGTCTCCACAACCACACTTTGTTCCCAAAAAACTTGAAAAAATTTACGAAACGCACCTGTCGCTTCCTGGCTGCGCAAACCAAAAGTCAGAGCCGGATTGCCCGGCACTCCAATCTCCAAATAATCACTAATAAAAGCAAACCAAACTGGAAAATCAATATCAAAAGGTAAATACTTGGCTTGACTAAGAGGTAAACGGTTACGCCATTCAATATCCGCTGGATCTACCCCTTGTTCATACATAATTTTCAATCCAATACCCCGAGATTCTCGTTGCTGGTGAAAACGTCGCCAATACTTTTCCATTTCTGGAGTAGAGGAGGCCTTGGAACCGATTACATATAAAGTTTCCCCTGGGTCAGAGCGGAGAGCGACACTCCGGCTCATCTTTATCCCCTCGTCACCCTCAAAAACCATTACTTCTCTTTTCCCGGCCACAGATATTTTTTTCAATTCTTCTACTGCCTGCTGAGCTTTATCAACCTGGGCTCTCGCCATTTCCAAAATCATCTCTGGTTTGTTAGCCAAAAACGTAGCTACGTTACCCGCCATCACTTTAGCGACCAGGCCCTTGGCCGCCAAACTCTCTAATGACTGGTATACCAAATTACGATGCAAGCCACTTTGGGTGATAATCTCTCCAGCTCTTACCTGACCAAGACTATGTAAGGTGGTATAAACTATAATTTCATTTTTATGGAATCCAAGAGATGTTAATAACTCATTAAGCATAATGTCATATTAATTATGACAAATAAATTATACTAAAATTAAACAAAAAAAGCAAATAACAGAGCCGCCTGTCATGGCCTAATACTGATTTATTATTGATATTTTAGCCAAAAAATATTGACTTAACACAATCTATATGATAATTTAGACAGTCAATTGACAATGCACCTTAACAACGGAGGAAAAACATGAACAAGAAAGCTGTGCTGGTGTGTCTGATGCTGTTGGCGATCCTGCCCTCTACCGCGTTCAGTCAAGACCGAATTAGTTTGGCCTTTGGTTGGCCAGTGGTCATGTCTGACACCACCTGGGACGACCTGGGAGCAACCATCCGCCTTGGCTATGGCCATGGCTGGAAACCCACCGAACAGATTGGCATCGGAGCTGATCTGGTCGTGGTCTCTCCCACCAACACCCCTCACCCGTC
>MFGS01000169.1:0-5324 GCA_001778355.1 Candidatus Firestonebacteria bacterium RIFOXYA2_FULL_40_8
TAGATTTGAACAAAACAGTGGAAGAGATAATCCAAATAATACAGACTAAAAGCAAAGTCTCGGATATCGCACTTTTAGCAGAGTTTGATCCTCTTGTGCAGCCCTTAATCGGGAGTACGAATCAGTTACAGCAAGTGGTTGCGAATTTATGTAATAATGCTATAGACGCAGTGCCTCCGGGTGGAAAAGTATGGGTCAGGACAAAGCATTTAAAAGATTATGCTCTTCTGGAAATTGAAGACAACGGTACTGGTATTCCGGAAGCAATAAAAAGTCAGGTTTTTGAACCTTTTTTCACAACAAAAGAGGTCGGCAAAGGAACAGGACTTGGGCTTAGTGTTACATTTGAGATACTAAAAAAGCATGGTTTTGAAATAAAATTAGAGAGTGTAGAGAAGAAGGGTTCAAAATTTTCAGTTATAATGCCTTATAAAAACAAAGATAATCAAGTATCTTGAAAAGCATTAGAGATTGTTAAAAACCTTACCTTGCAAAAAGGTGCTGGTTTGGTATAAAATATATTAAACAAATACTTATCCGGGAGGATTTTATGAAAAGATTAATAGGATTGATTTGTGCCGCCGTACTTATGTTTTCTACCTTGAGTTTTGCCGAAGAAGCTCAGAAAAAAGCAACCGTAGGATTTTTAAAAGGAACAGTTAAAATTACCAAAAAAGCTGAAAAGAGTTCTATACCGGCAAAACTTGGTATGCTGGTTATTGCTGGAGATAAAATTGAAACCGGGACAGACAGCAAAGTAGAATTAAAGTTTGATGACGGTTCAAATTTCAGGATTGGGGACAATTCTTCAATTGTTATCGAAGAAATGAAACAAGAAAACGGAACCGATAAATCTACTATGAAAGTTATGTTCGGACGTGTCTGGATGAATATAAAGAAAACTATGGACAGTAATCCCATGGACTCAAAGATAATTACTTCGAAAGTTACGGCTGCGGTAAAAGGCACTACTTATAGAGCAGACGTCGATAAAGACGGAGAGGCTACTGTTAATGTTTATGACGGTACCGTTGCCGTAGTAAAGGACGGGAAGGAAGAAGATGTTCAGAAACTTGAAAAGTTAGGTTCTAAAGATCTTTCAAAAGTAAAATTTGACGAAGCCGAAGATGCAAAAGATGACTGGGTTAAATGGAATAAGACGAGAGATAAGATACGCGTGATGGTTGTTTTTACGGAAAAAAAGAACGGACAACTTTCGATGATTCCTTTATCCGAAGTTATATTTGCTGAAGAGCTTTTAAAGAATTATCTTTATAATGTTATTGACCAGTCTACTTTAAATCAGATTCGTGATAATGAGAAGTTAAAAGCCGCCTTAACAGATGATAAGGATGGGAGAAAAGCGGCTGCGGCCGGCCTTGAATTGGGTGCGGATATGGCTATTACCGGTCAGGTTGATGCTTCTTCTATAAAGACCGATGTAGGCGGTGGTTTTATTTCAGGTATATCTGATATGTCTATTAAGGTTGTAAAATGCGATACGGCCCAAGTGGTTGCAGCAAAACAAAGACAAGATAGACATGTTGATATTATAGACCAGGGAGCATTTAACGGAGCAGTAAGAAAATCCTCAGCAAAACTGGTATCCTTAATTAATGATGATATCGTCAAATCCTGGAAAAAAGAAGCAGCAAAAGGATCGGCTATAGATGTTTTGGTTATGGATGTCACATTCGAAAAGCTTGAAAAGATTAGGGGAGCTTTAGCAGGCATTGAAGGTGTGAAAGGTGTTGATGCGCTTCCGTTCCAGGCTGCAAGAAGTATTCTGGTTGTAAAGTTTAGCGGAGACAGTATTTCTCTTTCTCAGAAAATAAACGAATTAAAAATAAATGGTATTAGTTTAAATGTAGTAGGTTATTCTTTGAGCAAAGTGGAAGTTGAAGTAAAATAATAACTGTTTTTGTTTGACGAAATAGTACTGATTTGTGTTAAAATAGAGCGCGGAGGAGGTATTCTCCGCGCTTTTATGTTTAGAACAAAGAAAAGAATTTACGATTGACGAATGACAATTGACAATTTTATGTATGCGGGAAAAAACTCTCCCGCAAAATTATATTAAACATTGCTGCTGGTCGTTTGGGTTTTTAATCTTGGATCAGTGGAATCCCGTAGTTTTGTAATCGGTGGAATCTTTTTTAAAAAGGAGGATTGTTCATGAAAATCGGACTGTTCACGGTGCTATATTCGGAAAAAGGTTTTGAAGAGATGCTTGATCTTATGGTGGAAAACGGCGTGGAAGCTGTTGAGTTAGGGTGTGGAAACTACCCCGGAAGTTCACATTGTAATCCTGAGGAACTTTTAAAAGATAAAAAGAAAGCCAGGGCTTTTAAACAAGCTGTTACCGACCGTGGTCTGATTATTTCAGCGCTTTCCTGCCACGGGAATCCTGTGCATCCCGTTAAAAAAATAGCGAAAGCGAATGATGATGTTTTTAAAAATACGGTAATGCTGGCAAAAGAACTGGGAGTTGATACGGTTGTTTGCTTCTCGGGACTTCCGGCGGGAGCAAAAGGTGACAAAACTCCCAATTGGATAACATACAGCTGGCCAAATGAGCATTCAGAGGCGTTAAAATATCAGTGGGAAAAAGTATTAATTCCTTACTGGAAGAAGGCCTCGGGTTTCTGTAGAAAATATAGAGTAAAGATAGCTTTAGAAATGCATCCTAACTTCGCAGTTTATAATCCGGAGTCGCTTCTTAAGCTTAGAAAAGCTTGCGGGAGCAATATCGGTGTGAATTTTGACCCCAGCCATCTTTACTGGCAGGGGATTGACCCGGTTCGTGCGATTTCAGCCCTTAAAGGTGTCATTTATCATTTTCATGCAAAAGACACTCGCGTAGACGAACATAATACTGCTTTGAACGGTGTACTGGATACAAAGGGTCTTGCAAATGCGGCTGAACGTTCCTGGCTCTTCAGGACGGTTGGCTATGGTCATGATCAGTACGAGTGGAAGAGTATAGTCAGCGCGTTAATAGCAAATGGTTACAACCATGTGATGTCAATTGAACATGAAGACGCCTTAATGACCAAGGACGAAGGTTTTAAAAAAGCAGTAGCATTTCTAAAGGGATGTGTTGTAAAAGAAAAACTTGATAAATTATGGTGGGCCTAGAAAGGGGTTCAGATGCTCGTTGATTTTAGAGGCAGGACCGGTGAAATAATAAGAAATAACTATAAATATTTTGTTATTCCTCTCGGGGTCTTGTTCCTTGTTTGGACAGGCTTTGTGATTATCAGTATCCTTGACCGG
Organism: Candidatus Firestonebacteria bacterium RIFOXYA2_FULL_40_8; assembly: GCA_001778355.1. Classification (GTDB taxonomy): domain Bacteria; phylum Oederibacteriota; class D2-FULL-39-29; order D2-FULL-39-29; family D2-FULL-39-29; genus D2-FULL-39-29. Next base: position 3,277 of record MFGS01000169.1, read on the forward strand.
CCTATTACTTTTGAACACAAACGGTTGGCTGTCGTTTATACTCCGGAAGAAACTGAAAAAACTTTACAGGATTTGACAGAAAAAGGGTATACAAAAAATATCGGGCCCTATTATGAAGCTGTCAGAGAACGCCTTCTTGCCAAACATCTTGGAATTTTAAAATACCGGTTAAAAGCGAATGATAACCTGTGGACCATGGCAAAACACTATAATATAAATATTGACAGCATTGTCGGGGCAAATTCTTACCTTAAATCGCTTACAAAATTGAAATTAAATCAGGAGATACTAATAATAAGCGAAAAAGGGGTTTTACATAAAGTAAAAGAGAAAGAAACTGTTGAAAATATCGCTTTGCTTTACGGAGTAACTGAAAAGAAATTGCAAAATAATAACGATCTGTCAAAAGGGATAAAAGAAGGCGACTATGTTTTTATTCCGGGAAAAGGGATCAAACATAAGGCTCAAGATAAAGAAACTATCAAAAGTATTGCTTCATTGTATGAAATAACAGAGAAAAAACTTCAAGATAATTATGGTCAGACAAGAGCAATAAAAATAGATGATAATATCTATATCCCTGGGGTTGAACCTGTCGATATGACCGAAGAGATGAAAGATCAATATGCACTAGCCAGATTATTTGGTCCTCCTATATTTAATGGCGGGAGAAAATATACATCCAAGATGAAAGTGCGTAGTGATCCTTTTACAGGTGAAAAATCTTTTCATGATGGCGTGGATATTAAGGCTTTTTCCGATGATAAGATATGCGCTGTAGCTTCAGGTATAGTTGTTTTTTCTGGTGTATATGGCGGGTTTGGTTACATGGTAAAGATTAAACATGACAATGGGTATACAACATTGTACGGTCATAACTCAAAACTCTATGTGGTTTCGGGACAGAAAGTGAAGAAAGGACATATTATAGCGCAAGCAGGTAGTACAGGACGTTCCACAGGCATTCATCTGCATTTTACGGTTTGGGATAAATCCGGGAAGCTTGTGGATCCAACATTAATGTTGTCAGGAACCAAGTAAAGAGAAGTACTAATGACTATTGACTAGTGACTATTTAATGAAGGCGAAAAGAAGACTTCGCCATATTTTTAAAAAATATTGGTTTATGATCGCGGAGGCTTTTATCCGCTTACCTTAATTAGTCATTAGTAATTAGTACTTAGTCATTGTTTTGTCGGGAGGTTTTTTATGAAAAATTGGTTAATAGCTCTGATTGTAATAACGCTTTTTCTTTCTTTTGTGGGTTTTTCTAACAGCTTTGTGATGAACTCTGAGATAAAAAAAATACAAGATACACTCATTGTAGTGGACCGGCTGAATAAAGATGTTCTCACGGAGATTGCTTTGGCAAGAATGGAGTTCTCGCACTATATGACCAATTTTGAAAAGAGCGCGGATACCGGAATTGAAAGATTAAAAAATGCAAGTGGTAAGGCAAATAGGGTACTGGGAATGTCACAGAGTGAGGCGGCAAAAGAAAAGGCAAAAAAGATCCTTGAATTGATAGACCGGAATATAGAAATTTCCCAGGGCTTTAAGAAGGAAGGCAGGGATGAAGTAAAATATATTAAAATGATAAATACTAAGATTTTGCTTGAAAAAGAAACTTTTTCGGAAATGTCGGTTTTAGCCGAAATAATACAAAAAGATATTGATGATAAAATAAATAATATAAAAATTGTATCGTCAAAATTTGTTCTACTATCCTTGTTTTTGCTCCTATTTGTTGCCGGAGGCATTATTATTACCACTATAGTTTACAGTTTTGTAACCAGAGATCAGAATGAGGAATTGAATTACTATATAAGCCGCAATTTAGTAGACAGGGATACAGGGTTTTTTAATAAACTGTATTTTCTTTCGCGGCTAAAGGAACTACTTAATAAAGCATCCCGGTTTAAAGAAGGGGTGGCTGTTGTAATGGTGAATATTGAGCCTGAAACGGCAAAATCAAATCTAAAAATTGCCTCTCTTCGATCTGCCGGAGAGATTATAAAAAAAGGTACAAGGATTTATGATATTATTGC
>MFGS01000169.1:5335-10329 GCA_001778355.1 Candidatus Firestonebacteria bacterium RIFOXYA2_FULL_40_8
ATGTCAGTTTTGATATCCTTAACTATCCTGAAGACAAAGAGAAGATTGAACTTCTTCTGAAAGGTTAGCCGGATACAGAATTAAAATATTAAATATTTTTTACCGTCTTTAATAAATGGTTTTCTCCCGGCCGAAAAATATTCCGCAACTAATTGATAATTTAACAGTTCAGTGATTAGTTTTCCTTCTATAGCCGGATTAAATACTTCAAAAGCTCTTTTGCTGGCTCTTAATATTTTATTGTCGCCTGATAGAACAAGCACAATAGCGGAAGTTGAATTCAGCAAAATATCTTCATTAATAAGAGGTTCACTGTCTTTTTGTGGTGCGGAAACAGGAATATTTTGTTCCTTACTGCTGCTTCGAAAAAAAAGAAAACAAGTTATTAGAAGTAAAACAAAATATGAAGTTCCTAATTTTAATTTTAATGAATACTTCAGCGGCTTGATGAGATTATTATTTGTTTTTAATGTTAATATATATTCTTTCCCGGAGAAGCTGTATCTTTCGTGCTGAATTAATATATTTTTGTTTTCTTCTTCGGGTGTTAGCTTTTGAAATCCGTCTGTTTTTGTGTTTATATCTGAAGGGTCGGTGTCTGCGATAACACGACCTTTCTCGCTAATCGTGATTTTCAATACTTCCTCATGTTTTAACAGTATCTCTAAAGAATTATTCAGCATGATGTCATCCTCAGATAATGAGTATTTCGAAAGTTCATTTTTAAGCCATTCTACTCTGAAATTTTGCCTTTTTTTGGTTTCTAATGAAATAAAATCGTCAATAGTCCGCGTAATAAGAAAAAATGTGGTAAAAGTAAAAATAAAATATGTAAGCATTAAAAGACTGGCGTGTTTTTTCATCATTCCCCTTAAGTACCTGTAAAAAAAAGGTCTAAATTTCAGGTGTTATAAAATGTTTTTATTTGGCTTATTACAGTGCCTGGGCACCTGCTCCCAGAACCTTTCATTTAAATAATTTCTATGCTATAATATATCAAATAAGGATTTGCTTAGTCAACAATTGATTGGAGGTTTCATGCTGATAAATGATTTGCTAAATAAAATGGTTATAAGCAAGGCTTCAGATATTCATTTAAAAGTAAGCCGTCCTCCGCTGCTTCGTATTGACGGTAAAATGACACAGCTGGAGCTTCCTGTTCTTACGGAAACAGATGTAGAAGAGATGCTCTTTGCCATGATGACGCAGCGACAAAGAGTAAAATTTGCTGAAGCCAATGAAATAGACCTTTCGTACTCTCCCTCGGGTTCCGCCAGGTTTAGAATAAATGCTTTCAGGCAGAAAGGTACGATTGAGATCATCATAAGGATGATTCCCAAAGATATACCGTCTTTCGAAGCGCTAACCTTACCGCCTGTATTAAAAAAAATAGCTCTTGAATCCAGAGGGCTTATCCTTATGACCGGTGCAACAGGAAGCGGAAAATCTACCAGTCTGGCGTCTTTATTGAAATATATTAATGATAATCAACCGTATCACATTATAACGATTGAAGACCCTATTGAGTTTGTGCATACGGATAATAAAAGCAGTGTTACCCAGCGTGAGCTTGGGATAGATACTGATTCGTACGATGTAGCTTTAAAATATGTTTTAAGACAGGATCCTGATGTTGTATTTATCGGAGAAATGAGAGATATAGATACAGTCGGCGCAGCTATATCAGCCGGAGAAACGGGACATCTTGTGCTTTCGACCTTACATACAATAGATGCTAGTCAGACTCTAGACAGGTTAATAGATTTTTATCCTGCTGCGCAGCAAAATCAGATACGTAATCAACTTGCAAATATTATTACGGCTATTGTTTCCATGCGCCTTATAGAAAAAGCGGATGGCAAGGGGCGTGTACCTGCCGTTGAAGTCATGCTCGGAACACCTACTATAAAATCACTTATTAGAGAAAATAAACTTTCGTCAATCAAATCTATGATACAACAAGGTTCTGCTCAATACGGAATGCAGACTTTCGACCAATCTCTTGCTGACCTATATAAGAAGGGACTAATAACTCTTGATATGGCCCTGGCGGAAGCAACAAGTAAGAATGATTTAAAGCTCTCTTTAAGCGGAATTATTTCCAGTGTTGATTCTGCGCGTGAGCAGATGAGATAAAAACAGATGCTTGTCCGCCACTTGTGGCGAGATCTCGCCAAGAAGACTTGGCGGAGAGGTTTGGCAAAAAAGAATATTAAAAAGGAGTTTTTTTGAAAAAAGACAGTGCGCTGACAAGCTTTAGTGAAGAAGAAAAAAAGATCCTCTTAAGACTGGCACGTGATACTATAACTGACCGTCTCGAAAAGAGAGAGAGCCTGGAATTTACGGATAAAAGAAAAAATTTACTGCAGCGTTCCGGAGCTTTTGTGACCTTACATTCTGAAAACGGAAATCTCCGGGGTTGTATCGGAAAAATGTTTTCTGAAGAACCGCTTTACGAAACAATAATAGCTATGGCTGAGGAGGCAGCTTTTGATGATCCAAGATTTGTTCCTGTTACATTAGTAGAATTAAAAGATATAAATATCGAGATATCAGTTTTATCTCCTCTTAGAAAAATAACGAATGTATCTGAAATAAAACTGGGTATTCATGGGGTGCTGGTACGAAAAGGTTCATTTTCCGGAGTGTTTTTACCTCAGGTTGCCGCGGAAACCGGCTGGAATCTTGAAGAGTTTATGAATAATCTTTGTTCCGGTAAAGCCGGGTTACCCGAGGATTCCTGGAAGCATAAAAGTATGGATATATTTGTATTTACAGTCGAAATAATGTCAGAATAGCGGAAAAACCCCCTTTTAATTCACCAAAATAGTGTCAGTTTATTAACAGTAAAATCAGATCAATCGGCTATAATATATATTGATAATATAATCAAAATTGTGTAAAATACTATTGAAAACGTTTAAAAGCTGTGGAGGAATTCATGAAAAAGTCTTTATTTGGGTTAATTATTTGCCTCACAATGTCTATTCTACCACTAAGTGCAAGTGAAAAAATCAGGGTTGCCGTTTATGACCTTGAACCGTCAAATGTGTCTAAAGAGACTGCCTACACGGTTAGCAATATGCTCCGCGCTGAACTTTTCACAACGGGAAGATTCATTACTACCGATAAAAGCACTATGGATAAACTATTAAAAGAACAGGCCTTCCAGCAAACCGGATGTACTTCAAGCGAGTGTGCTGTCGAAGTCGGAAAAATACTTAATGTAAGTGTAATGGCTACCGGCTCAATAAATAAACTTGGGAATAATTATAATATTGCTGTTACGCTCACTGATGTTGAAAGAGGGGAAACTTTACAAGTAGAAAAGGATTCCTGTGATTCAGAAGATCAATTATCTAATGTTGTAAGAAATATTGCTATAACAATTGCGTTGAAAATGCCGATAACAGGTAAAGTAGTGAGAGTTTCCAGTCAGGAGAGTGTCGTTGTTGATCTTGGAGCTTCGGACAATGTAAAACAAGGTATGAAGTTTCTGGTCAATAGAATAAAAGAAGAAATTAAGGATTCAACCGGGAAAGTTATTATGAGAGAGTATGAAGATGTCGGAGAAATTGAACTTCTTGACGTCCAAAAGGAAGCTTCCAGAGCAAAATTCTTTAATAAAAAACTGACGGTAAAAGAAGGTGATACAGTTAAGATAAGTGATTCCGTAATAACGGGTAATACAAATACGACAAAACTCATACAGAAAATTCAAAGTTCAAGTGTTCCCGGCAGCGGGAGCTTTATAGATCCGGCATGGCGATCTTTAATACTTCCCGGTTGGGGTCAATTTTACAATAAGGATGAATTCAAAGGCTGGTTGTTTACTATTTCAGGTTTAGGATCTGCGGCTTTTACGGTGATAACTTACACTAATTACTCCAGAAAATATGATACATACTTAAATCAAACTGATATAAACCTGATAGAAGAAGATTATCAGGAGGCGAATCAGGAGTATCAGAGATTTAACGGTATGATACGGCTAACGGCCGGAATCTGGGCTCTTAATCTTCTGGATGCAGTAATTTCTTTTGATCCAAAAAAACAGCATGCTGAAAGCAATGACCCTAATGCAATGTTCTGTCAAAGCAACGGTGTAGATTCAGTTAAAATAGGATATACTATTAAATGGTAGCTAAGCTTCGTAAGGACAGTAAAGGCCTGTTAGCAGCAATGCTGATAGGCCTTGCTGTTTTGTTGGTGTTAACATTTGTTATTTTTACTCACGCAGTAGATTCATTAACTAACGGCAGTTATAATATGTTGTTTTCCTGGCGGGGGATGAGAGCTCCGATCGAGGATGTTGTTATTGTTGCCTTTGATGATAAAAGTTTTGAAGAACTTGGTGCATATCCCTGGCCCCGTGATGTCTACGGAAAACTTATCGAAAAATTAAAAGCAGATAATGCGAAAGTAATTGCATTTGATGTTGAATTTGCGAATCCCGGACCTAAACCGGAAAATGATCTTTTCTTCGCAAAGGCTGCTAAAGCTGCCGGTAATGTCCTATTGGTAACAACATTTACTACCGAGAAAATTATTGTTGAAAACACAAGCGGCACCTGGAATATGCCTTATAAAAAATACAATATGCCGATAAAAATATTGAATGATGCAATTAAGAATTCTGGTTATACCGCTCCCGATATGGATGCGGACGGAGTTGTCAGAAAATATGACCTGGTGAATTTCTTAGATGAGGAAGAGGAGCTTAAGAAAACAGGATATACGAATGCACGGAAAGTGTATGCTTTTGCTCTTGCTTCGGTTAGTATGTTTACCGGGATAAAAGAAGAACAATTATTGGATCGCGTAATTACGAAAAACCCGGGGTTAAAAAAAGGAATTAAGTCGGGTGATACAACATTGTTGATAAATTATGAGGGCGGACCGAAGAGTTTTAAGAGAGTTCCTTTTTATAGAGTCATAAACGGGGATTTTAAAAAAGATACATTTAAAAATAAATTGGTTCTTGTTGGAGCTAC
>MFGS01000170.1:0-480 GCA_001778355.1 Candidatus Firestonebacteria bacterium RIFOXYA2_FULL_40_8
TCGGGCTCAACTACAGTAACCTTGGCTATGACGATAACAGATACAGGCAGTACGGTAGTCAGTATGCAGTTCAGCAACGACGGCTCCTCTTACTCCGCGTTTGAAGCATATAATGCAAGCAAGGTGTGGACGTTAACAGCCGGAGACGGAGTAAAAACAGTATACGCGAAATTTAAAGACGGCGCGTCAAATGTAAACGGCACGGCAATTACTGACAGTATCACATACGATGGTACAGTTCCGGTAACCGGGTCGATAAGTATAAACAGCGGTTCGGCCTATACGGGAGTCGTAAATGTAATCCTTACATTGTCCGCAGCAGACGCCGTATCCGGAATAGCCACCATGCAGTTCAGTAATGATAATATAACTTTCAGTGCTCCGGAGGGGTATGCGGTAAGTAAGGTGTGGAGTTTAGCTCCGGGTGAAGGCGGAAAAACCGTTTATGTTAAATACAAAAACGGAGCAGGGCTATGGAGC
>MFGS01000170.1:502-5723 GCA_001778355.1 Candidatus Firestonebacteria bacterium RIFOXYA2_FULL_40_8
ACTACAATTTCTACTCTGGTAACACTCGCTTTATCAGCAACCGATGCATCTAGTACGGTAGTCAGTATGCAGTTCAGCAGCGACGGCTCGTCTTTCTCGGGGTTTGAAGCGTACGGTACAAGTAAAGTATGGACGTTAACAAGCGGAGATGCTTTAAAAACAGTTTATGTGAGATACCAAGATGCCGCAGGGAACACCTCGGGAAATTTCACCGATACGATAACGCTATTTACCGGTTCAGGGGATACTATGCCGCCTGTAGGAAGTATAATCATAAACGGCGGGACGGAGTATACAAGTACAACGACAGTTACGTTAAGTTTATCCGCAACGGATGCCAGCGGGGTGGCTGAGATGCAGTTCAGTAATAACGGCTCCGGCTGGAGTACGGCTGAAACTTACGGGACAAACAAGGTCTGGACGTTAACAAGCGGAGACGGAGTAAAGTTGGTTTACGTTAAATACAAAGATACCCTTAATAACTGGTCAAGCGGGACGACGAATGCGACTATCAAACTCTGCGCGACGCAGTCCTTAAAACTTGAAAAAGTTGAGATACCAACTGCTTCGGTTATCGCAAATGATTATTTCACATTAAGAGTCTCAGCAAGACTGGCTGGAGATGCGGCTGCTTTGTGGTTTGATAACACCTGCGCGTTTACTTTGACGGATTTGAATGCTCCTGCAATAGGAAACTATACTTTTAGCGGCACCGCGACCCATGACATTACGCACGTTTCGCTAAAGACACTCGGGACACAGACGGTACAGGGAAATAGCAGTGATATATCGGGCATCAGCGGACAAATTCAGATAAAAGTTTACGATGTAAAACTCATACCAAAAGCAGGCGGCGGATCGTTACAAAATGCTGACGGCACGGGATATCAGATACCGGACGCGGCGCTGGACATGGACAAATATTTAGGATTTGAAATACCCGATACAATACCGGCTTTATCAAGCGAGTACATTTCTAAAGACACAGTAACCCCTATATGCAGAAGCTTTGGGATACTGGATCAGGCGGTAATTCCGTGGCAGGTTACGGATATAACTTTCAGCAAACCCGTGGTTATCTCAATACCGTACAAGGCAAGCGAGATCGGAACAACGGATGAAAGTTCGCTCCGGATATATTTCTACAACAAGATATCCGGTAAGTATGAAATTGTATCCGGGAGTCAGCAGGTGAATAATAACAAAGTCACGTGCTATGTGACGCAGTTTGGAATTTACCGTATTTTGAGTTCGTCAGTGAGGGATACGCTGGATACGGTGTGCGCGTACCCGAATCCATTCAGATTAATACCGGGAAGCGGAAAGAAATTAAAGATAACAAACCTGCCGATAAATGCCGAGATAGGGATTTACGGTGTCTCGGGAGAAAAGCTTGCGGCGATAAAAGAATCGGAGCAAGCCCCGCCGAACTCCGGTTTAATAGAATGGGACGGAAAAACCCTTGCCGGGGACTATGCAGCCAAAGGCGTCTATATATATGTAGTAATCCTGCCTGACGGAAGTAAAAAAATCGGTAAATTCGCTCTTCTCAAATGACCACACACATCAACCCTAAAAACGGAATAGGAATATGCAAGTTAAAGTATAGAAAAATATAATTGGTTGTTTCTTTATCAGTGGAATCCAAAAGCTTTGTAATCAGCGGAATCGAACCCGAAATTCTCCTAAAACTTCAATATTCTTAATGTCAATAATGGTACACTTTCTACTTCGGATTTCGGGTATAAAATAATATTGAAATAATCCTGTCTTTAGGTATAATAAGCATAGTAAATTAATCTTAAGGGATGGAATATGTCAAAAAATATTGGAATACTTGCACTTGCCGTAATAATAGCTTTTGTGGGTTGTTCTAAAGTAATATTAAAACCGGAGGAAAGATCACTTCAGGATAAAGCTGTAATTGCAATAGAAGCTGCAAAAAAGGAAATAAAAGAAGCGGAGAAAATACAAAAATCAGTGGAGATGCTGGAACTTTTCAATACGGCAAAAGAAAAAGTTACTACGGCTGAATCTTTTATGGGTATAAGTAATTTTGAAAAAGCCTGCTGGTTTGCAGATCAAGCTAAGGAAGCGGCCGGGAAAGTTCGCGCTGCAGCAAAACCTTAAAGTTAAACGTATCAAATTATAAAAGGAGGGTGTTTATGAAAAAGTTAGCTGTACTTGCATTGCTTTCGGTTTTTTGCCTGCAAAGCTCGGTTTTAGGAGAAGAGGCGAAAGATATAATGAAAAAGGTCAGAGAGAAGGACCAGAATATAGGTAAGACCTTTAAAACTTTTAAGATGGTGTACGAGAAAAAAGCTCCCTGGGGTTTTAAAGGTACTTTTGAAACCCTTATTAAAGGTGATAAAAAAAGGGTGAATACAAACTCCGGTACCCTTACTTCGGATATTGTGTTTGACGGGAAGAATTACTGGAGTATTTTTCCTATGACAGGAACGACACAGCAGAATGAAAGATATTATGATGACAATGATAAAGGCATTTTTGCCTGGTGTAAGAAGTTCAACGATAATGTAAAGCTTGTCGGGGAAGAAAAGGTCGGCGACCGTTTATGTTACGTTATAGAAGGCGATGGAGGGGAAGAGTACCTGAAGAAAATATGGATCGACAAGAAAACGTTGAGTTTAATAAAAGCAGCCGGCGGGAGTATGAAACTTGTAAATTCAGAGTTCAAAAAAATAGATGATGATTATGAAGCTCCCATGAAGACTGATATATTGAAGGAGGATAAAATAGATATGGCAATCGTGGTCTCAGTCCTGGAAACGGATAAAGATATTCCGGATTCCGTGTTTAAAGTCGATGAAAAACCAGACGACAGCCCGTTCGGGGGAATGTTTAAATTCGGCAAGTAAGATGCAGGCAATTACAAAATCATTTATTCTAAAGTCATATTGTAAGTTAGAGAAACGGAAAACCGCACAAAACAGTGTGCGGTTTTCTTTTTGGCAATATCTCTTATCTCCCGGCTTAATACATGAAAAAATAAACAAAAGTTTAAGTATTTGTGTTAGTATTGACTTATGATCTCCGCAAAAACAATATACGAAGAAAAGCGGTAAGAATATTTCAAGCGCCGCAAGGAGTAAAGATGCTTAAAATAGAAAAGACAAACGCCGCAAGCGAAAAATTCAATGAAATACATTTCATCAATCTTGACCTGATAACCAGAGTGAAGTTCACATTGGATAAAATTGAGTTTATAACCGGAGGTTCCGAGGGTTCAACGTTTACTAAGAAAGAATTAGGCGACCAGCAATTTGAGGATATCAAGCAGCAATTGACGAAGTAATCGTCAAGAGTGACTGACAATTGCACGTTGATTCAACGTGCATTGGCGGGCAAATTTGTTCGGAACGGCATCCCGGATAAGTGATAATAAGATAAAAAAGTCAGTAAAAACAAGAAAACAGTTATTTGTAAAATATTGAAAATTTGATAAAATATATTATGTGTTTATGGCTTACTTTTGAAAATCCGGTAGCTCGATAGGAGAAAAATAAAATGATATTCTATCTGCATGCGTCATTCCTATTGTTGATGTGTGTATTTGTGACCTGGGCGGTAATTATCGCAAAGAAAAGAGGAGAAGGTTGGTTTCCTAAGCACAGATTGTTTGCGATTTCAGGAGTGGTCTGTGGTCTCCTCGGCATCGGTTTTATGTTCTATAATAAAGCTGTTCACGGCTGGCCTCATTTAAAAACACTGCACGCTATCGGCGGAGGAATAGCAGCTCTTCTTCTTCTCTGTACACCTCTTCTGGGCTACTTTTCCACCAAAGGCAAAGACGCTCTCAGGCCCTGGCACAGAATCTTCGGCCGTATCACTGCAACTCTTGCCCTTTTGGTGCTTTTAACAGGTATTGTAAAACTACTTGAACATCTGGGTTGGATGCAGGATTAGAAAATGGAAAACAAAGAAATACTTAAAATAATTCCGTTGGTTTTATATTTTATTGTAGGCATAATTTCTCTTATTATGGCTTTGAAAATCCTGCTCTCCGGTAAATTCCTCCCTTTTCATGAAAAAGCTGCCGGCAAATCCTGGAAAGAAGTTGAAGCTCCGCTTCAAAATGTAATCTTGTCGTTACTTAAACTTGGCGGACTTGGTTTTCTGGTCGTAGCAGTCTTATTATTGGTTTATCCTTTTGTTGCCCGGGTATCCCCGGATACATTTTACAAGTTCTTAATTCCTATAATAGCTTTAATATTTTGTACAGGGCTTTTCTTTAATAATTATTGGTTATACAAGAAAACAAAAACAGATACACCCTGGAAAGGGTCTCTTTATGCAATTATTATTGTCCTAGCCGGCTTTATAATTTCGCTGTTTAATTAGGAGTTTCCAGCCGCTTCCCATATAAACGAATCAGGAATATCCAAGTTAAAGTATAGAAAATATATATGGTTGTTTCTTAATCAGTGGAATCGAACTAGAAATCCCGCTAAAATATCAATATTCTTAATGTCAATAATGGTGTACTTTCTACTTCGTAGTTTAAGTCTTAATTCTATTGACAAATTAAAAAAGATTTGTTATAGTAGAGTTATGGAACTATCGAACTATTCGAAAATATTTAAGGCCTTGTCAAATGAACAAAGATTAAAGATATTCATGATGATCTATGACAAGTCGATAGACGGGGTAAAAGGCGGAGCGGTTTTTCCTGTAAAAGGTGAAGGATGCTGCGGTGCTGTTGAGAAAGCTTTTACAAAAGTCTGCAGCTGTATGAAACTTTCAAAGTCAACTGTTTCCCATCATTTTAAAGAATTGCAAAATGCCGGGCTTATTACCTGCGAAAGGGATGGTCAGATGTTCCGCTGTACTGTAAACCAGGACGCGGTTAAATTCATCAAAAACTTCATGAAGTAATTTTTTTTGCCCGCAATGTTCGATACATTGCGAACAATAGAACGAAAAAGGAGGTGATACTATATGTTTGGATGCTGCGGAAACGATATGAGTTCCTTCTGCGAGCAATTTGAATGCAAGGTGACAGAAACAAAAACCGGCGTTCAGGTTGACATAAAAGCAAAGGACGCGTCTAAAACAGAGTCCCTGCAAGCTTTAGCAAAAGCCTGCAAAGATTTCTGCGGATGCAATAAATGAAATATTGCCGGAAAGCGGAGTGCCCCCGCCTCCCGGCAATATAATTGAGGGACTGACAACATTTTACCAGTGTCTGCCTTTTTGCCCG
>MFGS01000171.1:0-4299 GCA_001778355.1 Candidatus Firestonebacteria bacterium RIFOXYA2_FULL_40_8
ATTCACAATCTATTATTTAACTGCTATTATTATTTTAAAATTAGTAAGTTAACAATATCCTGAAGGAGGGACGGATGAAAAAAACAGTTGCCGTAAGAAAAGGAAAGAAAGCAGGGGTTCGAACAATAGTGAATCCGGAGAAAGCTTTAATTCTTCATCCTGAAATAAGAAAGCAGACTTTAAAGGCGAAGATAAAACTCGAAGCGGAAAAAAAGGCGTACGAACTTTTCGAGAAGAACGGAAGAGCACATGGTAACGACCTGGCGCATTGGCTGGAAGCCGAAAGAGAATTAATAAGACAACATGTCTGGCAGTTAATTTAGGAGGGATAGTGGATAAACAAAGAAGTTACAATAAAAACCTGGTTGAAAATACAAGAGGGAAGGCTGCTGCCGGGAAGGAAAATATCTCGAGACAAAAAAATATTAAATTTACCGAAAAAAGCAGCGAGTTAAGCGGCAGAGGGAGCTGTAACCCGCTTGAAAAATTGACGGGTAGGAAATGCCGGCCTTAAAAAACACGGAGGGGGAGATATGGAAAAAATAAAATTGGCTTTTCAAATGTCAGGAGTTTTAATTCTTCTTGCAGCTTATCTGAGAATGCTGATGGAGAATGAAAAATACGTTAATGTTAAAAATAGAGGTTCCATTGGCGGGAGAGGAGTACGAAGAAGCTATGCGGGGAAGAAGCAATTTTGCCAAAAGAAGTAATATGAGGAAAAAACAATCGGTTAATAACTTTTAGGTCAGGAGGGTGTCATGAGTAAATATGTTTGTAAAAAATGCGGACTGGCTGTTTTTGATGTTGTACCGGAGGCATGTCTTGTGTGTTATTCCCCAAAAGAAGAATTTGTGCCGGCTGAAAGTCTTAAAAAGAATACTTTTTATCCTGAAAACTTTATAGATCCCGGAAATTGGAGCGGGATTGAATATCCGAAGCGTATCAGAAATAGAGTATTTGGAAACGGCTATAGAAGCCGGCGTATTCATGCTCAATAAAATGATGATAATTATTTTTTAAATAAAAAACACCGGGTTCTTCCCTCCTGTCTGGTCGTTTAAGCTTTCCTGATTCAATAGATAAACTGTATATTAGTAAAATAATCCCGCCGGTTTTGAATAATTTACTGAAAAACACATAAAACACTGTGTTTATAATCAATTTGCTAAAACACCTCAAATCTGCTACAATTTTACATAATTGGAGGAAGTGTCCACCTGTGGTGAGATCTCGCTAAAGGCGGAGAATCTATTTCGAAAAGGAGAAAAGTAATGAAAAAGACATTGTTTGCGGCAGCAGCGGTATTGTTTTTCACTGCGGGGACGGCTTTTGGATTGGATGCGGCAGGTTTAATTGCAAAGATAAAGGCAAAAGACGCCAAGATGGAAAGTGAATTTAAAGATATAAAGATTGTGATGGAGTCAAAAATGACATCCGAAGGCATGGAGATGAGCAATACAATGCAGATAGTTATGAAAGGAAAGAAGAAAAGATCGGAAATTTCCATGATGGGAATGAAGACTATTGTGATAAATGACGGCAAAGATATCTGGATGATCGGCGCCCAGCAAGGAAAGAGGAAGTTGAACGATGAAAGCGAAGCAGGAGGAAATCAGAGTGCCTTTGATTGGGTTGAAGATCTCCGGGCTGAGGGAGCAAAAGTAACCGAGGCAGATGTGAATGGCAAGAAGTGCTATGCTCTTGAGGGAAAAGGCAAGCAGGGAAACGAGGGTAAATGGTTTGTTGATAAAACTTCACTTTCCCTTTTAAAGTATGAAGGAAAAGTAAAAGGCAATATGGTGGTGATTGTTAATTCTGATTTTAAAAAAATTAAAGGCGAGTTTGAAATGCCTTATAAAATGGAAAGTACCATGGACGGAAAACCGCTGATGATCAGTGTTGTTAAGTCCGTGGAATTTAATAAAGGCGTAGACGACGGTATATTCAATATAGATTCTGTCAAACAGGAAGATTTGGGCAAAATGGATATGGAAATGATGATGAAAATGATGAAGAAAAAGTAGAAGATAGAGGCTTGGATGGTTGGACGGTTAGAGGTTTAGCAAAAGCAAGAAAATTGAGTTGATGCGTGATCTCACCGAAGGTTGACAACGTACAAAGTTTTACGTTTTTGAGTTATTAAATTTAATAATACCACATTAGTGTAAGACTTTATGGACATTATCTCGCACTGTCAACGAATGTTGACAGCTAAATATTTTACATAGCGAGAAAAGCTTTGCTTATAGACCTTATGGACTTTTGGACGTTTTTAGGCTTGCATAAGGGCAGCCTGGTAGAAGGAGAAAGTATATCTATGAAAAAAACACTTATTGTACTGTTGGTCATGTTTTTTGCAAGCCCTTTTTTCAGTGATGGTGGGACTTTTCAGAAGAAAAGGGTTTCCAGGTTTTCTCCTGGAAAGGACAGCATTGGCGCGGATATCCCCGCTAATATTAAAGCGCTTATTCCCTTAGACACAAAATCAAAGAAAGCTGTTTTTATGGATGCGGGGATGTATAAGATGGTCGAGCTTGGTTTTATGCAGCCCATTACGGGGGTGAAAGACGCACCGTCAGACTTTGCGAAAATATTTGGCCGTGCGGTTTGGATAGGCGGTGATTACGGCAAACAGTTCGCAGAAATGCAGCTGGATGGTGTTGATCAGTCTAGAAAACCGGAGATTGATAAAATAATGATCGGACAATTCGAAAGTACTCAAACCGAGAGCTTGACAAGGATGAAACTCTTTTATAAACCCAAGAAAACGAAATCAACGAAGTTCCCGAAAGCGGATTTCTGGGTTCAGAAATGGGAAACCGAGGATGACAGTCCCAAAGAGATCTGGTATGATTGTTTCTATTATATAAAAGGCCCCGCAAATGTCGCGGAGATGCACGTTTTTGCGGTCCCGAATATCGAAACAGCCGACAGGATATTTGACATTTTTCTGGCGAAAGTAAATAAAATAAAATAATACAAAAGACAGGCTCTAGGCGCTGGGAAAGAGATAGAGGCTTGGATGGTTGGACGGTTAGAGGTTTAGCAAAAAACAAGAATATTCGATAGGTATTTATTATTATTTGTCATCCCCGAGTGCAGTCTTTTTTTGCTTTTGCCCGCCGGTCTTTTTGAAGGGTTTCTATTGGGGATCCAGTGTCGTTTTTGGGCTTTTATCTGTGGAATCGTTTTTCTAAGGAGCTTAAATGAGAAAACTTATCTTTTCACCGGATACTAGTGATTTAAAGGAGTTTGAGAAGCTGGTTAAAGAAGCTAAGACCGCTGGAATGACGCACATTTTGATCTCCGGTTTATTGGGCCGGACTGATTTTCAAGGAGTTGATTCGGACAGCCCCTGGTGCGAGTGGTCAAGAGGAACCTCTTCTATATTTAAACATATCCTGCCGGAAGAGTTAAAAGACGCCTATCCCAAGGAATATGTCAGAACCCAGATGGATTTTCTAAAGAAAAAACATGCAATCGTTGCTAAGTGCGGGCTTAAGGCAGCTTATTACGGGAATGAACCACATTGGTTGAATGAAAAAGTTTATGAAAAACATCCGGACTGGCGCGGAGCCAGATGCGAGAACAGTTTAAGAAGTGTCGGCATGTTCTTCGCGCCGTGTGTGGACAATCCGGAAGTTCTGGAATTATACCGCAAGGCAGCCGCGAAACTGGTCAAAGAAGCGCCGCTTATCGACACAATAATGTTTAAATCAAACGATGCCGGGAGCGGTATGTGCTGGTCCGGTCAGCTTTATGTCAATGAGAACGGTGCCTCAAATTGCCGGTTCCGTAATATGGGCAAAAGAGTTGTGGGATTTTTAAGCGCGATTCAGGAAGGCGCTTCAATTTCGGGAGCAGATGCTGAAGTATTTATGAATACCTGGTTTCCTCAGGCCGAGGTCGAAAGTATAATAGCAAATTTAAAGCCAAAAATGGGGATACTCACGGGTCATGGTTCCATGCCGGGTGATACCACGGTACCGCTGATGATGAAGAACGTTGCGCCCTGGGTTCAGACCGCCTACCAGCCTAACAATTACTCAAATCCCTGTACTATGGCTGAAAGTTTATTTAATTTTAGAAGGTCGAAAAATGACAATTTTATGTTCACCGGTAAAGAAAAAGAACTAAACGCCATAAAGATATTTTCTAAATTTGAAGGCACAGGCACGGAAAAAGATAAGATGGGTTTGCTGGAAAAGTTCGCGGAAGAACTTTATGGAAAGGAAGTTGTAACTGAAGTTGTGGACGCCTGGTATAAATTGGATAAGGCAGATTCATTCTACAGGCTGG
>MFGS01000171.1:4312-5239 GCA_001778355.1 Candidatus Firestonebacteria bacterium RIFOXYA2_FULL_40_8
GCCGAGATTTATGATGGCTACAATGACTTTAAGGTGGCTTAACAGGCCTCTTGTGGCGCGTCAGGAACGGCTTTCGGAAGAAGAAAAGTCCTACTGGCTGCCGTACATTTATCAGTCACAGGGTTCACAACCGTCAGTTTATATGGATTACCTGTCCTTTACCGGCTCTCCTGATCTTAAAACCTGGGAACAAGCGGGTATAATTTCCTGTGCGATTGATACGATTTCCGATACATACGCCGCGGCAGCCTCGCTTCTGGAGCGGGCCGGAAAGAAGGCAAATAACAATAAAATAAAAGAACAGCTTTTTACCGAGGCAATGGAACTGAAAGTCAGAAAATGCATGACACTGACCATAAGACACACTATCCAGGTTGCGACACTGGGTTACGAACGTGACAGGTGGAACCTTCTGCATCCCAAAACCTCAGAAGTGGATCCTGAAGTTCCCGCAAATCCCCGCGGTACACCGGGTTTATGGTATATGTACCGTGCCTTAAGATGGGAACTTGATAATATGACCGAGTTAATAGCAATTCTTAAATCATCAAAGGTTCAGCTGCTTAACACTTCTAAGACAAAAGAGGAACAGCACGCCTTCATCTTTGGCCCGGATATCCTTTCCGAAATCCAGAAGAAAGTAAAAATAATGCTCAAGCACTGGCGCGACGCCGAAGACGGGTATTACAGACCGACAACGGGGGGATGAAGAAGTAGAACCGGTAGACGCAAGTGTGTTGGCCTGCTAAAAGTGCATAAAGAAGTATAGAATGTGAAAGAATTAGTCGTTAATTAAGTATTTCAAGCTGTATATTTCTTTTTTTATTTTAATTGGTGGCAGATATAATGTTTTGGGCAAATCAGAAGAAAACGTAAGTATTCTTACGTTGATACTATATATGTTTTGGTTTATAATAAATTATTAAA
>MFGS01000172.1 GCA_001778355.1 Candidatus Firestonebacteria bacterium RIFOXYA2_FULL_40_8
TCTCGCAAACTTCATGCCGGGAACTATTCTATTTCCGCGCGCGTAATCCTCAAAATTCATCTCTTTTTTTCCTTCAGGCTTTATACTCTCAACCAGTAAAAATCCGTCACCTGTTTTTACAATTAAACCTTTACCTTTCTCGGTCCCGACAATTTCCCCGTTTTGACCCTTCCCTTCAAAACTTACCGGTTCGGTTTTAAGTATTTTAATAAATTTACCGTTTAGCAAAGAGTAAGCGCTCAGTAAAGGCGCAAGACCTCTGACCAGATTATGTATATCTTTTGCACTTTTTCCCCAATCAATATTTCCAATATCCTCAGGTAATTTTCCAAAATAAGTCGCTTCTGCTTTATTCTGTTCTTTTCTTCCTGCTTTTTCCGCTGCAACATCATCGATTGCTTTAGCTAGAAGTTCTCCACCCTCTTTAATAAGCTTTTCCAGAAGAGTGCCGGCATCATCATCCGCTTCTATTTTAACTTCTTTTTGGGAGATGATATCCCCTTCATCAAGTTCTTTTTTAACATACATTATGGTAACTCCGGTTATTTTCTCTCCGTTTATCAAAGCCCAATTATAGGGAGCCGCGCCCCGGTACTTTGGAAGAAGAGAAAAATGCAGATTTATCGTCCCCTTTTCCGGTAAATCTATTATTTTTTGAGACAAAATCTGTCCATAGGCGACAACAACACCAAGATCATAACCATTTTTTTCCAGGGTCTCATATAACAATTCGTCTTTTATTTTCTCAGGCTGGTACGATTTAAGATCTAAAAAATCCGCAAGCCCTTTCACCTCGCAGGCCGCGACCGTCATACCTCTCCCTCTTGGTTTATCACAGGAGGTTACAACCTCAATTTCATGCTTTTTTGTATCAAAGAGCTTTTTTAAAACCCGCGCCGATATATCTGCCGTACCATAAAATAATATCTTCATTTTCCCTTGGTTTCTTTTTCAAGAGCTTTGAGTCTTTTATTTAACAGTATATATTTAATTTTGCTCATATGGTCGATAAAAAGCGCGCCATTCAGATGATCTATCTCGTGCTGCAGAACTCTTGCCAGAATACCTTCTGCCGTTATTTCCTTATCTTTACCTTTAAGATCTTTATACGAGACAGTAACTTTTGAAGGACGATCTATCTCAGCAAATATCTCAGGAAAAGACAGACAGCCTTCTTCAAATTTTACAATGCCTTCCGAAGCTGTAATTTCAGGATTAATAAGACAAAGTATTTCACCTTTTTTATCTCCTCTTGCCGTATCAATAACACAAAGCTTTTCAGCAATGCCCACCTGGTTTGCCGCAAGCCCTACACCTTTTGCCGCATGCAGGGTCTTCACCATATTTTCTGCGAGTTTTATAATCCGCTCGTCTATTTTGGTGATCTTTACTGCTTTTTTTCGCAGTACAGGATCACCGTATTTTATTATTTTCATCATCGTTCACCCTAATTATAGTATTTTTACAGCATTAGTATTATGATTTTCGTCACTTTATCCGCTTCTTTCTAAAGAACTGAGATCCTTCGCAAAATACCGCTCAGGATGACAAAAATATATTAGAAACATCTTTTCGTCTATTTTTGTCACTTCTCTTTCTTTCCTTACTGTACTTGCTGTACTTGCTTTCCTTGTTTCTTCTCAGAGCGTGAATTTTTCTCCCAGGTAGAATTCTTTTGCTTTTTTATCAGTTGAAAGCTTCTTGGCGTCACCCGAGAGGAGGATCTTGCCTTCATACATAATGTAAGCCCGGTCAGTTATCGAGAGAGTTTCCCTTACATTGTGATCGGTAATAAGTATGCCAAGACCTTTCTTTTTTAATTGCGCGATAACCTGCTGTATATCCGACACCGTAATCGGGTCAATACCCACAAAAGGTTCGTCTAAAAGCAAAAAAGACGGATTAGTTACCAGTGCCCGCGCAATTTCAACTCTTCTTCTTTCTCCGCCGGAAAGCGTGTAAGCCATACTCTTTCGAAGCTTTGAGATGCTGAACTCCTCAAGCAGACGGTCTAACTGCTTCTTTCTTTCCGCACCGGTCAAATTCAGGGTTTCCAGTATAGCCATTATATTATCTTCGACAGTCAATTTCCTGAATATCGAGGGTTCCTGGGGCAAGTACCCCACGCCGTATTTGGCGCGTTCATACGTCGGACATTTTGTCACATCTGTCGAACCGATATAGACCTTGCCTGCATCCGGTTTTATTAGCCCGACAATCATATAAAAAGTCGTGCTTTTACCGGCACCATTCGGTCCAAGAAGCCCGACAATCTCGCCTTTGTTAACCTCTATATTCACTCCGTTGACAACATAGCGTTTTTTATATTTTTTTGCTAGACCTTCAGTTTTTATCAGCATTTTTTTTCTCTTCAGGATAAATCCTGGCAGTTACGTTCTTATCAGCTATAAGCTTTCGCTGTTTTATAAATATCGAAATTTTCTCCCCTTTATAGGTGTTACTTCCTTTTTTAACATCAGGGCTGCCTTCGAGAACTATAGAATCTTGTATTTTATTATAATCAGCGTTCCCGCAATGGATAATAATATTTTCACGCTTAATAACAACCGAACCGCTGACTACCGCTCTTTCTCCGCCGTTAAGGACATCCACTGAATCCCCCCTGATATCCGTTTTTGTCCCGTCTTTATCCGTTACAAACAAAACAGCATTTTCTTTCATCAGCAGCTGCCCTGTATCTTTTAAATATTCCGTGTAGCCGCCGGTAATTTCCACCTGTTTACTCTCGCTCCAGAAATACACATTCTCTTCCGCGGTTATTTTATTTCCTCCGGGGACAAGGGTCAGTTTTTCCGCTTTCAATATATTCCCCGAATGTTTCATGACAACGTTTCCTTTATATATAACTTCTTTTGTTTTGCTATTACCGGTCACCGATTTTGCCGTGATATTAAGCGGGTTCTCTTTATCAATCTTAATATCCGCGGCAAAAGCCGGAGACAACCCTAACAATACAGTCAATATACTTACAATCTTTTTCATTTCTTCTTCTCTTCCTTAAAAGCATCTAAATCGGAGATTTTCGTACTGACTTTTTTCAAGGTAACATTTTCCAGCATAAGGTCCGACTCCATTCCCACGCCTTCCATAATATTACCGCCTTTAATCACCTTCACATATTCATTGGTCAAAAGCTTCCCTTTTTTATTATTCCAGGTAAGGCTTGAAGTTTCCAGCCTCGATCCATCCATGGTCGTCATCAGGACATTACCCTTAACATCCATATCATTTGTATCAGTCCGGATAAAACCCGTGTCAGATTTCATGTTAGCAACCTCTTTTTCTTTGTCGTAATATTTTGTTGTCACATTAAAAAACCTGATTATCTTGGCCTTAGGATTTATAGAGGCTTCGGCCGCATCTATCTCGTATTTCTTGATACCGAGTTCGGTCTGAACCATATGAAACCCCCTCATGGTCACAACCTCCCTTGATTTATCGGTAAGCGAGGCCTTTTTTCCGGAATCGCCGCAACCGGAAAAAAATAGGACAATGATAACTAAAAAAAGATTTTTCACCAATGAAGTTACCTGCTTAGTTTCAAGAGATCATGAAGATGGATAATCCCGACAGGGCGTTTATTCGTTCCCTCAACCAGGAGAGTCGTCACTGATTTTGTTTCCGTCATTCTTACGGCTTCGTCTACTAAAGCATCTTTACTGATAGTCCTGGGATTTCCAGTCATAATATCCCTCGCTCTTTTTTGCATAATATTTTTATCCGTAGAAAGATGGGTTCTGAGATTCTGATCGGTTATTATTCCGGTCAACCTCCCGTTTTTACCCACCACACAGGTACAACCCATTTTTTTTGAAGTCATCTCGAAAATAACTTTTTCCATGCTGACATTCTCAGAAACAACAGGAAGTTCTTTGCCTTTACGCATTATATCTTCAACTTTTTTCAATTTCCGGCCTAAACTACCGCCTGGATGAAGAAGTGCATAATCCTGTTTATTAAAGCCTCTTTTGAGAAGAAGAACTACCGCTAGCGCATCCCCCATGGCAAGCTGAGCCATAGAAGAAGCAGTCGGCGCCATTCCAAGAGGACAGGCTTCTTCCTTTACACCTACATCAAGACGGATATCGCTGCTTTTAGCCAGCTCCGAGTCCATATCCCCGGTTACTGCTATTAGTTTTGAACCTATTTTTTTTATTGCAGGAAGTATCTCCAGCAGCTCTTTTGATTCCCCGCTTTGAGATAAAGCAATAACAACATCAGATTTTAAAACTGCACCCAGGTCGCCATGAAGCCCTTCTGTAGGATGAAGAAATAAAGCAGGCGTTCCTGTCGAAGCCATTGTTGCCGAAATCTTTCTGGCAATTATTCCTGATTTACCGATACCGGTAACAATAACCCGCCCACGGCATTTGTACAACAGGTTAACCGCTTTTATAAAATTTTTATCAATACTCCTTTTGAGAGCTGCAACGGCTTTGGACTCTATACTTAGAACTTCTTTCGCTTTTTTAAGCAGATAAATATTACTGACCATATTAGCTTCCCCTCACAACTTCGTACGTTTTTTTTGCCTTTTTCAGGAGTGTTTTTAGTTCTTTAAGCGGCAACATGGAAGAGGCATCACAAAGAGCATTCTTGCAATCTGGGTGCGTTTCAATGAATAACCCCGCGCTACCGGCCGCAATCCCTGCCAGTGCCATCGGCATTATCATCTCAGGGCTTCCGCCTCTTTTATCCTTGCTGGTAAAACCGGGAATCCTGACCGCATGCGTTACATCAAATATTACGGGATAGCCATAAGCTTTCATAATTGTAAAGGCACGCATATCCGTTATCAAAGTACTGTAGCCAAAAATAGAGCCGCGCTCTGTAATCAATATTTTTTTATTTCCGGTGGATTCCACCTTCGCAATAATCTTTTTCATATCCCACGGAGACAGAAACTGTGCTTTTTTTACATTAACCACCCTTCCCGTATTTGCTACCTTTAAAGTCAGAGTCGTCTGCTGGCAAAGATACGCAGGAATCTG
>MFGS01000173.1:0-4341 GCA_001778355.1 Candidatus Firestonebacteria bacterium RIFOXYA2_FULL_40_8
TATTTTTTTACCGGCTTTAAAAAGATTCGATTCTCCGGAGATTTCCCGGGCTTCAGAATCATTAAAAAAGCAAATATCCACTTTTTTTAGAACCTTAATCAGATTTTTAAAATCTGTTTTAATGTAGAAGTCTATCGTATCACAGGCAACTATTTTCGGACGGGATTTCATTTGCGTAAGAACATTAAGCTGTAAAGCAGGATGAATATTGCCTAAAAACAGATACTTGGCTCTTTTGTAAGATTCCGGTAACTCCGGTTTAAAATTCGCAAAAACACCCAGATTAAGGTTTTTAGTTTCCCGAATATTCATATCGAATTTATACTCGCCGGTCCACCTGAAAGTAAGTCCATTCGCTGTGGTTAAACCTTCCAAGTCAATATTCCGACTCTTCAACTGCTGAAGATATTTTTCAGGAAAATCTTTTCCAACCACTCCGACAAGTTTAACCCTGTTAAAATAACTTGCAGCATATGAAAAATACGTTCCTGACCCGCCCAGAACATCTATTGCCTTTTTAAACGGGTTAATTACCGTGTCCAGAGCTATTGAACCTACAACTGTTAAACTCATTTTGGCCCCGCTACACTTACTTTATTTCTCCCTGAGGTTTTTGACATATATAATCCCCTGTCCGCAGTATCTATCAATGCTTCTTCGGTAACCCCATCTTCCGGATAAGTAGACACGCCTAAGCTGATAGTAAGCTTGCCGTTCGGTTGACGGGCTTTAAATTCAAAAGGATAATCCTCTATAGCTATTCTTATACGTTCTGCAAGTATCTTTGCCCCTTCTTTTTGCGTCGCGGGAAGCATGATGACGAACTCTTCACCGCCGTAACGCGCAACCATGTCAACTTTTCTTGTAAGATTCTTCAGAATCTGTCCCACTTCAATAAGCACAGCATCTCCCGACATATGCCCGTTTGTATCGTTATAATGCTTAAAATGATCGACGTCTATCATTATCACGGAAAGCATCCCTTCCTTTTCGTAACGCGACATTCTCTCTATCTCAGCTTTTAAGTTTTCCATGAAATATCGGTGATTGTAGACATTTGTCAAACCGTCTATAATTGCAAGATATTCTACTTTCTCGTACAACTTGGCGTTTTCTATGGTCATTGCAACCTGATTGGAGAAAGATGTAAGCGGTACAAGATCTATTTCTTCAATAGCTCTTTTATTTATAAAATTGTCCGCTAAAAGCACCCCTACGGTGACACCCTTTGTAACCAGAGGGATAACAACATACTCCTTAAGCCCGAGCATATTTACGAATTCTTGAGAACAACGGTAGTCATCCTGGGCGTTTTTAATGATATACCCTTTACGTTCAATTGCCACACGGGGAACTATGTCCAGAGCTTTATCGAGCTTAAAAAAATAATCTTTTATCATATTAAAATCAATCCCAAAGGCAGTTATCGGTTTTAATAGCTCTTTTTTCTTTTCATCAGTTTCCATAGAATAAATAATAACCCTGTCATACTTTAATTCTTCCGTAAGATTTTTCATGACCAGCTTTAAAACATCTTCTGTTTTGGTTGAACTTCTTAAAGCCGTCGTCAACTGCTCCACATAATTCAACTGTTTGTTTATTTTTGTAAGATTGCTAATCTGAGTATAATTCCACCAATCAACGCGAAAAAAAGAGACTGACGCTACAAGTATCCAAACCAGGACTAACTCAAGCGTTATTGTTCCTACAAAAAACCGGTAAAATATCAGGAAAAACACCAAGTAAACAGTTCCAAATGTAAGAATACGTTTAAACATCTCTTCTTTATTCGCGATTTTAAAAGATGCCAGCATTTCTTTTATTTTTTTCAAACTAATCATGTTTTGTTTTCCTGTATAAATCCAAAGCTTTATAAGAGCTTCTGATAAAAGGCCCGCTATAAACAGTTTTAAACCCTTTAGCGAGGGCTTCCTGTTTTATAGTCTCAAAACGCTGAGGGCTAATAAACTCCTTTACTTCCGCTCTTCCTATAGAAGGTCTTAAGTACTGACCTATCGTAAGAATATCGCAGCCGGTGGAGTAAATATCCTCAATCAGTTCCAAAATCTGTTCTTCTGTTTCTCCAAGACCTAACATAAAACCGCTTTTGGTTATACAAAGCGGAGAAATTCTTTTTAATTCCTTTAAAACATCCAGAGACTTCTTATAATTTGCCGTGGACGGTCTCAAGCTTTTGTAAAGTTCTTTAACCATCTCGATATTATGTCCTATCACTTCCGGTGCTGCCTGAACAATTATTTTAAGCGACTCAGTATTTCCGTTAAAATCCGGTATTAACACCTCAACTTTCAAACCTTTTTCCGTCTTCAAAGCTTCTATAACAGCTCTAAAATGCCCTGCTCCACCGTCAGAGAGATCATCTCTTGTTACCGAGGTAATAACAACATATTTAAGTCCAAGTCTTCTTACCGCTGCAAGTATTTTTTCCGGTTCATCTAAATCAGTCAAATCCGGTTTCCCGGTTTTTATATCACAAAACAAACAACCTCTTGTACAAATATTCCCTAAAATAAGGAATGTAGCAGTTTTTCTAGAAAAACACTCGCCTATATTTGGACACCTTGCATTTTCACATACCGTCGGAAGTCCGCTTTGTTTAAGAATATTGTAAGTCTCGTTAAACTCTTTACCGCCTGGAAGCTTTTTCTTTAACCAGACCGGAAACCTCAGATCTACCATAAATTTATTTATTCGTTAAAGCTGCTATACCTGGAAGCTCTTTACCTTCTATAAATTCCAGCGAAGCACCTCCGCCGGTAGAGATATGCGTCATTTTATCCGTTACACCCGCTTTCTTAATTGCTGAAACAGAATCCCCGCCTCCAACAACAGAAACATTACCGCTATTAGCAATTGCTTTAGCTATGGCAATAGTTCCGGCCGCAAATGCATTTACTTCAAAAAGACCAAGAGGACCGTTCCAGAATATCGTCTTTGATTCTTTTACAACTTTCTGAAATTCCGTTATTGATTTAGGACCTATATCAAAAGCTATCATATTTTCCGGTATTTCATTTACACATTCAATATCCTGTGCATTATCTTTTCTACTGGCAACGATGTGATCCATCGGAAGGTAAATATTCACGCCCCGCGATTTTGCTTTATTTAGAATTTCTTTTGCTATTTCTACTTTGTCTGCTTCCAGCAGCGATTTACCAATTCCTTTACCCTGAGCTTTCATAAATGTATAAGCCATCCCCCCGCCAACAATTAGATTGTTAACTTTATTAATAAGATTATTCAGCAGATCTATTTTTGAGGATATTTTTGCCCCGCCGATGATAGCCAGTATCGGACGTGCAGGGTTTTCAAGAATCATACCCAGAAATTTAATTTCTTTTTCAATGAGAAATCCGGCCGCCGCCTGTTTTACAAATTTCGCGACGCCTTCTGTCGAAGCATGCGCCCTGTGTGCAGTTCCAAAGGCATCATTAACATACACATCACAAAGTTCCGCCAGCTGTTTACTGAAAGCAGGATCATTTTCTTCTTCCTCGGCATGAAACCTGACATTTTCAAGGAGCAGAACATCACCGTCTTTCATACTTTCAACTATTTTCTTTACTTCTTCGCCAATACAATCATTTGCCGTAAGCACCGGTTTACTTAAAAGTTCTTGAAGTTTCTTTGCTACCGGAGCCATTCTCATTTTCTCTACGACTTTCCCATCAGGTCTTCCGAGATGCGATATCAATATGGCTTTACCGCCGTTCTCGATTACATACTTGATAGTTACCAGAGCTTCTTTGATCCTCGTGTCATCAGTAACATTAAGAGCGGCATCCTGAGGAACGTTAAAATCCACACGAACAAGAACTCTTTTTCCTTTTATATCCAGATCGCGCACTGAAAGCTTTGACATAAAAACCCCCATTAAATCAAATTCGAAATTCTAAACTCGAAATTCGAAGAAACCAAACAAAACAACGAAAAGCAAACCTTAAAATAACGCCAAAATAGATACTACTAAGTCTTATCTTTTTTTTCGAGTTTCGAGTTTAGTGCTTCGAATTTGTTACAATCTACGTTATCCCCCTGCACAGGTTTTTAAGGCCTGCACAGGGATAAACGTTTCTATATTCGTTGTTAAAGTTTCTTTGCAACCATCTGGGAAAGTTCAACTACTCTATTTGAATAACCCCATTCATTATCGTACCAGGAAAGGACCTTCACCATATTCCCCTCAATTGACATTGTAGACATAGCGTCAATGATGGAGGACTTCGGGTTACCGCAGAAGTCGATTGACACCAGCGGTTTGTCGCAATATTCAAGATATTTACCCATAGGACCCTCTGAAGCTTTCTTTAGGGCGGC
>MFGS01000173.1:4497-5039 GCA_001778355.1 Candidatus Firestonebacteria bacterium RIFOXYA2_FULL_40_8
CAATGGAAAAAGAACAGGAAGTGGTTGTAGTAGTTTTGAATATGGCCAAAGTTGTACCAGTCCGACAGTAAAACCAGTTCCTTCTGGTGGAGTGGTGACAAAGGCACCTTCAGGTGCAGTGGCGACGAAACCTCCGTCTTCCGGAACTTGTTCGGGAACCGGGGCAGATATTTGTAATACAGATAAGTTGTCAGTGAGAGCAGTTTGTGTCAGTGGTAAATGGGATTATGATGAGCAACTTTGTGGATCGACAAATGCCTGTAATCGGACTGAAGTATGTAGCGGAAGGACTTATTATTGCGGTAAGGACGGCAAGTGGTCTACCAGTAATGATAGCTGTGCTTCAAGCAATAATTGTAAACAATGTCCGACAGATTTCGGATGTTACAAAAATGGAAATGAATATCGATGGTTTGTAAGTGGCTATACTCAGGGCGGATTCAGTAAGGTGGCGGATACCGAGTGTACTGGCAATGGTGTCGGGAAGCCGGCATATTTAGGCAAGCAGAAGGGTGATGCCAACTGTGACGGCAGAATAGATG
>MFGS01000173.1:5068-5170 GCA_001778355.1 Candidatus Firestonebacteria bacterium RIFOXYA2_FULL_40_8
GAATTTTATGACGGCAACCTGGGGTCGATAGTTAAAAATAGCTGGAATGCTGATTTTACCGGACCTAACGGAACCTGTGATGGCAAAGTGACGGTCGATGAC
>MFGS01000174.1:0-4496 GCA_001778355.1 Candidatus Firestonebacteria bacterium RIFOXYA2_FULL_40_8
AAGCTTTTTTCCAAGTATATATCAAAGAACATCTTTTTGCAACTTTTGGCACAGCCTCGTAAGCTCGGAGAGGTTCATATGATAAATATTTATAATTCATCATATTTGCGTTGACAGGAACAATGTAACCGCTGTTATAATTTCAAATATGTGTTACAATATTGTATTGTATGATTACGAAAAAAAGACTTAAAAATAAGATTAGCAGGGAATGGGCGATACTTAGTCTCGCTGTCAGGAAGTTTTTGCGGTTAAACGGGGGACAGTGGGCAGGATCGTTTGCTTTTGATGTCTTTTTTTCTATATTTCCGTTAATCGTCCTTTTCGTCACCATTGCCTCGTTTTTTGTTGACCCGGTTGTGGCAGGGAAAGAGATAATTGTCTATATGCAAAGATATGTCCCGATCAGAGGTGAAATGCAGGATCAAGTATTCAACACTCTTGCAGGTGTGGTCAAAGCCCGGGGACAGGTAGGTGTTATTGCGTTTTTCATACTGATCTGGGGAGCCATCCAATGTTTTTCTACACTCATCTTTGCTGCCAATCTTGCCTGGGATACTCCGGTCAGAAAATGGTGGCGGCTGCCGATGAAAAGCCTTCTGATGCTCGGCGTAACAGCCGGCGTGGTCCTCATCGGTATGGCGGCACCTGTCCTTTTGAAAATGACGGAGGGAAGGCTTTTTACAGTACCTGACTTTGCTTTCTGGATATATGCCCTGGGAATATTTTTGATCCCTCTGCTGGTGATATTCTTCGGCCTCTGCTTTTTTTACATGCTGGCTCCGCAACAGTTCGTGCGTTTTTCCCGGGTGTGGGTCGCTGCCCTGTATGCGACAGTTTTACTGCAGGCGGTAGAAAGTTTATTTGTTATCTATGTTAAGAACTTTGCTTCGTTAAATGTAGTCTACGGAGCGTTCGGCGGGATCATGGCACTCCTTATATGGATCTATCTATCCGGCTGTATTTTCATCTTCGGCTCCTGCCTGTGTGCTGCCCAGGATGAAACCCGTTCATTGCCGACGAAAACTATCGTTTAAAAAAAATATAAAATTGAAGAAAGAAAAAGGTATATACGGAAAATGCAAACGAGGGACAACTTTCCATTGTAATATTGTCAGCATGGCTAAACGAATAGAAAGATACTTAGATGGCGTTAGCCAAATGAGCCAAAGCATCTTTATGTTGGACTGGTTGAAGAAAAACCAATGACTGAAAAAGCAGAAAAAGATGGTTTAAAAGAAAAGATCAGTAAAATAGACTAGCAAATCTCTGCTTTGTCTGCTCTCCGCAAGAAAGATGTTGATGAATTTAACACCCTGCCGGCAGAGGGCAGCGCCTACTTATAAAGCGCCAGTGGTAGAATGGCCTGTTCTTTGTATATGCACTCCTAAAATATTAATTTACATTAATGAAAGTCGCCGCCTATAAACCATTCGACACTCTCAGGTTTATAGTAAACTTCCCAAGGTGTTTTGATCCGACGCTGATCACTGACACCTGTCCGCCGAAGCCAAAAGCGCAGGTGGATAACTGTTCTCATAACCCTTTGGTAAATCCTCAAGCCAAAAGACATTTTGCGTATACTTGAGAGTCTGATTGCTTTTTTCCAATTGCAGTAACTTTAACAATATTGCGAGTTTCACAGTCGGGTCAAAATATTCAATAAAAATAAGATAGATATGACCATTTATACGTATGAATAAGTGTTATACATTACACTTATTCGCTTGAAAAAGTGTGGTATTTTGTGTTGTAATACGCTATACAGGCTAATAGTTAGCAGGAGGCTGAAATGAAAAGAGAATCAATGAAAGACCTTATAGAATGGAAAAAAAGATCAGGCCGCAAGCCTTTGATAATACGGGGTGTGCGTCAGTCGGGTAAAACCTGGCTGATGAAAGAGTTTGGAAAAGCGCATTTCAAAAGTTTTGCTTATATAAACTTTGATAATAATTCCAGAATGCAGAAACTCTTTGCAGGGGATTACGATATCAAGCGTATAATCAGCGGTCTGGAGTTGGAATCCGGAGTGAAGATCACCCCGGAACATACTCTAGTTATACTCGATGAAATACAGGAATGCTCCGCAGCTGTTTCTTCGTTAAAATACTTCAATGAAAATAAGCCGGAATATATGATAGTTGCAGCGGGCAGCCTGCTCGGAATTGCCCTCAGCGGCACCTCATTTCCCGTGGGAAAAGTTGAATTCCTTGACCTTTTTCCAATGAACTACTTTGAATTTGTCAGAGCCGCGGGACAGGAAAAATTACTGGAGCCGGCAGAAAAGGGGGACTTTGAACTTACAAATGCTTTCAGTGATAAATATATTGATCTCCTGCGAAATTATTATTTTACAGGCGGCATGCCTGAGGCGATCGCAGAGTTTGTTAAGACCGGCAGTTACGAAAATACCAGAAGGATTCAGCAGAATATTCTTTCTGCATATGAACAGGATTTTTCAAAGCACATTCCGGCGGGTATAGTTACAAGACTGCGTATGCTGTGGAACTCTATACCGGCCCAGCTCGCAAAGGAGAATCACAAATTTATTTACGGGCTTATCCGTCACGGTGCAAGGGCAAAGGAATATGAAGCTGCATTAACCTGGCTTTGTGATTATGGGATCAGCTGCAAAGTTAACAGGATAAGTAAGCCGGGTATGCCATTGAAAGCCTATGAAGCTGGCTCAATATTTAAACTCTACATATCTGACGTGGGCTTACTCGGAACTCTCTGCGGTCTCGACGCAAAAACTCTTCTTGAGGGCAGCAAGGTTTTCACGGAATTCAAAGGCGCGCTTTCAGAACAGTATGTTTTTCAAGAGCTCAGAAATCTGAAAGATCTTCAAATTTCGTATTGGGCAGCAGAAAAAGGGACGGCTGAAGTTGATTTTGTTGTGCAGTCGGAAGGCGTGGTTGTCCCTGTCGAGGTTAAGGCGGAAGAAAACCTCAAATCAAAAAGCCTGAAATCATATCGTGATCTATATAAACCCTCCATCGCGGTGCGCGCTTCAATGTCCGGATTTAAAAGAGAGAACGGACTGGTCAACATTCCGTTATATTTGATCTCCCTTTTGCAGGATATCATAAAAAAACGAAAAAGCAAATGAGGCAGCCCTTAATGTTAAAGAAATATTATGGAGCGAAAGCATGTTAAAAGCAATGTTTGATATGGACAAGATAAAATACGGAACCGATGAAGCCACCTTTACCCGGGCGGTGGCTTTGTACGAAAAAAGAAAAGTTACCCGGGTTAAATGTGTCATATTAATAATTTCTTCCGACTAAGGTGCCTGGCACCAAATACGAAAAGGTGCCAGGCACCCTGTTGGTATTTCAATATGTTTTTGTGGGTAAAGATGGAAAACCTTTCGGGAATGTAAACAAGGCTTTCAAGTCTGCTATAAGATCAGCAGGCATCGAAAACTTCCGTCTGCACGATTGCAGGCATACTTATGCAAGTCAGCTTGTAATGTCAGGAGCCGACATCCTGACGGTCAAGGAGCTGTTAGGACACAAAGACCTCAAGACCACGCTTATCTATGCGCACCTTGCACTTAAACACAAGATCGAAGCAGTTAAGACTTATGAGAAGCATCTTGGGCAAGTTGTAAGTTTAAGACACATATATGACACACGAGCTATTTCTGAAAGTGTGACATAATACGACTTGATAAAAACCCTTGCAGATGTTAAGATAATTTTACAAGCGGGCGTAATTCAGTGGTAGAATGCCACCTTCCCAAGGTGGACGTCGAGGGTTCAAGTCCCTTCGCCCGCTCCATAAAATTTGCATCCTTGCAAATTTTAGAGCAATTGAACAATCGAACATTAGAAAATAGATAAAAGATGCTTCAATTGCGGTCTAATTTCTATTGTTCTATTGCTCCCTGAAAAATATTCCAATCTTTAAGCACCTTAAATTCTCTCCAAAACCATCAAAAAAAGTGCCAAAAAGGCCTAAATATTTTTCAAAAAGGACTCAAACGGGTGAAATATTTTGATAGATAAAAAAGACGCTGGGTCCTTGATTAAAGCCTTCAAGGAAGGCATTTTTAGAGGAAAAATAAAATATTTTAATGCCACTTTTTTTCTTGACACCAACTACCTATAGTAGTATATTAAAGCCGTCCTACAACAGGTGGTATTTTTAAAAAAATAAAAATAATTTTAGAACCGAAAAACGGTGGGAAATATAGGAGTGATAGTATGATTCAGAAAACGTTTTTGGATGAAGAATCCAAAACAAACCAGGAAGGAGCAAAGAAAGAAGAAAAGGGAAGAAGAAAATTACCCGAACTGAAACTTTCTCCAAACTCTTTGACGGTCTTGAAAAAAAGATACTTAAAGAGGATCAGTGATAAGGAAACAGAAAAACCAGAACAGATGTTCTGGCGTGTTGCGGAAAACATCGCGCAGGCGGAAAAGAAATATACTCCGATGATGTCTCCCGACAGGTTGAGAGAGATCGCGGAAGAATTCTACGCACTCATGGTA
>MFGS01000174.1:4570-4703 GCA_001778355.1 Candidatus Firestonebacteria bacterium RIFOXYA2_FULL_40_8
TGTTCTCCCGGTCGAAGACAAGATGGACGGGATATTTGAATCCATAAAAAACGCGGCGCTCATTCATAAGAGCGGCGGCGGTACCGGCTTTTCTTTTTCAAGATTAAGACCGAAGGATGACAAAGTAAAATCC
>MFGS01000174.1:4935-5077 GCA_001778355.1 Candidatus Firestonebacteria bacterium RIFOXYA2_FULL_40_8
AGTATGATCTTTTAAATCCGCATACCAGAACACCGATGAAAAAATTAAAAGCAAAAGATGTTTTTAATCTGGTCGTGGATTCCGCGTGGAAGAACGGGGAACCGGGGGTTATTTTTATAGACAGAATGAACGCCGATAATCC
>MFGS01000175.1:0-2641 GCA_001778355.1 Candidatus Firestonebacteria bacterium RIFOXYA2_FULL_40_8
TCTTTTACTTTTTTCATGAATTTTTCAACCTTATCTATTTCATATACAGCCTGAGTTTGGAAAAACTCAATACCTGCTTTTATTTTTTTCTCCATTTTAAAGAGTTGCGGATCAAGTGGTTCCGCACAGGGAGAAACTACCGCGCCTTTACAGAACTTAGGCGGCTCACCATCCAGAGGATTCCCTGCCAGGTCACGGCCTTCTTCAAGCTGCTTTACCATATAAGCCAGTGAAACAGAGTCAAGATCAAATACCGGTTTTGCATCTTTGTGGTCACCCAGCGTAGTATGGTCACCCGTTAACAATAGAAGATTATCTATTCCAAATAACGCGGCGCTTAAGATATCAGACTGTAATGCAAGCCTGTTCCGATCTCTACATGTTACCTGAAATACCGGTTCTATATTCTTTTCTTTTAATATTTTGCACATTGCCAGTCCACCAAGACGCATGACAGAAGACTGATTATCGGTAACATTAATAGCATGAACATGCGGCCAGACAACTTCCGCTTCATGCAAAGCTTTTTCTATATGAAAGCCCTTCGGCGGTCCGAGTTCAGAGGTTACAACAAACCTCCCCATTTTTGTAAGTTCAGTAAATCTCATAAAACCCCCTTCAAAATATTAATTACTAAGTACTAATGACTAATTACTATTTAATGAACGCCAACTAAATAGCGTTGGCGAACATATTTAGCACTACTTTTTATTTTTAATATTTTGCGGATGCATTTGTCCGCTTACCTAAAATAGTCACTAGTCATTAGTACTTTGTCATTTGTTTTTACTGGCTTTTCTTGTAATCCCTGATTCTTATCATATTTTTCAATGTCTCATCGTTTTCTTTGATGGCTGTCATTCTCTTAAATATTCTTTCCCAGCCGCATTCTTTATTCTTGGACACTTCGCACTTGCCATTTTTCGCACCGCCGCACTGACCGTTTAAAAGACCTTTAGAACAAGCCGTAACCGGACATATACCCACTGTATAACCCAACATACACTCTCCGCATTGATCACAAGCATGAGAGGACGGCGTAAACCCTGAAAAACCAGGGAGATAAAATGTATCACAACCTGAAAGAACAATTTTAGCCGGCAAAAGCCCGGAAAACGTTTGCACTCCTACTCCGCACGCAAATATTATAATTGTTTCCGCGGAGTCAATTTCTTTTTTATGCAACTCAAATCTCTTGTTTGTATAATCCTCGTTGCATAAATAATCCAAAACTATTTCACCGGAAATATTCAGTCCCGCGTTCTTAATTTCACTTTTTAGAATTTCATACTCTTTTTCAGCAAAATGTACTTCTTTGCATCCAAAGCAGGCTATAAGAAAAGTTTTACCCTTCGCAAGCGGCAGTAACTCTTCTTTCTTTTTTACCTGAGTAATAAGCATTACTTTTTCCTCTCACGAATAATCTTTTTCGACTTTTTGAAGATACTAACCATATGGGATTTTGAAGAACAAATGTCTTCACAGCAACCACATTCAATACAGTTCATTACCCCCGTCTTTTCCATTTTATCCCAATTTTCTGCTTTTGCATAGAAAACGAGCTTATGCGGTTTAAGCTCCATCGGACAAACATTTACACATCTTCCGCACTTTATACAGGGTTCTTCCGTCAGATCATCTTTCTTTTGAAATACAACTATACCGCTGGTGCCTTTTATAACCGGCACATCATAATTGTTCTGCGTAAAGCCCATAATTGCGCCGCCCATCTTAAGCTCAAAATTGCCAGAAATTACTATTCCGCAAATCTTAATAATGTCTGATACAAGCATCCCGACAGGAACTTCATAGTTTCCCTGGAGTGTTACACCGTTTCCGGCCACTGTTAAAACTCTCTTTACCAGAGGCATACCGCTATATACCGCTTCATAAACAGCCTGAGCAGTAGAGATATTATTAACTATAACTCCGACATCCAAAGGAAGGCCGCCGAGGGGAACTTCACGTCCTAATACCCGCTTAATAAGCATTCTTTCCGCACCTTCAGGATATTTAGTTTTCACTGTAACTATCTCAATACTTGAATCCCCGGCAGATTTTGCTTTCAAAATCTCTATTGCGTCCGGTTTATTATCTTCAACTGCTATTATTCCTTTTGCAACATCAGAAGCTTTCATAAGAAGCTTTAAACCAGTAATTACTGTTTCCGGTCTTTCAAGCATTAATCTATAATCCGCGTTTAGCAAAGGTTCACATTCGCAGCCATTGAGCAAAACCGTATCAATAGGCTTTGATGAGCTGAGTTTGATATGCGTAGGAAATTGCGCTCCACCCATACCCACTACTCCGGCTTCTTTTATTGCAGATATAATATTTTCCTTTGTAATTGAAGAAAGAGTACCTTTAGCACAGACAGACAAATCCTGTTCATCTTGTTTGTTATTTTTTATAACAACGGTATTAACATGGAACGGCAGAAGTGGATGTATTCTTTGTTCTACAGCTATAACTTCGCCGGAAACGCTGGAATGAACAAATGCCGAAACAGCTGCTTTTGAATCCCCTATCTTTTGTCCGACTTTAACCTTATCTCCTGCTTTCACTACCGGCTCGCAAGTAGCACCTGCATGCTGCAATAGCGGTATATATACCATATCAGGAGCAGTTATTCTTTCAATGG
>MFGS01000175.1:3143-5100 GCA_001778355.1 Candidatus Firestonebacteria bacterium RIFOXYA2_FULL_40_8
CAGGGATTTTTCGGTAAGGTATTTATTACAAAGAAAATCAAGGCGCATAAACCCAACGGTTGTCTTACCTGATTCATTTAAAACCTTATTCATCTCAGCTGTTTCCGGCTCAACATCCACAGTCAATTCATTAAAACATTTATTACATGATACGATGTAAATCCTTTCATGTCCGGAAAGTATCTCCAGAATCTCTTCTTTGTTTTTTAATTTATATTTCGTGTAATCAGTTTTTTGCATGCTAGGAGTATTTTTTGTATTCCGAGTCAAGTTTAAATCTGACTTTCGGATCCTTTCCATATTCTATAACTGCAGGTTTCCCGCCGTTAATAATAGATAGCCGACCGGCTTCCATGACCAGTTCATTATAATAACTATTCGCCGGTGTAGCAACTACACCTTCTTCATCTATTTTTTTAATTGTTTTCTTCTTTTCCTCTATATTTATCGAATCTTCAACCCTCACGGCAGACAAAATATTTGCTTCTATGGATCTGAACCCATAACCTACCGGTTCAAAACCTTCCCCGCCATGATATACCATCTGAAAATAGTCTGGATTCGTTTCATAATAGAATTTGTCATCAGGATCATTACCTTTAGTTAAAACAGAATGTTTTACGCCCCTGAACTGATCTGAGTGGGATATCATACCTGCCATATCGTTGTCTTTACCCTGGGTATGAAGTACCATGCCCTGGGTATTTCCGCCCGGTCCCTGATCAGGATAACCAAAAC
The DNA here is from genome assembly GCA_001778355.1 of Candidatus Firestonebacteria bacterium RIFOXYA2_FULL_40_8. GTDB lineage: Bacteria > Oederibacteriota > D2-FULL-39-29 > D2-FULL-39-29 > D2-FULL-39-29 > D2-FULL-39-29. The sequence goes on from MFGS01000175.1 coordinate 3,882, forward strand.
CATTAACTACGTTTAAACAGGCTCCATTGTTCCAAATTACTCTGCCATCTGTCCAGAGAAAACCTTCATTACCGTTTGGATATTTATCAGGGATTCCATAAACAGATACTTCAACCGGAAGCAGACCTGTAATAAAAGCCACCAGGTCAATATAGTGGCATGCAACATATGAAAATGCGTCCGAATTTTTAATTGTACACCAGTTTTGAAAGTTTGAATGCCTGTAATACCAAGGCTCAATTAGATGGGCTTGCCCGATTTTAAACTCTCCAAAATCCCCATTTTGATATCTGCGCCGGGCGATAAGCCCCCTATCATCAAATCTTTTATGATACTCTATTCCGACAAACAAGCCTTTTGAAAGTGCCTCTTCTTCTATTTCCTTCGCTTCCGTATATTTAAGAACTAAAGGCTTTACACTGCATACATGTTGGTTATTTTTCAATGCTTCCTTTATCACCATATAGTGAAGCTGGTCCGGCATTGCCACAAATACCAGGTTACCGGGTTTCATCTTCTTAATAACATCTTTAAAAAGGTCAGGATAATTATTGTTTAAATCTCCCTTTTTATAATCAGGGTAGGAGTTGAAAGATTGTCCCGGAAAAGATTTGCAAAGCATTGCATTCTCTCCAAGCGCTTTTAAAGGAGCACCGTTTAGCGCAACGATATCAATTTCTCCGACAATCCCCTTACGCTGAAGCTGATAAATTGAAGGGAGGATTTGTACCGCTGTAATCATTCCACCGCCGACTATAGTTACATCTAATTTGCGACCGGACATATTTTGCTCCTTATTGTTGGTCTTTTTTGGCTATATTGATAAAATAAATTTTATTTCATCAATATAGCCGTGAACCAATCATACTTCAGGTTCACGGCTACACTAATTTTCAAGTATTTATTTCTTGGACTTTTTTTCTGCTTTAATTACTTCCTTATTTAACAACGAACCGCGTCTATTTGCAATAAATGCATACGCAAGGGCCGCTAAACAAATAAGAGCTATTACTACTTTTTTATTAAAATCTACATCACTTCTCGCGATTACCGCTACCGGAGCGATAGGAGCCAAAATAATGGCTACAAGATTCATGACTTTAATCATCGGGTTAATTGCCGGACCTGCAGTATCCTTGAACGGATCGCCGACGGTGTCTCCGATAACAGCTGCTTTATGAGCATCAGTACCTTTGCCGCCCATAAAACCATCTTCAAT
>MFGS01000176.1:0-4805 GCA_001778355.1 Candidatus Firestonebacteria bacterium RIFOXYA2_FULL_40_8
CAGGAGCAAGGATTCCGATAGGTACGGCTCCGGGAGTTTATGACGTAAGAGTAATGACCGGAGGCGGTACAAGCGATACGAATGGAGTAGTAATAACCGTAGCAACCGCGGCAGTAAGTATAACGGATATACAACCGGGCAGTATTTTAAACACGGCTTCTGCAACACTGACCATAAAAGGCAGCGGGTTTTTTGGAGGCATGGCTTCTTCAATGGTTACAGAGATCAAACTGGATGATGTGCTGAAAACTTCGATTACCGGTTGGACGGTAATAAACGATACCGAGGTAAGAAATCTGATAGTTAATCCCGGACTTAACAGCGGCAGATATAATATTCAGGTGACAGTAGCCGGAGTCACGAATGCAACAAGTGTTGCAAAAATTGACGTTGAATTGGATTCTACGGTTGTGACAACCCAGACTGTTGAAAGCGCTAATGGGGTAAAACTTACCGTACCGGAAGGTGCTCTGAGCGGAAATACCGCGTTTATAATACAGGATTTAGCAACGAATAGTACTGTCGTAAGTTCAAACAAGGCCAAATACACGAATATCCGTTTGTGGCCGTATCTGGACAGCGTGGTAAGAGAGATAACATTAACAAACGGAGTAGTGATAAATCCCGGAAAAACAGTAACGCTGACGTTGACATACAGCGGAATAAATGATCCGACGCTGGAAGGAAAATTCAGAGTATTAAGGCTGGGGCCGGATAACCGGTGGGCATTTGCGGCCGTGTCTGATACTGTAGACTATTTAAATCATAAAATAAGCAGTGTTGTAACCGGTTTTTCAATCTTCAGGATTGGGCAGTATGTTACTGCGGCAAACGATCTTGATAATGTCGTAATATTCCCGAATCCAATTAATTTCGATACGGCAGCGAGAAGCGCTGTGAAGTTTAAGAATCTGACTTTAAACCCTGTGATAAGGATATATACTGTGTCAGGAGAACTGGTAAAAACAATTGCTCCTCTGTACGAAGTGAAGATAACCGGAACTGTGAATGACGGAGTAAGCGGAGAAGCCGAGTGGGACGGAGCGAATGAAAACGGTGAGAAAGTAGTCAGAGGTTTGTACCTGTATATGATAACCGATGACGCCGGCAGAAGAAAGATAGGAAAGATTGTGGTAAAGTAAAAGAAGCAAGGAAAGCAAGTACAGTAAGGGAAGGAAGTTGAGAAAAGTCTAAATATCAAACCTTAAGTCTTTTCGAAATCCGCCTAGGCGGATGAAGGAAGTTTAGTGGTGTTATTCTGTAAAAAAACGATGAAGGATTTATATATCATAGTCCTGACATGTAAAGAACAAATATAAAGCATTTCCTATCTGAGATACTTAAAAATTATATAAATATTAAGTTATTTCGCATAATTTAAGGAGAAAATATGAAGAAAAGAATTCCAAGGCCAACTTTAAAAGAAATTGAAAAAATAATAAGCGAATTTCAGAAAAGGTATCCAAAATATATAGAAGCGGAAATTATATGTACAAGCCCTAATAAAATACCGGTTTGGATGATAAAAGTCACGGATAAAGGAGTTAGTTCAGAGGACAAATCTAATGTTTTGATTGTCGGCGGTCATCACGGTGATGAAGAAAGCGGAAGGGCTGCTTGTATTGGGGCTCTTGAATGGCTTGTAACTGAAAAAGCCGGGGAAGTATTAAAAAAACAGCAAGTGTTGATAGTTCCGTGCGTGAATGTTGAAGGTACGATGAAGAACGAACATTGTAATTCCAATAATGTGGACCTTTGCAGAGATTATACAATGAATGGCGGCACATCTCAACCTGAAGTCAAAGGTATTTTGAACATAGCAGATAGATATAAGCCTGATGTTACGGTTGATGTTCACGGGTTAGCAGGAGGAGCCATTCATGAAATGGTATTACCGGTACAGACGAGGGAATACTGTGAAGATGACTGGATCCATAATATGCTTGCCCGGGATATGCGAAATGCAGCAGAGAGAAAAGGTTATCCTATGGCCGGACACAGTTTGAGCTGGTCAGGATGGTTTGATTCTGATCTGAAAAACCCTGTTCATTTAAATACATATTGTTATAAAAAATACCATTCTATAGGGATTTTGACGGAGGGTAATGAAGCAACATTTGATTACGGGCAGATGAAAGAGAGTGGTTCATTGCGGCTGATAGAACTTCTTAAAGCAGGTAATAAGAAATATCCTTTTGAGTACTATCCGGGATATCCTAATAGAATTATCAGCGGAAGTTTTTTCTTTGGACTGATTGCATATGGAAAGACAGCGGAGGAAAGAAGAAATTCCACTGTGGATATTTTAAAAAATCTTGATCATTTCAGTTTTGGACAAAAGTATCCAATAAAGAAAGGTCAGGCTGATTTGACAGTTAAATATAAGGGAGAAACATTGACAAAAGGCGCAAGCTTTAGATATAGAAGAAAAGGATTGATTAAGCCTAAAGGAGTATATTTTGATAATAGAAAGTTAAATATTTCAGAAACAAACGGATTTGTTATCTGGTATGATCATTGTTCTACCTACATTCAGTGGAATATTCCTGAGCTTTCCGAGGGGGAGCATAAATTAAAGCTTAAATATTAAGCAGTTCATTACGGAGAATTATCTTCCATTAGAAAGACAAAGTTGACAGCGGGTGAATTCAAACTGCAATAAAACTTTTTCCTCACTAAATCATGTAGTAGAACTAAAGCCTAATAAAGAGAATATAAGCCAATAGAAAGTATAATTAGTCTTATGGAAAAATGTATTTATCATGTCAGATAACTCAAAATGCAGGCTATAATAACATAGAAATAGAACCGAAAGGGCAAATCTTGAGTAATCAAGATACGCAAAGTTCCGGTCCGCCACGATTTTTGGCGGAGGCTGAGCTACCGATCCGCTTAGGCGGGCCTTGAATTATTTATTGGAGGAACGATGCGTGCTTGGTGCTGTAAATACAAGCTAAATAAAATACTGGCAAGTGTGATATTTGTTTTATCAACTACCGTATTTGCCGGTGTCGGTACCGAAAGCATGCAGTTTTTAAAGATAAAGCCCTCTGCAAGAGCAGCTTCGCTCGGGGATAGTTTCGTAAGTATCGCAAATGACGTAAATGCCGCTTTTTACAATCCCGCAGGCTTAACCCAATTGGACGATCTGGAAATTTCTCTTATGCATATGGTTTATGTTGCGGATATGGGTTATGAGTTTGGAACGGTAGTATTTCCTGCAGGTGAAAAACTAAGAATAGGTGCTTATGTAATATTTATGAATTACGGAAGTATAGGCAGAACTACGGAAGACGGAAGCGGAATGCTCGTTGCCAGTACGGAAAGTTACACGCCGTATGATTTGTCAGCCGCAGTTTCAGCGGGTTATCAAATAAGTAAGAGTATAAGTGCCGGAGTAAATGTAAAAATTGCGTATAGCGATATAGACGGGAATAAATTAAGCGGGATTATGGGCGATGCAGGTTTATTGATAAAACTCTCCGAGGAGACTGGTTTGGGAGCGGTGTTGTATAACCTGGGAGATAGTGTAAACGGAAGTGCGTCTCCGCTGATAGTCAGGGGCGGGATATCGACAAAATTCTCACTGGTGGAAGACGGTGATTTCCTGGCAGGGCTGGGAGTGAACTACTTAACTGCAAGTTCGAAGATCTCGGGAAGCGCGGGAGTTGAATACAATTATCAGAATATGTTTTTTATAAGAGCGGGTTACGGTATGGCCTCGGATACCGACGGAATAAATATCGGAGCGGGCCTTAAACAGGATCTCGGAGGTATGACGGGAACGCTGGATTACAACTTTTCACTGCTCGGGGATCTTGGAAGCGCGCACCGTGTGTCGGTAGGTATTAAATTCGGAGACGATTATTCCGGCAAAACAAAACGTAAAAGCAGTAATACTAAAAGTAAACCCGCGAAAAGCGGGACAAGAAATTATTATAAGGTCGTGAAATAATGACTAAGCTGATGACGAAAATTGTGCTGGTAATTCTTGTTGTAAGCTCTTATGTGTTCACTGCGCCTGTTATTTCTAATATACAATGGTACACGGCTAATTCCACAAGTGTTACAGTAACTTGGAATACTGATGTTCCTGCTACAACCCAGGTTCAATACCGATATTTTACGCAATTTAGCGCATATTCTTGGGGTACGTATACCGGAACAACGTTGGTTACCGACCTTACCACTACGCATACGGTAGCAATTAGCATGTCAATAAACACTTATGCGTACAGTTTCTATCCTGTATCAAAAGACGGTGCTAATCTTACTACAAATGGTCCAAATATTGTAATACCGGGAGGTTTTGAATCATATTTTTATGATTATGGGAATCACACATCTTATAGTGGTAACAGCAAATTATTAATGTTAGATGGTTATGATACATCGAAAGCAACAATTAAATATTTGACAGGACCGGATACGGTAACGAATTATTATGCTTATGTTGAATATGGCACAACAACTGCATATGGGTCTAACAGTACTATTGTAACTACAACCCATAGTTTTGCAGTAAAGCTTTCCGGTTTAACAGCAGGGCAAACGTATCATTACAGGCTTAGATATTCAAATGACTACGGAAGTGGAAAAGGAACGGACTACACTTTTTCTGTACCGGTAAACGCAAGTACTATAACTCCCAGCCAGATAATAGTTTTAAAAAATGCCAGCAGTGCTACCTCTGTAACAATAGCTGATTATTATGCGGCAAAAAGAAATATTCCGGCAGAAAATGTTGTTACTGTAACCGGTATTTCTGATTATTCCGGAAGATGGAGCGGAAGTATTGCTTCTAC
>MFGS01000176.1:4863-8435 GCA_001778355.1 Candidatus Firestonebacteria bacterium RIFOXYA2_FULL_40_8
GTTGTTTCGGGGAGTAATACTTTCTATCTTGTTACTCATTTAGACGGTCCGACAACTGAAATTTGTCTGGCTATGGTTGATAAGGCAATGTATGCTGAAAAATATGGAATAGATTTAAGCGGAACCGGATATTTTGATAACGGAGGGGTCTGCTATTTCGGTCTTTCGGCGGCAATCATGAAAGCAGCGGGTTACAATGTATACGAGGATTTTAACGGTGCAACATTCGGTAGTTTTCCCGCTTTAGTTAACTGCCCGGATTCAATATTTTACGAAGGCTCCTATGCCGATAGCGGTTTTCAAGATGCGTTTGATATGAAGGTCGGTATGATAGGATGGCATTTGTCTTCTTCCTCGGCGTCTGGTCCGAGAAACACAAATTTTGGTACGGCTCAATGGGTTGACGGTTTATTAATGCGGGGAGCAACCTGTGCTCTTGGTTCTACCAGTGAACCTTATCTTAATGGTTTTACGCATAACAGTGTTTTTACCCAGGCTTTTATGCAAGGTTACACATTTGCAGAAGCCAGTTTTCTTTCTATGCCATATAGTAAATGGATGATGATGTTTGTCGGAGATCCTATCTACAGATTGCCGCAAACACCACTGGTTGATACCGCACCGCCTGTGCTTACAAATGTTGCCTCCTCGGGAGTTACCGGCTATGCAGATTCCCAGGAAAATATTTACTGGGAAACGGATGAAGTAGCAAGTGCGCAGGTGGATTGGGGCCTTACCACTTCTTACGGTAATACTACAAATCTTGACACCTGGATGTCTTGCCGGCATCCGGAAATAATTACGGACCTACAACCCAGCACAACTTACCATTACAGGATCAGATCAGTTGATCCGGCAGGTAATTCTGTTACCAGCGGGGATTACACTTTTACAACAGCAGGACCTGTAGCTCCGGCTGCGCCGACAGGACTCGCTGCCAGTTCGACCGACTCTGCGGTTATTTTGACCTGGAATGCAAATTCGGAAACGGACATTGTCGGGTATAAAATATATAGAAGTACTACCGCAGGCGCCGGCAGTAAAGTATTGGTTCAAACACTCGGAAAAGTATTAACTTACGAAGATACAGGACGTACTAACGGTCAGATCTATTACTATATGATAACTGCGTATGACAGCCTGAGCGAGAGCGTAAAAAGCAGTGAGGCAAGCTCTACTCCGGCGGCTATAATACCTCCGGTAAATGTTGTCGGAACTCCGGGTGCCAACCTTGTAAATATTACATGGGATCCGGTATTAAATTCTTTGGTGACAGGATACATAATATCAAGAGGTACAAGCAGCGGAACTTACACGACTTCGATAACTAAGACAGGGCAGACAACTTTCTACAGGGATACGACAGTTTCCGATGCAACTACATATTATTATGCGGTAAAGACAATAGCCAGATCGGTAAGTACGTATTCAAGTGAAGTAACGGTAACCCCGCAGGGAGGGCTTGGAACACCGGATATAACAGCAACGATAATATTCCAGCAGGGAGTTTCTCCTTACTCATCATATAGCGGTGTTGTTGGAACAGGTACATCATATGCAAACTGGGATAATGGATGGACTAAGGGTACGGGTTATTCCGGGACGTATAGGATAGGTGGTGCGAATGACGGAACAAAAAGGGAATGGTTGCTTAGATATGATCTTGGAAATACATTTAATTGGGGGACTGTAACAAGTGCGACACTTTCTCTGCATTGCAGTACAAAAACTACAAATGATACCGTGTCGGTAAGAAAAATATTGGATCCGAATAGTCTTGGGGCGGGACTGCCAAATGGCTGGGCTGTTTGTCCCGGATCTAATTCAAATATTATTAACGGGGCAACAAAATTATTTAGAAGTCAATCAGCTATTGCTTCGGAATGTATTCCCTGGGCAACAGGATTGACAATTGTTACTATAAATAATCTGGAAAATGCCGGTGTTCTGGCGGCGGCTGAAACAGGCGGCGCACAGCTTTATGCGAGCACAGTTTGGTATGATCATACGGTTACGGCGGCAGTCGAGTCCTTCAGGTCGGGAGGTTCTCCGAATCAAGGATGGGTAATGTATTTTAACGGAAGCGGTGATCTTACTTTGGATACTGAAAAGAACGGTAATGTCGCTATGCGGCCAAAGCTAAAAGTGCAGTATACAGTTGCAAATCCCGGTGTTCCAAATATTTCTAATATTTCTTTAAGCTATACGGGAACAACAACAGTAACGGTAACTTGGACTACGGATATACCTGCATGGTCTCAAATAGATTATGGCTCAACGGCTGGTTATGGAAATCTTACAACGGTTGATAATACTCTTGTTACAACACACACCCACGCGATAACCGGTTTAAGCGTGGCTTCGTTATATCATTTTAAGATCAGGTCGGATGACGGAAACGGCAATGTTGGTTATTCCTTAGACAGCATTTTTGTTACAAAACCCGGAACACAAACAAATAAAATAATTTTTGATAAAAATTACAGTTATTATTACAATATGACAGGACGCGAGATATTTACTATCGATCTGGATGGCAACAATTTAGACAGAATAACCAATAATGCGTCAAACGATTACATGCCGTCCTGGTCTCCGGACGGAACTAAGATAGTTTTCTGCAAGTCTTACACCGGCTATGATACTGACGGCAAAGATATTTATATAATGAATGCTGACGGAACAAATGAGCAGTTGATTTATTCAGCGGCATCAGGTTACATTGTTGATCCTGTTTTTGCTCCTGATGGCAACACCATCTACTTTGTTTGGAATGATAAAGTAGCAATAGTTTCGATATATAAAATAAATATTGACGGGACTAACCTGTCAAGGTTAACTCAAGTATCAGATGCGACTATAAGACTTCCCAGACCTTCTCCGAACGGGGCGAAAATATTATATTACTCGGCTGTTACGGGGAATAGTGAGATCTATGTGATGTATAAGGATGGAAGCGGAGTAGTGAATTTAACAAATAATTCTGCCATTGAGAGAGATGCCTTCTGGTCACCTGACAGTGCAAAGATAGTATTTTCAAGTAATCGAACCGGTAATTTTGAAATATTTAAAATGAATGCTGACGGAAGTAATGTTATTCAGCTTTCAACAGATACAGCCAATGATAGGTTGTATCCTTCCTGGTCTGCTGACGGATCTAAAATTGTTTATTATAGATATCAAAAAGGTCATGAAGCTTACTATGGCTGCAAATTGGTATCTATAAATACGGATGGAACAGGCACGGCATTGATTACTACCGCTTCTTTTCCGGGGACTGATTACCTTGCCAGACCTATCCTCCCGCAGCCTGCAGCAGGGGATTCTACGGGACCTGTTTTAAGCGCTATCAGCTCAAGTAATATAACCTCAAGCAGCGCGGATATAACGTGGACGACGGATGAGGGAGCAAGTACGCAGGTGGAGTACGGTCTGTCTTCTGCGACGTATGATCTGAAGACAACTGAAGTAACAAATTTACTGACCAGCCATACCGCAACATTAAGCGGCTTAGCCGCGTCAACATTGTATCATTACCGTGTAAAGTCAATAGATGGAAGCGGGAATATATC
>MFGS01000177.1:0-840 GCA_001778355.1 Candidatus Firestonebacteria bacterium RIFOXYA2_FULL_40_8
AAAGTATTTGTGAACGGAGAAGAAGTAGACTGAGATATAAATTCCCTTCAATTCTTCTGCTATAATATACAACGTATAATATGCAAAAAGGAGAAGTTATGATAAAGAATATCTGTTTGTTCGAGGATGCTCAATATGTAAATCTGGAACCTCTGGTACTTCTTCGGCCGGTTTTTGAGCTCCGTACCGGAATGCACACCATAAAAAAAAGAATAATATCTTTGTATCCCGAAAAGAAAACACACCTGCTCTGCAGAAAGCATCTTGAAGAGTCGGTCAAGTCTAAAAGTCCAAAATACATTGTAAACGATTTAAATGGAATAAAAGATGCGTGTCTTTTTATAAACGGAAGCGCGCTTTTAACGGAAAGTATAAAAGAACCCTCCTCGGACGAAATGGGCGTATCAAACGGCAGGATTGCTTATATTTTTTTAAGCAAGGAAAAACTTAAACTGGTGCAGAAAGAATCTTTTGTCGATCCGAAACTTCTGGAGAAATTAAAACGCGAGATAAAAACCGTTGAAGTAAATATAAAGATGATAACTTACCCCTGGGATATCGTAAACAATGCCGGGGAGATGATAAGGTCGGATCTTAAACAAAAGATGAAAGGCAATAAAAAATCCAAAGGGTTCATAGACAAAGGTGTCACAATTTACGGACCAAAATCTGATTTATTCGTTGAAGAAGGCGCGGTTGTGGAAGCAGGCACTGTTATTCATACAGACAGCGGTCCGGTTTATATAGATAAGGACGCAAAAGTTCGGGCTCCTTCCATTATTGACGGGCCGGCGTATATCGGGGAACGGTCTATCATTGATGCGGCAAAGATAAGGGCAA
>MFGS01000177.1:869-2246 GCA_001778355.1 Candidatus Firestonebacteria bacterium RIFOXYA2_FULL_40_8
GTGGGTTAACCTCGGCGCGCTGGCTACTAACAGTGACTTAAAAAATAATTACGGGACAATCAGGATCTATGTAAACGGTGAGATGAAAGATTGCGGGACGATAAAGATGGGTTGCTTCATCGCAGATCATACCAAGATCGGGATCGGTGTTCTGATAAACACCGGAAGCGTCATAGGTGTCGGCTGTAATATTTTCGGAGGCGGTATAATTCCTTCCAAATATGTACCGTCTTTCCTCTGGGGTTCAAACGCCGGAGTGTTTAATGAATATTCAAATGAAAAATTCCTCAAAGATGTAAAAAGCGTTATGGCTAGAAGGAAAAAAGCCCCTTCGGCGGGAGATATACAACTAATAGGAGATGTCTATAAGATTACCGAAAACGCAAGAAAAGAGTTCATGAGCATGTTCTCGAACAGGTAAAAGATAGAGGCGCGGCAAGATCCTGAGAACGGAAGACAGAGGTCAGAAGCTGAAAAGATGAGGCTTTGAGTTTGAAAAGGTAAATAATACTACCGTTAAAAAAGACTTTACGGACCTTATGGACGTTATGGACTTTTAGACGGTTTGCACTATAGAGTCAGCTTATAGGTTAAAATAATTTCGGCAATACAAAAAAAGCATGAAGGAGTATAGACAGATGTGTGGAATAGTCGGTTACGTCGGGGATAAATTTGTTGATTCGGTCCTTATTGTGGGACTTGAGAGATTGGAATATAGGGGATATGATTCGGCAGGTATTGCAACACTTTCTAACGGGGAGCTGGGGTTTAGAAAAAAGGCCGGGAAACTCAAGATTCTTGATGAAAGCTTGAAGCAAAATCCCCTTGGTGGAAATATCGGAATTGCCCATACCAGATGGGCGACGCACGGGGTCCCGACAGAGCAGAACGCGCATCCGCATTTTGACTGCAAGCAGGAAATTGCTGTTGTACACAACGGTATCATAGAGAATTATTCAAAGTTAAGGGAAGATCTTACGGGGAAGGGTCATGTTTTTGAATCGGAGACGGATTCGGAAGTAGTGCCTCATCTTATAGAAGAGAATTACAAAGGGGATCTCAAAGCAGCGGTAATTAAAACCCTTTCACAAATGGAAGGTTCGTTTGCTCTGGTAATAATCAGCGAGCACCAGCCGGATACTTTAATAGCGGTTAGAAAGAAAAGCCCGCTTGTTATCGGAGTCGGAAAAGAAGAAAACCTTGTCGCCTCTGATATAAGCCCTCTTCTTACGCATACCAATAAAATGATATATCTGGAAGACGGCGAGCTGGCCGTGATGACTAAGGATAAAGTCGAAGTTTTTGACTTTAACGGGAAAAAAATAGAGAAAACTGTACAGGAAGTTGACACCAAAAACGAAGCGTTTGATAAAAGCG
>MFGS01000177.1:2266-5654 GCA_001778355.1 Candidatus Firestonebacteria bacterium RIFOXYA2_FULL_40_8
AAGGAAATATACGAACAGCCTGATGTGTTGGAAAAAATACTCAACGAAAGAATAGGCGAGGACGGGCTGGTCCATTTTAAAGAAAGAAAGATAAAACGGGAATTCCTTGCAAAAGTCGGGAAAATAATTATCCAGGCGTGCGGAACCTCCTGGCATTCGGCGCTTATCGGAAAGTTCCTACTGGAAAAATACGCCCGCATCCCTACCGAAGTAGAGATCTCCTCGGAGTTTCGATACCGTAATCCTATTTTAGAGGGAGACACTTTAGTAATGGCTATTTCCCAGTCGGGGGAAACTGCGGATACGCTGGCAGGAATAAGGGAAGCAAAAGTAAAATTTACCAAAGTTTGGTCTTTTGTTAATGTCGAAACCAGCACCATCGCGAAAGAGTCGGATTGCGCGATAAATATGCTGGCAGGCCCTGAGATCGGTGTTGCCTCCACTAAAGCTTACACAGCCCAGCTTATGAACCTCTTTCTCTTCACGCTTTATGTTGCCAGATTAAAATATTCTATGAACGATGAGCAGGTACGCGCATTAGTTCTGGAACTTAAAGAAATCCCGGGAAAAATACGGGAGATATTAAAACAGAGCGCAAAGATAAAAGAACTTGCAAAGGCGTACGCCCATACACCGCTTATGATATTCCTCGGTCGCGGTATAAATTATCCGTCGGCGCTTGAAGGAGCACTTAAGCTTAAAGAGATCTCCTATATGCACGCCATCGGTTATCCCGCCGGGGAGTTCAAACACGGCCCTATCGCACTTGTGGATGATAAAGTCGGTGTCGTCTGTATTATGCCGGAAGGCGAGCTCTTCGAAAAAATGGTGAGCAATGTCCACGAAGTAAAAGCCAGAAAAGGAAAGATAATAGCCATAGCCACGGAAGGGGATAACAGAGCCGGTGAAGTAGCAGACTCCCTTCTATATATACCCAAATGTTCTGAGGTCTTAACCCCGCTTCTAACCGTAATTCCTTTACAGTTGTTCGCATATTATATATCCCTGGAAAAAGGCTGTGATGTCGATCGCCCGAGAAATTTAGCCAAAAGCGTGACGGTGGAATAAGCAGATAGCAAGGAAAGCAAAAAAAGCACTGACAGCAATTAAAGAAAAAAAAGAAAAACAGAAGAAAAAATAGTTGAGAAAAAGTCTGAATATCGAACCATAACCCTTTTTCAAAATTCGTCTGGCAGATTGAATTTGAAAGGCCGGAAACACTGATAGAATTAGCATATATATTGATTTCTGCAATATTTACCTGACAAGTTAATAATGCAGTGCAATTCTTACTTTAAACAAAGAACCTGTTAAAATATTTGTGTAAGGAATAGGGTTTATAGATAGGAAAGTGACAACCTTCAATAGTTGACTTATATCCGCATCTCTTCCATTTTTCTTGAAAAATACAACTATTTCCAATATACTAGTATCTAATCTATTAAACGGAGTAAAAATATGAAAAAACTGTACTTTCTCGTGGTTTTAATTGCTTTTTCCGTTGTTTCAAACGGGTGTTCGATAAAGGCGATTGCTTTAAATAGCGTCGGAGATGCTCTCTCCGGCACCGGCACCGTATTTACTTCGGATAATGATCCTGACCTGGTAAGAGATGCGCTTCCTTTCTCGTTAAAACTATATGAATCCGTGCTGGACGGAGCGCCTGAACACAAAGGACTTATACTTTCGACCGCCAAGGCGTTTACGATGTATGCTTATGCTTTCCTTCAAATGGAAGCGGATACCATTGATAAGCAGGATTACGAAAAAGCAAAGTATCTAAGGGCGAGAGCATTTAAACTTTATCTTCGGGGAAGGGATTACGCGCTTAAAGGACTTGAGCTGAATCACCAGGGGTTTAACGAACTCTTAAAAAAAGATTATAAAGCCGCGATAGCTCTCACCAACAAAGAAGATGTTCCACTCCTTTACTGGGCCGGCTCTTCGTGGGTTGCCGCGCTAACGACGGATAAAGGCAACATGCAAATGGTGCAGGAGTCAACGATAGGTGCAGCACTAGTTGGTCGTGTGCTAGAACTTGACGAGACATATGATGACGGTTCGGCCCACGATTTCTTTATATCCTGGGACGGAAGCCGTTCCGAATCCATGGGCGGAAGCGAAAAAAGAGCGAGAGAACATTTTAAAAAAGCAATTGAGATAAACAAAGGAAAAAAAGTAAGCACGTACCTTTCCTTAGCCGCAATTTCGCAAGGCAAACAAGACTTGAAAGAGTTTAAAGAACTAATAGACAAAGCACTGGCAATAGAAGTTGATAAATATCCCGAAAGCAGACTTTCAAATATAATTTTCCAAAGAAGAGCCAAGTTCATGATGGATAATATCAATGATTTTTTTCTTATAGATGAAACCGAAACAAAATAAGTACAAAGTACGAATGACAAATGACAATATGATGAGTTGTTATTAAATATGAGGCGATGCTTTATTCGCCAACAATAAATTGTCAATTGTAAATCGTCAATCGTAAATTATAGGAGAGGTTAATATGAAGAAAGTTATCGTAATTACAGTTTTAATGCTTCTTTGCATGAGTACATATGCCGGGGCTCTTACCATCAAACTCGCCACCTTAGCTCCCGAGCAATCCCCTTGGTACGATGTTATCCGCGGAATGGCTGATGACTGGAAGAAAGCCACCAACGGTGAAGTCAATGTAAGAATATTCGCCGGCGGTGTGGTCGGTGACGAGACGGATGTCGTAAGAAAAATCGGTATCGGTACGCTCGATGCGGGTTCTATCACTGCTGTCGGTATGTCCGATATCTGCAGTGAAGTGCAGGCAATGCAGATGCCTATGTTGATTCAGTCCTATGATGAGCTTGATTACATTTTAAGCAAAGTCAGAGGCAAGCTCGAGGCCTCTCTTGATAAAAAAGGCTATAAGGTTCTCAACTGGGGTGATGTGGGCTGGGTAAAATTCTTTGCGCAGAAAAAAGTTATCTTCCCTGAAGATATGAAAGACCAGACTATGTTTGTCTGGGGCGGGGATGTCGGAGTTCTTGACGCGTGGAAAGAAGCAGGCTTTAAAGTTATGCCTCTGGCTATTACCGATATGATTACTTCTTTAACGACAAAGAAGATCAATGCGTTTTCCACTTCGCCGATTGCGGCGGCCTCTTTTCAATGGTTCGCGCTGGCTCCGAATATGACTGATATTAAATGGGCGGCGCTTATCGGCGGTACGGTTATCAGTAAAAAGGCTTGGGCTAAAATACCTGAAAAGTACAAGCCTGAACTGGAAAAGATAGCGCAAAAAAGAGGGGAAGACATGAAGGTAAAGATAAGAGCGCTTGAAGGTGAAGCTGTTAAAATAATGGTGAAAAACGGTCTTAAGGTACATGAAATCCCTGAGCCGGCGATAAAG
>MFGS01000177.1:5773-5893 GCA_001778355.1 Candidatus Firestonebacteria bacterium RIFOXYA2_FULL_40_8
ATTTAGAAGAGCAAAGGAGCTTATGAAGGTATTATTAGGCAAGCTGGAAAATCATTATCACAAGATAGAGAATGGTTTTGCAATGATCCTTTTATTTTCCATGGCTATTATTCCTGTTAT
>MFGS01000178.1 GCA_001778355.1 Candidatus Firestonebacteria bacterium RIFOXYA2_FULL_40_8
ATAATATATTTCGTCATAGGTCAGTACTTGTAGACCTCCGGAGAAAGCTTCCTATCAAGCGCGGACTCTTTAAAGGCCCGCAGTTGGAGTGTAAAACCAACCGAATAATTGTTATTATAACTGGAAATATTTATATCTCCGTACCAGCAATCCGTAATATTCGTAGAGACCGCAATCCGGTGTTCCTTAAATTTAATCAGCGTAGTATCAAACCGCGCCCCATACTCTACCCTGAGATCATCATTCAAATTCATCGCCAGCGAACCTGTAAGGTCCAAAATATCCAACCCGTAAGGTTTATTGTTTAAATAGTTAATACCAAAAGACGCCTTAGCGCCCGTAGGTTTTCCGATATTCGTAAAAAGATCCGCTGATTTCATCATACCTTCGGCAATACTGTACTGTAAACTCAAGGAAGCATTAAACTCATCAGAGATAAAAACATTCATATAATTGAGCAGGTTATCAAAGTTCTTTTTTACATCCGCATACGGATTCAGAAAATTATACCCGGTTGTTGTTGTATTCGAAATAAAGGAACCGACTCTGAGATTCATTCTTACGGTTAACCTGTTGTTAAGTACTCCACCGTAATTTCCGGTGAGTTTTTGCGAGTAGTTATGATACAGGTCCGCATCCATATTCATATTCCAGACCGAATGCAGATTGACCGCAAAAGAATAACTTAAATTGTCCAGCGGGCCTATGTAATTATAATCTGGTTTATTCTGGGTAACAGCACTTAAATTGAAAGAAGTGCTTAAAGTATTTGCCTGATCCAGTTTTAAAGTATGCGAAAGCGAAGGACTTAAACCGAGCCGCAGCACATAATATTTAGAAACAGACGCGGCGGCATCCAGCATATAATAACTCAAATTCGCACCCACGTTCCAATAAGCATTGGTGGTCCCGATAGCCATCGCTGTTGTGCTGAAATTAAGGGTCGGGAGATAAATATTTGCAAGTTGATACTTCCCGTCCTTATACACATCCTGCCGGTCAACAGCCGTGACTATAGAAAAGAACTGTTCATAATAACTTGCCGCTATATACGACCTGATGTTCCTGGAAATAACCGGGTAATAGTAGGAATAAAAATCTTTGGTAAGGGCCTCGTCACTCAGAAAATTAAGCCGGCCGACTATACTTAAATTTTTGCCTATTCTGCTGGAATGGTCAAAATCCACTCTGAACCTTTCGTGCAGGGTTGTCTGATCCAGAATATAATACGCATAAAGATACCCGCCGGTTACTCCGTCTTGAAATCTGTAATTTTGCTGAAGGCCGTAACCTATTCCCATTTTCGCCATAAGGTCCAGTAATATTGCGCCGGACATATACTCCGATAACTCATAATTGTACGCAAGTTTAACAAAAGCGCCTTCATTACCAGAAATACCGGGCGTTATCGAAATAGGACTTTTCGGAGAGGATTTTAAAGATTTCCAGATGTAAGGGAAATAAAATACGGGAATGTCCCCGATGTAAAGAAGTACGTTCCAGCTTTCTATGACATTATCTATTTCGACATGTATCCTCTGGGAAACCATACGGTAATGCGGATGTTCTTTATCTTTGCAGGTAGTGGCATACCCTTCTATTATGGAAGCGTTCTTTTCATCCGGTTTTTCTATAGCCAACCCTTTAAAATACCAGGGCCCGTTCGAGAGTTGTATCTTATCAATATGCCCTGTTTTGCTTTTCATGTTAAAGGTAACATACTCCCCGAGGATGAGGTTCTCACCTTCCTTAAGAGTAATATTACCTTTGGCTTCTATATCCGAGGATTTAACGTCAAATTTCACTTCATCCGCGGTTATCACGGTGGTTTTGTATGTTATTTTTACATTCCCCTTGCCGTTTACAAGCCCCTTCTCTTCATCATACTCCAGATGGTCCGCAGAACAATCTACCGGGATTTTCTCTTCGGAGGTTATTTCACTTTTTGGAGCGAGGAGAGTTTCGGATGTAACTGCTTTTTTTTCCGCGGAAAGAATTTCACTTGTGACTTCCGGCTTGGGTGTAATAATTTCCGCGCCGCAAACCGCTGTTATTCCGCTAAAAAAGAAAACCGCCCAGACCAGCAGGGCGGTTGATTTTCTACTCAACATATTGCCTTCCGGCTCCCGACATTAAATATGGTTCCAGACAAGAGAACTTGACCCGAGAACACCGGCATCATCCGAAAGCTTGCCGGGAACGATCTTTACTCTCTTTCTTAAAAACTTGAACCCGATTTTATTGAATTTTTCTTTAATAGGATTAAAAAGGATATCCCCGGCTTTTGAAACGCCTCCGCCTATCACAACCATTTCCGGACTTAACGTATTTACAATGCTTATAAGCGCCGTCCCTATCTCCGAGCCAATTTCATTCCACAATGCCTTTGCGTATTTATCTTTCTGCCTTGCCGCTTTTTCTATGATGATAGGGGTGATTTTTGACAGATCCCCGTTTACAAGTTTTACTATAGAGGATCTTTTCCCGTTTTTAATATCTTTTCTGGCCCGTTCGGCTATAAAATTAGCTCCGACATAGGGCTCGACACAACCGATACTTCCGCACAGGCAGGGAATTCCTTCTTTTCTGATTATAACATGCCCGAGCTCTCCCGCCGTTTCAAACGAACCGACGTAAAGCTTGCCGTCGATTATAATACCGCCGCCAAGCCCCGTTCCAAGCGTTATGCAGACCATGTTTTTTGTGCCTTTACCGGCCCCAAATGTATGTTCGCCCACAGCGTAAGCATTAGCGTCATTTGCAAGATAAGTTTTTAACTTAAACCGCGTTTCCATGTACTTTTTTATATTCATCCCGTCCATGCCGGGTAAATTAGGCGGTTCACGTACTATTCCCCTTTTATGATCCACAAGACCGGGGGTTCCGATACCTATACCCTTGATTTCTTTCCTGATTTTCGGGTCTGTTTTTTGCATTAGACAGCTTATTGCCTGCGCAATGCGGCCAAGAACCGCTTTACCGCCAAGATGCGCCATGGTGGGGAGTTTTTCACGAAGAATTACTTTTCCGGAAGAATTAACGATCCCGGCGGCAATATTAGTGCCGCCGAGATCTACGCCAATCGCATATCCATTTTTTTTTGACATCTCTTTCTTGCCTTAAATTATGGTAGCTTCGGTCTGACTGTCAAAGAAGTGTATTTTTTCCATATTAAACACCACTTCTCCTTTTTCAGAAACCTTAAGCTGCTCATGAGAATCAAGCGAGGCAACAAAAGACGACTGCCCTGTGGTCAGGTAAACATAAGCGGCAGCACCTATCGGTTCGATAACATCTACCATCGCCGAGATCTTCCAATCCGGATCGGTAAGTTTTGAAATTCTTTTTTCTTCGATATATTCGGGACGGACACCGAGAACTATTTCTTTCCCGTCATATGCCGCCATCTTTTCCTGCATGCTCTTATCCAGCTTCAGAGTAAAACTTCCTTCTCCGAAGTAAACAGCGCCGTTTTTCTTTTCAATTTTCCCGTTTATGAAGTTCATCGGAGGAGTTCCGATAAAGCCCGCGACGAATTTATTGGCCGGCTGGTCATAAATGGTCACCGGATCGCCTATCTGCTGGACAAAACCGTCTTTCATTACAACGATCCTGTCTCCCATCGTCATAGCTTCCACCTGATCGTGAGTAACATAGATCATGGTCGCCTGGAGCCGGTTATGCAGTTTAATAATCTCAGTCCTGGTCTGTCCTCTGAGTTTTGCATCAAGGTTGGATAAAGGTTCGTCAAACAAGAATACTTTAGGTTTTCTTACAATGGCCCGGCCTAATGCCACACGCTGTCTCTGTCCGCCTGAAAGCTGTTTCGGACGTCTTTCAAGAAGTTCCTGAATTCCGAGGATTTCCGCAGCTTCCATAACTCTGCGTTTTATCTCGTCTTTCGGATATTTTCTGATCTTCAAACCAAACGCCATGTTGTCATACACCGTCATGTGAGGATAAAGAGCGTAGTTCTGAAACACCATCGCCACGTCCCTGTCCTTCGGCGCTACATCATTGACAACTTTATCGTCAATTAATATTCTTCCCGAAGTGATCTCTTCAAGGCCCGCAATCATCCTCAAAGTCGTTGATTTACCGCAACCCGAAGGTCCGACAAGAACAACGAACTCCTTGTCGTTGATTTCGAGACTCATCTCTGCAACCGCAGGTTTCGGATTGTTGATGAACCTCTTTTCTATCTTTTCCAGAATTACTTTTGCCATTTTATGGCCTCCTTTTACCGGACTAAGCGCGTACGCAGAAGCCAAGTAAAAATATTTCCGTCAGAAGACGGATGAGTATTACGGATATATAATACCACTAAAAAGACAGGAAAATCAAATGATAAAAGAGCTTTGAATGGCTTTGAAAATAAGACATACGAGAGTAACTACAATGTAAGCTGAATTTACGTCAGGAAATGCTCCGACTCACTCTAGTCCGACTTCGGATTTCTCTCATGATTTTTTCCAGAGGATTGTTAGTCAACTACCGACACTCCAAATATTAATTAAGATGTATTTCTCCTTTTCTTTTATTTTGTAACTTTTCCACTCATTTCCAATGTAATTATATGAGCATTAACTTCTTCAGAATACATCTTAACATATTCATGTATTTCACCTTCTAGATATTCAGTATTTACACCTACACCTATTTCTATCTCTTTTCCTGGCGCAATAATATCATTATCCATAGCACCTGATGCATATTTAGAAGAATCAATTCTATCAATCTTTATTGGTTTCGTATCATTATTCTTTACTAAAAATATATGTGTTATTATCTTTCCTTTTTTCACCACACCAAAATCATATTTATCTTCTTTTATTATTAATTTAAATTCTCTTTTTACATTAACATTGCTAGAAGTTATTTTTTTTAAAGGGAAATATGAACCTTCGGGCGTCAAATTAAAATCGACCTTAAATGTTTCGTTTTTTTCATTATTTTCCACTTCTCTTTCTCCGGAATGATCAAGCCATTGCTTCACCTCTATGATGTTTTTTTCAATTATTTT
>MFGS01000179.1:0-26450 GCA_001778355.1 Candidatus Firestonebacteria bacterium RIFOXYA2_FULL_40_8
AACAAATATTAGGTTGACAAGTCCAACATGCGCTGCTACTTTTGAGGCTCCTAGAAAGAGTCCAACATGCGCTGCTACTCGTCAACTAGTCATTAGTACTTTTCTCTTAAAAGTATCCTCTCAGCAGCAGAAGTATTATCTCCCCGTTAAAGCCCGCAACCACGGGTACCAAAAGGTTATCATCCAGCTTTTTCACTGCGGTTTCTACTACCGTGGCGCTCACTGCCATTACAACGATAATCAGCCACATAGGATCCCCTGCGGGAAGCCACCAACAAGTATCCCACCACATCCTTCCGTTTACCGGCTCACGGAGAACCAAAAACCCTATTACAAGATCCACCGCCAGCTCTGCAAGTAAACCTTCCCAGGCTTTGTCTTTTATGTAAGGAAGCGGGGTTTTTCCAAATTTAGTGCCGACTAGCGCGGCTGCAAGATCTCCGAAGGTGACCATTAGCATGGCGGCTGCGGCAATACGAAGGTCAAATATAGCAAGGCAAATAATAGAACCGAGCAGGAAGTAAATTTCCGCGCCCATGTGATGTTTTTCTTTATCTCTTCTATACTCCCAGAGTTTACGAAGAAAAGGGATCTTTGCTCCCACCTCCACTCTCGCATACTCCAGCTCAAAAAGAATGATGAGCATGAAGGAGAGAAAAAGAAGTCCGACTTTATGATTAACTTCTTTTGAGACCAGAACGTACGCGACCAGGAAAATTATGGAGAACAGATGGATGGATTTTCTTATTACTTCTTTTTTAAAACTCCATTTTTCTTTCTTTTTCATAGAGCTCAGGCAACACTTACCGCATTTCTGCCGGCATGTTTGGATTTGTACAGCGCCTTATCGGCTTTCACGATAAGCCCTCTGCCGTCAATAATGGATTTATCCCAGCCGGCAACGCCTATGGAAAGCGTCACTCTGATGATCTGGCCCTGATAGTGGAACTTTGTTTGCTCTACAAACTGTCTTAAACGGTCACCGAGTCTTTTTGCGCTTTCTACATCGGAAATAGGGGCAATGATGGAAAATTCATCCCCGCCATAACGGCCGATAACATTGATCTTTCTTGTGTTTTTCCTGATAAGCTCGGAAACTTTCACAAGAATATAATCCCCGGCATCGTGGCCGTAAGTATCGTTGATCTTTTTAAAATGATCCACGTCCACCATTAAAAGCGCAAGTAGTCCGCTGTATTTCTTCACTCTTTCTACTTCGCGGTCTAAGAAAGTTTTAAAATACTTTTGAGTAAAACAATGCGTGAGCCCATCCCTTGAAATTTCCAGTTTTAACTGCTGGGTTTTTAACTGGGCTTCGGCAAGATCTTTTTGCACTTCTCTTATGATGTCTCCATAAGTAATAATGCCGACCAGGCGTTTATTCTCGGTTATCGGAAGACGCCTTATCCGTTTGGAGGCCATGAACTGCATCGCCACGCGGGTTTCCATTTTTGGCGCCATCGTAAAGACGGGGGAAACCATTATTTCAAAAGCTCTTTTTTGGGAGAGCAAATTACAACCGTGCAGGCCGATAAACTGAACAATATCTCTTTCCGTAATAATCCCGAGCACAGTTTTCTCTTTCACAATAACTACAGAACCGATCTTATTTTTTTCCATTAACCGGCAGATTTCCTGTATAGATGTATTTACCGGCGCAGTAACAACCGCCCGGGACATAATATTAAGTATCTTCAATTAATCATCCTCATTATATTGTACTTCGTACTTTGTACTTGATTTTCACTTTCCTTCTATCGCTTTCTTCATCCTGGCGACGCCTTTATTTATATCGTCCTCGCTGGAAACATAAGAGAGGCGGATATACTCGTCATTTTCGCCAACATTCTTCGGACCAAAGTAAGTACGGGAAAGTACGGCGATACCGGCTTTATCCAGAAGGAACGCCTGGAGCGCTTTGGAATCTTTAAGCCCGAGATTTTTGCAGGCCTCGGTAACGTTAGGGAACGCGTAGAACGCGCCTTTAGGCATCTGGCATTTGAAACCTTTTATTTCATTCAGCAGCTTTACAATAAGGTCGCGGCGTTTTTTAAACTCCACCACCATTTTCTCCGCTTCACTCTGGTCTCCATTTATAGCTTCTACGCCCGCATGCTGTACAAACGCATTTGTGCAGGAGTTGGCATTCGTCTCAAGTTTTGCAATAAAAGGCGCCAGTTCTTTAGGCATAAGGCCGTAACCAAGACGCCAGCCGGTCATCGCGTAGGTTTTGGAGAAACCGTCAACCACGATGGTTCTTTCTTTCATACCCGGAAGGGAGGCGATGGAAACAAACTTGTCATCATAAAGAATCTTGCCGTAAACTTCATCCGTAAGTATCCAGACATTGAACTCTTTCGCGAGTTTGGCGATCTCTTCCAGGTCTTTCTTGGAAAGTACTCCGCCGGTGGGGTTCTGCGGGGAGTTAAGCACTATCATCTTTGTTTTTTTATTTACAAGTTTTTTCAACACTTCTACATCAAAAGAGAAACCGTTCTTTTCCCAGAGAGGCAGGGCTATAGACTTTGCGCCTACAAAATTTGCCATGGATTCATATATAGGATAGCCGGGATTCGGATAGATAACCTCGTCCCCCTCGTCCACAAGCGCCATAATTGCATTGAAAAGTATAGGTTTTGCGCCGGGAGCTACGACTACTTCATCGGCGTCATATTCCATTCCGCGGAACGCACCGGCTGTTTTGGCAATTGCCTGTCTTAAAGGTAAAATACCGTTACTGGTAGTATAATGCGTCTGGTTATCATTTAACGCCTTAATACAAGCTTTTTTAATGTTCATCGGAGTATCAAAGTTCGGCTCCCCGAGTCCAAAAGTGATAATATCCTTTCCCTGTAATCTTAATTTTCCTACGAGGGCTGCCACTTCAAACGCCGTTTCTGTTCCAAGTCTTCCCATTCTCTTTGCTAATTGCATATTTATCCTCCAATGTCCGCTTTTTGCGGTGTTTTTATAATTTTTGACAACTCATATTATTTTACAGTAAATACTGCTGTATTTCAATAACATTACACGGGCTAAACACAAAGTCCTTACTATATGGTTGAGTTTACTCATTACTTCAAGTAAAACTTATAAAAGCCTGCCAAATAAGGCAAAACGGATTTTTTGCAAGTGGAGTTTTCCTGTTTTCTGTGACTTGTGAGAAACGTATCCGCCTTCAGGCGAGATCTCACCGAAGGTGGACAAAATTTATTGAAATGTTCGGAAGAAGGCTGAATTGTTCGAGCAAAGCGAGTTGAGCAAAGTCTAAATATCAGACCTTAAATCTTTGCGAAATCCGCCTAGGCGGATAGCGAAACCGGAACAGAAAATGGGGAAACTCCACTTACTATATTATATTGATTTTTTAATTTCAATAATATATCATACTTGTTAAGTGTTTTCCCCCAGGATAAATATACCTTACATTCCCTTCCCCTTTTATCAGGGAGACCGGAGGATGAGGGTCAAGAAAATGGAGGATTCATGTCCGAGCTTTTAAAAACAGTCTTTTTTGACAAACATGTCGCCGCTAATGCTACGATGACGGATTTTGGCGGTTGGAATATGCCTTTAAATTATCCCCGCGGTATTCTCGAGGAACATCTTATCACCAGAAAAAGCGCCGGACTTTTTGATGTTTCCCACATGGGACGTTTTGTCATTCGGGGGAAAAACTCTTTGCTCTTTTTACAGAACGTTCTTACCAATAACGCAGCGGCTCTGGATATTAATCAAGCTCAATATACGATGATACAAAACAGTAACGGCGGAGCACTGGATGACGCCTATCTTTACAAGTTCGCCCCCACGGAATATATTCTCGTGGTAAACGCGGGTAACCAGCTTAGGGACTGGGAACATCTTTCCCATATCGCAAAAAGATACTCCGCCGGGGTTGAGTTCGAAGATAAATCCATAGAAATTGCCATGCTTTCCCTGCAGGGACCTAAAGCTAAAACCATTCTTTCTTCCCTGATGGAAAGCGGAAAACTTCCCGAACCCGTAAAAAACGCGATGAGCTCGGTAACAATAAAAGGAAGTAAAGTACTCGTAGCGCGAACCGGGTATACCGGCGAGCCGCTCGGGTTTGAATTTTTCATTGCGCGCGAAGACGCTCTTAAGATCTGGGACGCGTTCATTGAAAAAGGCGCAATGCCTATAGGGCTCGGAGCCAGAGACACTCTCCGGCTGGAAAGCGGGCTTCCTTTATTCGGTCACGAACTCGGAGTGGATCAGGAAGGAAAAGAAATTCCCATTTTTGCCGTCCCTCTTGCAAAGTTTGCAGTGAGCTTTTCCCCGTTAAAAGAAAACTTTTTAGGGAAAGACGCGCTCTTAAAACAGTTTGAAGCGCTTAAGAAAATAATTAAAAAAGATTATTCCGCAGCCGGGGATCTTCCAAAACGAGTCATGCCTTTTGCTATAGTTGGAAGAGGTATCGCCAGGCAGGGGTTTAAAGTTTTTAAAGGCGACAAAGCCGCCGGATATGTGACAAGCGGAACGATGATACCTTATTTTAAAACCAAAGGCGAAGGACTTTACACTGACATCTCGGAAGAACGCGGTATGCGGGCAATCGGACTGGCGCTTCTGGATTCAAATTTAAATGAAGGCGACAGAATTCAGGTGGACATCCGCGGGGTCAAGGCAGACGCTATTATTGTAAAATGGCACCTGAGAACAGACGCCCCGCCTTATGCAAGACCGATACTGGCAGACCATTCTGCCGCAGTAAAACCTTTAAGTGAAAAAACTTATCAGGAAAAAGCCGGCGACCTGCTTGAGAAAGCTTTTAACAATACGGTCTGGAGACAAAAGGAATGTATCAACCTTATCCCGTCGGAGCAAACACACTCTCCGGCAACCCGCCTTCTTTCGGTTATGGATCCCTCTTTCCGTTACGGCGAGCATAAAAAAGTAAAATCTTTTTATGACACGGAAATATTTTATTATCAGGGGACGGATTTTATTGCGGAAGTTGAAACCTTATTGGTTGCCGAGTTTCAGAAATATCTCGGTTGTAAAAATGTGGAAACCAGAGCTGTTTCGGGACAGATGGCAAATACAGCGGTTTTCGCAGCCATGCTGGATTTCGTTAACCGGGATAACAGGAAAATAGAACCCCGCCGTTTAAAAAATGTTATGAACAACCATATTATAAGAGGCGGACATCTTTCCGCCCAGCCCATGGGGGCGCTCAATAATTTTATCCAGATAGATCCTGTTACGGAAAAACCGGCGATAATTAATTTCCCGGTACTTCCCGGTAACCCTTATAAAATTGACGCAAATGCCACAAAGAGATTAATTGCGGAGAATAATCCGGACCTCATAATCTTCGGAAAATCCATGGTACTTCATCCGGAACCGGTCGAGGAAGTAAAGGCGTTTATGCAAGCGCAGGGGATAAAATCAATA
Source organism: Candidatus Firestonebacteria bacterium RIFOXYA2_FULL_40_8 (assembly GCA_001778355.1). Taxonomy (GTDB): domain Bacteria; phylum Oederibacteriota; class D2-FULL-39-29; order D2-FULL-39-29; family D2-FULL-39-29; genus D2-FULL-39-29. Next base: position 5,419 of record MFGS01000179.1, read on the forward strand.
GTGATGTATGATATGGCCCATGTACTCGGGCTTATCGGACCATACTTTCAGGAACCTTTTAAAGACGGCGCGGATATAGTGACCGGCTCAACGCATAAAACATTTTTCGGAAGTCAAAGAGGCGTTATTTCTTCCGACTTTAAAGAAACCGAGGACAATTATAAACTCTGGGAAACTATTGAAAACCGTGTATTTCCCGGCTCGGTTTCCAACCACCACCTCGGTACTCTGCTCGGGCTTTTAATGTCGGCGTATGAGATGAACCACTTTAAAGACGAGTATCAGGAAAAAGTAATAATGAATGCCAAGGTATTAGCTAAGGCCTTAAAGGACCTGGGATTTGACGTGGCGGGTGATCCTGCAGTTTCTTTTACAGAGACCCATCAGATCATAGTATATGTCGGATACGGAAAAGGTCCCGAAGTAGCAAAGCGTCTTGAAGAAAATAATATTATAGTAAATTATCAGGCAACTCCCGAAGAAGAAGGTTTTACCGCTTCCGGCTCTCTTCGTCTCGGCTCCTCCGAGATGACCAGGTTCGGCCTAAGCGAAGAAGATTTTAAAACCATCGCCCAGCTGATCAAAGACGCCGTGGACAACAAACCCGTAAAGGAAGAAGTCAAGAAATTCAGAGAGAAATTCCTCGACCTTAAATTCTGCTTCAAAGAACCCGAACTGGCAGAAAAAATACAGAAACTTCACACTTTAATTTAGATTCACTTTGTCCAGCATACGGTAATTTATTTCTTTATAGGGGACAGTCACGTGACTGTCCCCTATTGACTTATTTTTGCTGTTTTAAATTATTCTATTGCTATTATTTTCTATGCCTTACAAAGAAAAGTTCTTTACTGCTTTCCTCGTGATTTATATAGGTCTTCCAATTTTCTTTTGAAAGAGGGATGTATTTAAAAATATTGTCCAACTTTAATATACCTTTTTCACCCAATACATGTTGTCTTGCACTTGACCATTCCCATCGTTCTGCTTTTTTTACAAGACCAGCGCGAACCGGGTTCCTTTCAACATATCTTGCCCCGATTGCAAGATGATTCTCACTTAACATTACAGAATGATACCGGCCTCCCCATAAATGACCGATCCTACCATATTTTTTATTGTAGCATTGCGAAAACACGGTATTTACAATACGAAAAGTTGAAGACATAGAATCACTTTTTTGCGGAATAACAATCAGGTGTACATGGTTATTCATCAAACAATACGCTAAGATGCTTAACTTATATTTAAAACTTTTTTCTTTCAGACAAAACAGGAACTGCATTCTGTCTTCATCATCTGAAAATATTCCACGTTTATTATTGCCTCTTTGACAAACATGATATGGTGTTCCAGGAACAACTTCTCTTGCTGATCTTGACATACTCGGATACCCCCTTGAAAAATATCCCGTATTTAGAATTTATGTGATTGTACACTTTTATTCCCCATTTTTCAAACAAAAAGTAGCAGAAAGGGGACAGTCACGTGACTGTCCCCTTTCTGAGTGTTTTTAATTATTATTGTTTTTAAATATTTTCGGTTAGTTTGGGGTTTCCGCAGGCGGAACAGAAATTGTCGGCGGGGGCTAGGTCTTTGCCGCAGGAGTTGCAGTGGATCAGTTTTTCTTCAGGAGAGGTTTCTTCGGCTAAGGGGCCGGGTTTGACGTATTTTTTAATATCTTCACCGCGGCCTATCAGCTCGCCCTCAACTAGCGACATAAAATACGGGGATTTGCTTTCCCAAACGTATAATTGAACCAGCTCTTCCAGTTCAAGATTCGCAATATTTAATTTTTCTTTCAGAGATTTACTGATAATTCCTCTCAACGCATCATGTTCACCGGCTATTTTCATGTTAGAGCCGGAGGATTCAGTTTCAAGCGCTTTTGGATCTTCCCCCCTTGCTTTGAGCTCTGTTTCTACAAGTTCATAATATTCAGGTACATACTCTTTTGAAGCCCTTTTCTTTAATATATTTTTAAGATCCGCAGTCAGGTATGCTTTTATCTGTTCTTTTACAAATTCTTTGTCAAACATTCTTCGCTCCTCAGTAAATATTAAAGGGCTATCTTAAGCTTCGTTCAACACCCTATAAGGGATGGAATGAAAGCGACCTATAAAGGTTTAGAAGATAGCCCTTAATTTTGGTAAAATAATTCTAAAGTCATTCTAACACAGTTTTTTAAAAAGTCAATAGCTGTGGTTATTGCGTATTCCCGGTCAATAAGAGGCGCGGCTCCCCACTCGAACATTGATCCGTTTAGGCCGCAGTTGTCTTATACCAGATCTTTGCTTTGTCCAATAGGTTAAGTTTCTTAAACTCCACACCATATATATAGCTCAGCTTATCTTTGACCGCCCTTATTACTCTGCATTCAATCTCGGATCCATCCAGGAAAGAGCCGTTACAAAAGCTTACAAGCAGCTCGTTTGTCGAAAGTTCCTGGCAGGATTCGAATTTAAGGCCGCCTAAACTTATATCTTTCACGCGTCCTCTTGAAATGAAACGGCCGGCATCGGAAGGAAGCTTCAGATCTACTACTGTTTCAAACTTTACCCTGTTATGTTTTCTTCTTTCTACTGTAATGTTTGCCATAATATACCCCTTGATATATATTAGATCAGATTTTATACTGCTTCTTTACGATCTTCTCCGCCTCCAGCCAGTCATTTAAATCATTGCCGTGGCGGCCATTTCTTTTAAGGAATAACTCATATGCTTTTTTTTCAATTTCCTTAAGAAGCTGCTCTTTACTTACATTGCTTTTAGCAGCCGAGGAACTTTTTATTTTATTATTTGCCATCTTTCCCCCTTTTTATTAACTCATTTACCATGGCCCTTAGCTTTTCGATACCGGCAGGCTTATCGAGGATAAAATCCACTCCTTCCGGTTTTTCATTATTCTCGGTCATAATTTCACCGAAGCCGGTAAGTAAAATGACGAAAATATCTTTCCTCTTTTTTTTGATAAGGGCCGCAAGTTCGGCTCCGCTCATATTAGGCATCGCCATGTCGGTTATTACCACATCGAACGCAGATTTAGAGAATTTATTCAAAGCTTCCGCGCCGGATTCAGCTGTTTCAATAATGTGCTTGTCGCACAATAGATACTCCTTTATAACTTCTCTTATTATAGGATTATCATCTACAACAAGAATATGTACCGGTTTTTCAGGGGCACTTTCCTTATCCGCAACCGCAACACTCATCCCTTTATGCCAGACCGGCAGGGTTATCATAAATCTCGTACCCTTGTCCTCTTCGCTTTCAAGCTTTATTGTTCCGTTGTATCTTTTTACGGTACCATAGACCATTGCCAGACCAAGCCCGGTACCTTTAGCACCTTTTGTGCTGAAGAAGGGATCAAAACAATGTAATTTTACCTGCTCAGGCATCCCCGAACCCGTGTCTTTTATTTCAAAAATAACTTTCTCTTCTTCGCTCCGGGTGGACATAACTATTTTTCCGCCTGCCGGCATGGCATCGACCGCGTTAAAAATCAGATTGACAATAAGTTCTCTGAGTTCTGATTCTTCTGCTGCCACCGGCAGAACACCTTTAAGGTCGGTCTCTACATTTATCGCGACCCCTCTTGACTCCATTTCATCCTTCCATCTGGGACGAGTAAGCCCGACAACATCCTTAATTAATTTATTAAAGTCGACAGGCAAAAGAATCGTATTAGCCGGCGAAGACCGGTAAAAGTCCTTAAGCCTGCTTATTATGCCGGCTGCGTGTTTTGCGGAACCATGTATCTTCTTTAAATAATCCAGGGTTTTATCTTTATTTTCAAGATACGAAGGATTTTTGATAAGCGTTTCGCTGAAACCAAGCGCCGGAAACAGCGCATTATTCAAATCATGAATTATCCCGCTGGACATCTGGCCGATAGCTTTTAACCTTTCCTGATAAATAACCTGTTTGTGAATCTTCTCGAGCTCTTTCTCTGCTTTTCTTCTCTCGGTATTATCAACTCCGTAAATATTTACATATTTACCTTTGCATGAAGGCACAAAGGTAAATGAAAATATCCTTTCCATGCATTGAACGTCGACATTATTTTTAATCAAATTTTCCCTATAAGCTTCGGCTACCTGAACTGCAAAATCAGTATTTACCTTTTGTCCGACAACACAGTCCCACTTGGCAAGCAGGCACTTTCCTGCTTCATTCGCATACAATAGTTTTCCTTCCGGCGAAACTCTAAATATCGGATAAGGACTTTCAATTAAAAGCCCGGCTATGTCTTCGAAATTCTCTTTTTGCTGCAATTTTCACCGATTCCTTTCCCCAACTGAACTCCACAGGGATATTATTAAACAGCAATAATCATGCCACTTAATATCTTATTTAACAATAAGGAGTTTTGTCATGATTGGCAGGATATTTTGTTTAGAAAATTGTGCAGACTGCACATATTTTTGTGCACTACCAATTGCAGAAAGCTATATTATGTGTTTGAAACGGGATACTGCAGAATGCTATTTGAGTCTTTCAAGGCTACCTGGGATCATATGCCGGCAGGAATATCTTGAAACTTGTACCTTCGTTGACCCTGCTTTTGACTTTAATAAAACCATTGTGCTCCTGGATTATTTTCAAACAAATAGCAAGTCCAAGTCCGGTGCCTTCTTTTTTGGTAGTAAAGAAAGGGTCGAATATTCTTTCAAGAATATGATCCGGGATTCCGGACCCCGTGTCATTAATAGATATGGTTACAAGCTTCTGTAAATTCTCCCCGATATCAATTCCTGTTTCTATGGTAATACTTTTTTTTGCTTCAAGAGCCTGCATACTGTTTAGAAACATGTTCATAAAAACCTGCGTAAGCTGTTCTTCATCCGCATAAACTTTCGGTACATTTTTAAGCAGCTTCGTTATTTGTATTTTTTTCTTGCCGGTCTGCATCTCGAAAAGCTCTATTACTTTTTCCACAAAATAATTAACATCGATCTGCTCATACCTGTGCAATTTTGGTTTTGCAAAAGAGAGCAAATCCTCGGTCAACCGGTCCAGCCTGTTTATTTCTTCTCCTACTACGGCATTGAATCTTTCGACAAACTCTTTGTCCGTATGTTTGTCGGGAAGGAGCTGAATAAATGTTTTCATGGAAGTCAGAGGATTTCTTATCTCATGCGCCATACCCGCGGCCATAGTCCCGACCAGAGCAAGTTTTGCCGTGTTTAGCATCTGCTCGTAAAGATTTGTATTTTCCAACACTACCGAAATCTGATGAGCGATCATATTAAGCAGGTCAAGATCTTCCTGGGTGAATATGTCGTCCGATTTTTTTCCCCCGAGCACAAGAAGCCCTATAAGTTTTTCTTTCAGGATAATAGGGATAAAAACCTTTGCTTTAAGACGTATGAAGGAATCTTTAACAACCGCGCTCCTGTCTTTGTCCGTTATCAAATATCCGAGCTCATCATATACAAGCGCGTCTTTTTTTTCTGAAATATAAGCCACAAGCGGATCTTCCTGCTCAATAGACCCCGCCCACGTCAATCCGTCTTTCGAAGTCCGGTTCGCGGTAAATGTATTCGTATTTCTCTCAAGAATGAAAATTGCCGTATACTCAAGTCTCATAGCTTCCGTAATAGTGTCTATAACCTTGGTAAGAACCTCATCCACCTTCACTACGGAATTCAACGTTTGTATCAAAGTCTTCAGCACTTTGTAATAATCATATTTTCCTTTGAAAAATATTTTATCCGTCCAGCGCCCTATCAGGTCTTTTAAAGGGTCCATTGTGACGGCAATAAGCACCGCCGACAAGAGGGACACAAATATTGAAACGGAAATATGCGCGTTCGAGAATACACTCCGGGTCAGTAAAAACATGAGAATATAAACGGTAGAAATAAACGTGACCAGAACAAAATACACCAGACTTTTCTTGATGAAAATAGCAATGTCCAGCAGACGGTGTTTTAAAATTGAATAGCTGAGCAGGGCAATAAAAGGAAGTGTAAAGAGCGGGCCGTAATGGATAAAACTATTAATTTTGAAGAGCGGTAAAACAATATTTGTTATAGATCCGCATAAAATCATCAGGTAAAATCCGGCAAAAACATACTGGATCTGCAGTTTAATAAGGCTCTTGCTTCGTCTGTATTTACTAAGCAGGCGGGACAAAGCTATTACGACATAAATTACAAAATATCCCGACCAAACGAGATGAAGAATACCTCTTTTTAGTTCAATATTACCGTTAACATTACTTACATTAATAACAAAATACGGTGAAAATACGGATAACAGCAATAATGGTATTGGCAGCGCGTAATAAAAGAGGTATTTATTTTCTTTCACCGGGTAATTCGGAAATATTTCCACAAAAACGAGAAAGAGAAGCGGGCCGAACGTCATAACGCTGAAATTAAGCCTCATCAGCATAAATATTGTTTCTTGAGCGTACGCAAATTTTGAGATAAATAATATCAAGGTCCATATTGAAACAACGAGGATCAGGAGACTTAATACAATATTAATCTCTTTTTTAGGATTTTTTATATACACAAAAACACCGACTGAGAAACCGGCAAGAAATGCAATAAGTGAAAAGTAGTTATACAGCACTATTCTTCCGCTTTTTGGTTAAACATTTTATAAGGTAAAAGCATTGGAACTTCTTTCTGATATTTCATGTACCCGTCTCCCAGTTCGCCTAATAAATTTCTTTCTTCCAGGACAATCCTTATTATAATAAGAGGGAAATATATAATACAAGCTAATAATAAGGAATAATACGCGTTTACCAGGAGTAAACCGCCGATAACTTCTATAATTGTACTCGCGTAAGCCGGGTGTCTTACATATTTATACGGACCTTCCCGGATCACGGTCTGTCCTTTTCTTAATTCAATCTGGATACTCCAGAATTTACCCAGTGCTTTCATGCTCCGGTACTTCAGTACCATCTTTAAAGAAAGCAGGACTATCCCCAGAATGGAAACAGGAAGGTTAATTTCCTTCACGCTGATAACAAACTCGGTTACTCCCGATATGTAAATTGCAATACCGCAGACCAAAAGACAATAAAACAGCCATTTTGCGTAAATTTTTCCTTTTTTCTTCGAAACATCCGGCAAAACAGTTTCAAGCAGCCTCGTAATTGTCAAAATCAAAACCAGGACTGCTATTATATATTTAAACATGCACTCTCCTTTTAACTCATACTGTGAGCCGCCATAAATTTTCCGACAAGACTATTTACCATATCCGCGGACAAAAACTTATTATCCTTCTTCGAATACGCCGACCTGTAAAGCTCGACAAAATTCAGATAAAACTCTTTTAAAGGTATTTTTGTCGGCAAAACGGAATGGAACACGTCAAAAAGTTCAAAATTCGCAGTAGTCAGCTGACCTTTGGTTTTCTCGTACAGATCCGTTCCCGGAAAAGGCGTAAGAATGGTAAAAACCGGATGGGTCAGTTCAAGATTTTGCGTGTACTTCGCCATCTGTTTAAAATCTTCCTCAGTGAAATTTTGATCTACAAGGAAATACGCGATTACTTCCACCCCGTTCTTATGCAGTATTTTTATCGCGTCTTCATTATTTTTTATTGTATTCTTTTTATTTCTCTCAATAAGGTCTTTATCCTTAAAAGCTTCCACTCCGATTAGCACCAGTTCCATTCCGATACTTTTCCACTCTTCAACCAGCTCCGGGTGTTTCGCAATGGTATCCGACCTGCCGTAGATTTTATACGTTTTCTTTATCCCCCTTTTCCTTATCTCATTGCATATTTCGGAGGAATAAGCAATATTTTGGAGCGTATTATCATCATTAATATTAATAAACTTTTCCGGGATCATTTCGAGCTCATCCACAAATCTTTTCGCGCTTCTTATCCTGAACTTCCCGTCGTAAACTTTCCACATGGCGCAAAAATCACATTTATAAGGACAGCCCCTGGAGGAAAACACCGAAGTCACCGGTTTCCACTTACCCCTGAAATAATCTTTCCGGTAATGACTTGTAAGTTTCCTGTTTGGAAAAGGCAGTTCATCTATGTTCATTATAAGCCCTTTTCTTTTGTTATACTTCCTGACTGAATTTACCAAGACTCCTATTCCGTCAATACCAGACATATCTGTTTTAGTTCTGATACAGTCTACAACTTCTTTTATTATTCTCTCGCCTTCCCCCATAACAATTATATCTATATAATCCTTATCAAAATCTTCGGGCATTAATGTCGCATGGTGTCCGCCAATCATGGTAATAATATTTTTATCAATTTTTTTAACATTTTCCAGCAGAGCCCGCGCCTTGTAAAGTTCAACCGTAAAAGCGGTTGTTCCGACAACATCAGGTTTAAACTCAGAAATGGTTTTCTCCAAAGCGCCGGGAGCTTCCAGCCTTAAATCCAGGATCCTCACGTCATATTCCGGCAGATTCGCGGCGAGTATTTCAAACGCAAGCGGCTCCCCCATTGCAAGATCCACACTGCTTATACTGCTTTCAGTTTTCGGCGGCTGCACAAAAAGTATTTTCATAATCCTCCTTTAATTATTATAACTTTTAAGTACGAGCACGGCATTATTGCCGCCCATACCAAGCGAGTTGACTACCGCAACATTGACATTTTCTTTCCTCGTCTCATTCGGGACATAATCTAAATCACACCCCCTGTCCCTTTCTTCATAATTTATAGTAGGGGGGATCAAGCTGTCATTGATTGCGTTTATCGAGGCGATGGTCTGCAGAGAACCGGCGGCCCCGAGCGGGTGGCCTATCATGGATTTGATAGAACTTACCATGACTTTTTTTGAATGCATCCCGAGGGATTTTTTTATTACCATCGTCTCTCTTTCGTCGGAGACCCGGGAAGAGCTCCCGTGCGCGTTCACATAGTCAACATCCTCCTGGCAAATACCGGCCTGCTTGCAGGCGGAAGAAAAACACTCCACGGCCTCCGACCCGGACGGCTCCACGGCAAACATGCTGAAAGCATCTGTCGTATTCGCGTATCCTTTTATCTCCGCGTAAATACGGGCATGGCGTTTTACCGCATGCTCAAAAGATTCAAGGACCAAAATACCGGAGCCTTCTCCGATAATATACCCGTCCCTGCTTTTATCAAAAGGCCGGCTGGCTTTTTCAGGATCGCCATTTCTTTTTGAAAGAACGCTCGCCGAGCAAAAACCGCCCATTATGAGAGGCGTTATCGGCGCTTCCGTCCCGCCGGTGAACATAGCGTCACAAACCCCGAGCTTGATACATTCAAACGCGTGTCCGATGGCGTTTAAGGAAGAAGAACAGCCCGTCGAGATCGTGATACTACGCCCTTTAATATTGAACTCAACACAAAGATTTCCGACGGCGCCGTGAGGAATCGCGGTCGGTACGGAAAAAGGGCTCACAGCCTTCGGCCCACCCCGAAGCAGGCGCACTTCCTGTTCTTCAACTGTTTTCATGCCGTTAATACTGGTCCCTATTATTACGCCTATCCTCCTGTTATTCTCTTCGTTTATTTCGAGTTTTGCATCCTCTTTTGCCATTGTCGCGGCGGCAAGGGCAAACTGGGCAAAACGGGACATTCTCCTGGCTTTTTTAGGATCCATGTAAACACACGGATCAAAATTATCCACCTCTCCCGCTATTTTTGTAGAGTACTCCGATACATCAAAGCTCTTTATCTGCCTTACTTTGGAGACCCCATTTACAAGCGAGGTCCAGAATTCCTTCACTCCGATACCATTTGGAGCTACTACACCCATTCCGGTCACTACGACTCTTTGCATAGTTCTCCTTTTCGGGCCTAAAAAAAAAGGTCCATATTAAATTTCTCCGTCAAAAAAACCGGAGAGGATATACATCATATTAAAGCAATATCCGTGCCAGAAGATAAATTAAGGATGCAGCAGTGTTTTTAACTCAGATGTGAAATTAATGCACATAACTTGCGGCAGGAGCTGCTGTGAACTATATGCAGGCAGGAAAGACAAAGAAATTTACGATTGACAATTGACGATTTTAGGTAGCTGTAAACAGCCTGCAATTATTTAAACTAAATAACGGATTACTGGAGGTTTTTTTCTTTTATTTTATTTATCAAAGTATTTCGATGTATCCCGAGGTCTTTCGCGGTCTTTGTCTGATTAAAATCGTTATTTTTGAGGCATTTAAAAATATATTCCCTCTCTACATCGTCCACCATATCTTTCAAAAACTTCAATTCCTTACCGCTGCTCATCAAACCTCCCGTCCCGTTGTTAACCAAAAGTTCAAGAGGGAGATCCGACATATCTATTAAGTCCGAGTCAACCATTACCACAAACCGCTCAACAAGGTTTTTTAATTCACGGATATTTCCCGGCCAGTTGTAAGCGGTCAAGGCTTTCAGAACATCACCGGAAAAACCTTTTATTTTCTTATGCTGTTTAGAATTAAACTCCGCAAGAAAATGCATTGCAAGCGGAATAATATCGTCTTTTCTTTCCCTTAAAGGCGGTATATTAACCGGAACCACATTCAGACGGTAATAAAGGTCTTCTCTGAAAGTTTTTTCCTGCACGGCTTTTTGCAGGTCATAATTTGTGGAAGAAATTATCCTGACATCCACTTTTATGACCTTGTTGCCTCCTACGCGTGTTAACTCTCTTTCCTGCAAAACACGGAGTAATTTTGCCTGAACATTCAGTGAGAGGCTTGAAGCTTCATCCAGAAAGATCGTACCTTCGCTGGCAAATTCAAACTTGCCCATACAGGCGGTGTTAGCGGAAGTAAAAGCGCCTTTCTCGTGCCCAAAAAGTTCCGACTCAACAAGTTCATTCGGTATCGCCGCGCAATTAACGGCCACAAAAGCTTTATCCTTCCTTAAGCTGTTGGAATGAATATTCCTGGCAACCAATTCCTTCCCCACGCCGCTTTCCCCGCAGAGCAGTACCGTTGAGTCACTGCCTGAAACTTTTTCAATGGTTTTAAAAACTTCCCGTATTTCCGCGCTTTCCCCGATCATATTTGAATTATTGTAAAGCAGCGATATCTCTGAACGAAGAAGGAGATTTTGTTTTTCAAGGCTTCTCTTTTTGACTATCCGTTGTATAGATATCAGTATATCGTCATTGTCGACGGGTTTGACCAGATAGTCATAAGCCCCGAGTTTCATCGCTTTTACCGCAGTTGTCACGGTTTTTGTCGCAGTAACCATAACAACTTCAATTGACGGATATTTTTCTTTGATCTTTCCCAGAACTTCCAGTCCGTCCATATCCGGCATCATGATATCCAAAAGCACAATATCAACTTCGACTTCATCAAGAATCTTAAGCGCGTCTTTTCCGGAGTCCGTGGTAAGTACTTTGTACTTGTCCTGCAGCAGGAACTTAAAGGCTTCAAGAATGTTTTTTTCATCGTCAACTATAAGTATTTGCGGCATTCCGGCACCTCCTCGCTCTTTTGCTGAAAACATTTAACGCCTGATAAATAGTGCTTTTTCGCAGCTCCTTTAAAGATAAATTAAATACCGCCAAAGGAGTCCGCTATTTTTCTTTTGCTGTAATATTAGACAGGAGTTTCGCAACTGATTTTTTGTACGCTTTATTCTTATCTTTCAGGATATATGCTATTTGATCAACAAAAGGGTCTGATTTGTATTCCTTCTTTTTTTCAGTATTTGCAAACATTTCGGACAGGGAAATATCAAATACTTCAGCAATCCGAACAAGCGTATCAATTGACGGAACAGCTCGTCCTCTTTCTAATTGGGACAGATAACTCCAGTCTCTATTGGCCTTTTCACCAAGTTCTTCAAGAGTTAATCCCAGCCTGCTTCTGTTTTCTCTTATTATTTTACCAATATTTACATATAACTCATTCTTTTCTTTTTTCATGATATGAGTAGTATATTGCATCCTTTCTCTTGTGTGTACTGCCTATAATACCATACAAAGCATTGACCATACACACAATCTGTGTTATACTCATAATAACAGACATAAGGGGGTGTTTATGAAAAACTCAAACAAAGCAAAGGTGATGATCGTTGATGATGAAGTATGTATCAGGGAGATGCTTAAGGATATCCTGGAGGGTAACGGATATCTGGTTACGACAGAAGGAAACGGACTTGAAGCCCTGCAAAAACTGAAAAACGAGCATTTTGACACGATTATCAGCGACATAGATATGCCCGGCTGCTCGGGATTTGAACTCTTAAAAAAAGCAAAAATAATAGACTCAAATGCTAATATTATTATAATGACCGCGAGCAGTAACGAGTCCTATTGTTGTCAAAGCATGTACCTGGGCGCAAGCGGATTTTTCCACAAACCATTTGATATTCAGCAGCTGCTTTCTAATATTGAATGCTCCATTGCCGATAAGAATCGCAGGTAGAATTTAATCGGTTATTTAGCAAGGGCAGGAAGATCAAACGGGTTTTATTCCATCAGTCCAAGGGGCAGCATTATCTCAAAAATGCTTCCTTTTTCAGGTTTACTCTTGCAAAGCATTTCACCATTATGTTTTTTAACTATTTCATAGCACATGCTGAGGCCCAGTCCCGCCTGCTTATGGGTTTTTGTTGTAAAAAACGGCTCAAATATAACCTCAACACTGTCTTTTTTTATTCCAATCCCATTATCAATAATACTGATTTTTACAAAATTATCTTCTTTTTCGGTAAGAATTTCTATTACACCCGAATTTTCTTCCATGGCTTCGCAGGCATTTTCAAGCAGATTGGTTATCGCGTAAACCAGCTGATTGCGGTCTGCCAAAATATCCGGTAATTTATTATTGTATTTCCTGACAATTTTAATACTCTTTCCGGCAGTCAGGCTTTTTACGGCATTTATTGCCATCTCGATAAGTTCATTTATATTTTCTTCTTTCAGCTGGCTACCTGAAAAACGCGAAAACACTGTAAGCTTTTCTATGAGCATTTTACACCGGACTGATTGATCCGCAATTTCTTTTAATTTCTTATAATCCGGGTCCGTCTTATCCTTATTTTTTAAAAGTAACTGCGCATAACCAAGCGTGACTGTCAGAGGATTATTTATTTCATGAGCGATACCGCCGGCCAATCTTCCGACAGACGCCATTTTCTCTGAAAGCGCGATTTTTGTCTGCAGTTGTAATATTTTTTCCTTCTGCCTTAATTTTTCTCTCAAATTTTTAACATTACCAATGTCCTTCCCTATAAGCAGGATGTTCGTAGCTTCCCCTGTCTTGTTTCTCATAAACGAAGAGCTCATCAAAACAGGCACACGCCGTCCGTTCTTTGTCTTAAGATTAATTTCATAATTTTTCATTTTTTCAAGTATTACATTGTTTTTATCATCCTTCTCTTCCTTTGAAAAAGCAAAAAGTACATGAAATTTCTTACCTATAATTTCATCAGCATTATACGCCAGTGTCTCGATGACCACATGGTTTACAGCCAGTATCTTAAAATTCTTATCCATCAGGATAATATAGTCGGATATAGTTGACATTATTTTTTTCATGATTGGATCAGAGGTCAGGTTGAATATTTTGTATTTTATAATAGCGTATCCGAAAATCATCGGAAACAAGGTCGCAGACAGGTACATCAATCTGGAAATCCCGGCATTAAAAATGCCGGACTCAGAAATTATACTTGTTAAAACTACAGATGATATTCCAATCAGAACTATCTTGGCTTTTCTTTTTTCAATTTCTATTTTTTCTTCAATAATGAATCTTATACAAAAATATAAAGAAGAAAACAGCATCGAATTTATCCATACGAGCAAAACACCTGAAACCCAGGAATAATTAAGTTTCATTATGAACATTCCCGGTTCCATACCCGGTGTTTTATATAATATCCCGGAATAAAACTGTACCAGCGAAATTATAAGAGCAGGAAGATAAAATAACGCGAAATAGATCGGATTATCCAGAACCTTATCTTTTTTTGTAAGGATTAAAACAAAATGGAGATGAAGAGGAATAACAAACGGCCATAAAAATCGTATTTTTAACCATTGCGCGGCTGTTTCAACGCTTCCCGCGCTGCTAAACATATAATCGGTTATAGCTATATAGGAGGCAACAATACAAAGTGCCGCAAAGACCTTATTCAAGGACTGCTTTGGGGCATGAAAGTAAACACTGACACCTAGAATAAGATAAACAACAAAAGAAATAAATGAAAAGATAAGGAATAAATTCATAGGATTACCCTTAAAAAATAAAAAACCCGCAAAAATATATATGCAGGTTGATATCCCGGATTACCGCTATTTTTTAAACCATTTGTGTTATTTATATTCCCTTCTGAGAGACTCAAATGTCCCTCGAACTGCGTTTTATAATTTACTGTATTTTACATCATACAACCATGAAATTCAACAAATATATGGACTTCTTCCTGTGTTTTATTATGTTTTTGCATTTTAAACTGTATTTTACTATCTTTTCTGTCTCAAACCAGTCTTGCAGATCGCTGCCATATTTTCTATCTTTTTGTGAATACTTTTGCGAATTCAAGTGCCTCAGTTATGGAGGCAAATACAAACGGATGTAGTTGCCGGAACGGCCTAAATCAGGCAGCTACAATATAATGTGACCCGTAACTGAGGCATTTCTGGAAATTTCATAAAACGTTTGCATTTATTTGCATGTTGTTGTATATTGAAACGGGGCCAAGAGTTTTTTAAATCATCAATAAGGAGCATAATATGATCTGGGATAAAATCACGGAAAGGCAGAAAGGGATTCTCAATTTTGACGACAAACTTAACAATGCCATTAAAAATACAAAAGCGGCGGTGTTTGGCACGGGCGGGAACGGAAATGTTCTTGATTTTATGGTGCGCCTTGGTTATCAGAATTTTAACATAGTTGATTTTGACAAGGTCGAAGAGAGCAATCTGAACCGGCTCCCTTTTTTCAAAGAACACGCGGGTATTCCAAAAGTGAAGGCATGGGAGAAGTACTTGAAAACTGTAAATCCCGAATGCACGGTCATCGCGCATGATGTCAGGCTGGACATTAAAAACATTGAGCTTGTCGAAGAGATGGTAGACTGGTGCGATATAGTCGCGGCTTGCGTCTCGGACCTGCAGGCGGCGTTCATAATAGCAAGAGTGTGCGCTAAAAAGAAAAAGCGTATGATAATGGGCCCGGGAACGTCGAACTGCTGGGTCGTAACTTCTTTTGTCCATGATAAAAATATCACGCTCGAAAGCGCGATGGGTTTGGGAACGGAAAAAACCGCGTTTTCTGAAATAAAATTTCAGGAAATACTTCCCAGAATGGTTAAAATGTATTACTTTCCCGGGAGAAAAGACAGGGTCGATCCCGAAACCCTGGCAAAGGTACTGAAAGGCGAAATTGCTCCTAGATCCTGCAAGATATTTGTTTCCATGGTAAACTCCGCGATGAGCTGGGAGATAGTTAAGAATACCGCCGTTATGAACGGCTTACCGCTTGAAGGCACTTCCGTTATAGAGTTCCCGGTCGTTCAGGTCTTCGACCCTTTCAAAGGAAGCGCGTTTTACTGGAATGTCGTGACCGAAGAGATAGGAATACCGAACTGGGTGACAGGGAAAACGGCGTGGGAGAAGCTAAGCAAAGAAAGCAAGTAAAGCAAAAACAGTAAGGACCGGAAGAGAAGCAAGCGAAGAACTTTTTTAAGGTTTCAGCTTTTTACTGTCTGCTTTTTTTCTTCTCTTTTTAACGGCAGGATTATCGTGAAGGTGGTTCCTTTGCCAGCGTTACTTTCGACAATCAGACTGCCGCTGTGTATCTCAACGATGTATTTACATACACTGAGGCCAAGCCCTGTGCCTTTTGCTTTTGTCGTAAAAAACGCGTCAAATATCTTTTCCTGTATTCCTTTTTTGATTCCCTCTCCATTATCCGTAATTTTTATTATAATAGAGTATTTATCTTTCAATTCAGCTTCAACCTTTATGACACCTTTTTTGGCGGTGATAGCGTCAAAC
The DNA here is from genome assembly GCA_001778355.1 of Candidatus Firestonebacteria bacterium RIFOXYA2_FULL_40_8. Classification (GTDB taxonomy): domain Bacteria; phylum Oederibacteriota; class D2-FULL-39-29; order D2-FULL-39-29; family D2-FULL-39-29; genus D2-FULL-39-29. The sequence continues at coordinate 21,353 of MFGS01000179.1, forward strand.
GCGTTATTCAGCAGATTATTAAACACTTCTTTTATCTGCAGGGAATCCGCATCCAGAAAAACATCCTTTATTTTTATATTTTCAACTATCTTAACATTTTTATTATAATATCTTTTTTCCGCAACTTCCACGGACTCTCTGATAATTTCCTCTATATTTACTTTTTCATAATGCGGTTCATGAATTCTCACATAAAACAACAGATTATTTATTATCTGATTGCTATCGTCTATTTTCTTGTTTATATTTTCAACATTGCCGTCTATAGAGGAATCATTTATTTTTTTCCTGATGTTATATACTCCGACCTTTATAGCTGCCAGGGGATTTCGCAGCTCATGCGCAATAGTTGCGGCAAAAACGCCTATACCTGAGAGTAAATTTGCCCTGACTAATTCCGCTGATCTTTCTTTTACTTTCCTGTCCAGATTTTCGTGTGAAGCTTTTAATTCCATCTCCAGCCGTTTACGCTCAGTAATATCAACTATAGAGATAAGTATAAGCTTGGAGGATGCCAGACGCTGCCCGCTGAGCAACATTACTTTCTTTCCTATGGACTCAAAATCATGTTCGATCTCATACTCCTTAAAGCTTTTTCCTTTAAGTATGAAATCTTCCAAAACCTGTCTTAGTTTTGGAATATCCCACTGACGGTTGCCAAGATCATAAAGCAGACGCTCTTTTGTTTCCTTTGCGTTGACTTTAAACGTCTGATAAAATGTTTTGTTAGCCGAGATAACTTTCAGGCCGGTATCCAGCACTATCAAAGACTCCTGAATAGTTTCCACGATGTTTTCGGCATAGTCTCTTTCATTTCTTACCCGCTGCTCACTTGCTATTAACTGCTGATTGGCAGCTTTTAGCGCCTGCTCATTTCCGGTTAATTGCTGATTAGCCGCCCTTAGCTGCTGTTCATTTGCCGTTAATTGCTGGTTAGCCGCTCTTAGCTGCTGCTCGACAGCTGTTAACTCCTGATTTGCCGCTTTAATTATTTCCTCAGCCTTTCTTTTTGCCGTCACATCTTCAATAGCAAGCAGTATCAAACGGCTCTTGCCGTTCGCTCTTTTTAATTCCCTGGCATTCAGGATCATATTTCTTTTGCCTATTGTTTTAAATCCGTGTTCTATCTCGTACCCCTGAAAGATACTTTTTTTAGGCAGGATATTCGTCAAAAGCGTTTTTAGCGCAGGAATATTCCATTGACCGTTCCCGAGCTCGTAAACCAGCTTTTTCTCCGTGTCTTTTTCTTTTACCTTAAAAGCATCATAGAAAGATCTGCTCGCCGACACAACCCTTAAATCCTTATCCAACACCAGAAGCGGTTCTCTTATGGTGCCGATAATTGATTCGGCATAATCTCTTTCTTCTTTCAGCTGCTCTTCAATTATCGCCAGCTGCTGATTTGAGGCTCTTAATTCCTGGTTAGTCGCCGTCAGTTGATGATTAGACGCTTTAATTATTTCTTCTGCTTTTCTCTTTTCTGTAATATCTCCTATGGCAAGCAGAATCAGGCGGCTTTTACCGTTTGCTCTTTTTAGCTCCTTAGCATTCAGGATCATATTCTTTTTACCGATTGTTTTAAACTCATGTTCGATCTCATACCCTTGAAAGATACTTTTTTTCGGCAGGATATTCGTCAAAAGTGTTTTTAGCGCGGGTATATTCCACTGGCCGTTCCCCAATCTGTAAACCAGCTTTCCTTCCGTATCTTTTTCTTTCACCTTAAAGGTATCATAAAAAGACCTGCTTGCGGAGACAACCCTTAAATCCTTATCCAATACCAGAAGCGGTTCTCTTATAGTTCCGATAATAGATTCGGCAAAATCTCTCTCATCTTTTAACTGCTGTTCAATTGCTTTTAGTATATTACTTGCAGCGTTAAAACTGCTTTCAGTCAGTTTACTTCCTATCTGTCTTCCTTTTCCGAGCTTCATCAAATCTCCTAAAAATACAATATCTTTTTTCTCTTTGCTCTCTTTTCTTGCTTCACTTACTGTACTTGCTTTCCTTGCTGCTCTTCTACCCTTTCCAAAGTATTCTGTTTTTTCCTTCACCTTTGCTGTAGTATAAGGTCTTGTTAGAGATGTCTAATTTAACTCTGCGTCGTTCAATCCCGCCTGTATTTTTCGCGAGTATATTAATTTCCCTGTCTTTTAATATTCCTTTGATTGATTTTATATTGTCTCTCCCGACATTACAATTTTTCAAACGGAGGACGTTCGCCCCGCCCGCAATAAATACTTTTATATTGTTTTTGACCGCCCCGAGTTTACGCATTTTACTGAACAATCCGGCAAGAGCATTAAAAGCATACCTTGTTTTGAAACTCTTTTCGGCAGGCGCTTTTCCCGGAAGCATAATATGAGCCATTCCTCCGACTTTCTTTTTTACATCTATTGCAACAACGGCAACACAAGAGCCGATAGCGCTGGATACCAGTATTTTTTTATCCCGGCCGGTCTTTACTTCTCCGGTCAGAACATCAATTATATTATCCATAATACACTTCCTTTCTTATATTATATTTTCAGCTGCTTCAATTCTCTAAGGAGGTGTGAAGTTCATCATGAGAGTATTACCACCTGCTTATTGTAGCATATAATATGGTAAACAGGGTTCATTTTTCGTTTTATAATCGTCAAAATACCGTTAATATTCAGTCCTCTCACCTGATTTTTCCCTTTTTCCGCTTTTTTTGCTGCCATTGCTGCCTCCGCCTAGGCGGATTTCGCGAAGGATTATGGTTTTATATTTAGACTTCGCTCAACTTGCTGCCTTCAAAACTGCATGTTAAAGCAGAACCTGTGGGTATCGCCAAGGTCTCCAAATGGTTCAAAAGCATAATCCACCGAAATATTATCAATTTTTATACCCGCGCCGAAGGTAAGATTATCAGGATCCGACCTTGAGTAATAGCCTGTTCTTCCGGATATCTTAATATTGTCCGCTAATTTTACGGAAAACTCAGTACCCGCTGCAAAACCGATAACGTTATCAAAAGGAATTACCGCCTCAGCGCTTATGGTCCAATCCGGAGTAAGCCACACCGCCGCTCCGATATTTTCGGTTGTCGGCAGAGGTTCTTTTTCATTAACAAATATTGAAGACACTCCGAAATTATGGATGGCCATTCCCAGTCTTGCCTTTAATCCAAACATCTCGAAAGGAGCAAGGAGTCCGAAATCTCCCGCAAATTTAGTTGTATAGTTTTTTACTCCAAGGGTGATATACTTTGCGGTAAGCCCGAGTTTAACACCTCCCAGTTCCGCGCCGTAAGACAAATATATTGAATAGTCGGCAGGATAATAGGTCCCAAGATCCAAGCCATCCACATTAGTTTCCAAAATACTTCCGTAATTCATATATTGAAAACCCAAACCAAATTTTCCCAGATCCGTAGGTAAAACCCCCGAGATCCAGTCATAAGTCATACCTTCAAACCATATCGAGTGCATCAGAGACACCGAGATGTTATTAATCAAATTCAACCCTGCCGGGTTCCAATAAACAGCTGTTGCATCATCCGCTATGGCCGTAAACGCTTCGCCCATACCGGAAGCTCTTGCTCCGGCAGGAAGTTTTAAGAAGGTTCCGCCGCTAGTGGCAATACCATTAGCTGCAAAAAGAGGAAAGATCCCGATTACCGTAATGCAGGTTATTAATATTATTTTTAACAATATTTTTTCACGCATCATCTCTCAACTCCTATTTTAATTCTTTTCATTTCGACACCATTTTTGACAACCGCAATGTAAATCCCGCTCGCAACGCTGCCGCCGCCGGAATTTTGTCCGTTCCAGATAACCCTGCCGTCGCTATTCGTTTCATTCAGCACGACCACCAATTCTCCGGTTATGGTATAGATCTTTAGTTCCGCGGTAGCAGTAAGCCCGTCTATCACAACGCCCTGCGGTACTGCCGCAGTATCCCAGGGGTTAGGATATACTCTAATCCCGCTTAAATCCGCAGCCGGAACATTTTGTATAATCGCATAAGTTGAGAGGTGGCTTACTAAAGCAGTAACCTTATTTTCATCCTTGTAAACCGTGCTTCTTAGCACCAGCCATCTTTTCGAAGCCGTATCATACTTGGCAATGGCCAGTTTATCTTCATCCAAACCCAGAATATCCTGATCACGATACCTTATAGTCACGGTTAAATTCTTTACCGGCTGTAAGTGCGGAATTGCAGTCATTGTAACACCTATTGCAGATAATTTAACCGCAGCCCGGTCGGCCGCCGGGAGATTCGCTTTTGTTGCAAACGTAAAGGACACGTCTTCCTTGAACGAATTTACCGGTATTGCTACTTCTATATTATTTGTGACCGGTTTAATTATGAGGTCATATGAATTTACTCTTAAAACATTTACAGTTATGCTGTTTGTATATCCTGCCTGCACGGTAAACGTAACAGCACTTGTCAAATTAGTTCCGCCTTCCGCGGTTACCAGTACGTTGTAAACACCCGGTACTACTCCCGCGGGGACTGTCGCCCGGATCTCAGAGTCTGAAACCACCGTAACCCCGGTTAGCGCCGTATTTGCCCCGTCATCAAGGTTTACCGCAGAAACCGTGGAACTGAACATGGAACCAAAAAAGCCAGTCCCTGTTATTGTTATATTTGCAGCAGAAAGAACAGAACCGGTTAAGGCACTTAAAGACGTTACAGTGGGCGCCGCAACCAAAACAGACGCAGTAATCGTAAAACCGTCCGAAGAGGCCGCTTCTACTTTTTGAGCAAATGTAAAAACGACTGCAGTTATCAGCAAATACGAGAGAAACCTGTATGTCCATCGTTTAAGTAGGTTCACTTAATTGTCCTTTGGTTATGCAAACTGAGCAATATCTTAGGATAGCACGCCAAAACCACTGTTTCCTTTCCTTCCTGAATTTCCCTCACTTCAACATAGAACACCCGGGTGATTTCAAAAGAAAACCCTTTTTCCGGAATTGTCAGGAATAACCTTATACTTCTTTTTTCTCCGGAAGGCACCTCGACCAAATCGGAATCAAACGAAATCCACGAAAGATCAGATAACTCCATAAAACTCTTTTCTTCCGAAGTATTCAAAGCCGTAAATTTAACCGCTTTTATG
>MFGS01000179.1:26473-51581 GCA_001778355.1 Candidatus Firestonebacteria bacterium RIFOXYA2_FULL_40_8
GACCATTTATACTCCGCGGGGCTTACTTTAAGAGTTTTACCGGAAACAGAAGTACTAAATCCGGTAAGGGAAATAAACAACACCAGTATGAATAAACTTATCATTTTCCTCATAAGCCCTGCCTCTTTGTACATTAAAGAACAGTTGCCGTTATTGTGACGCCGATGCTTTGACCTGAACCCGAAGTAGAAGCAGTCGGATTCGTGAATTGCACATACAGAAAAGAATTAGTCGCCGGAGTTGCAATATTGCCAAATATCGTACTCGTAACAACCGCAGTCGCGGTATTAAGAGCTGTTGCAAGAGTCGCGTCGTCCGCCGGAGCAGCAGCATAAGACTTTAGTTTTAACATATATTTATTTACGCCGATTGCGGTATCCGCGCTCCAAGCGGCGCTGTTGGCGGCCGTACCGGAAAGATTGATTGCGACTGTCGAGGTATTTACGATCTTCACAACTTCCGTTAAGAGCATCGGAGTTGCCGCGCTTAAAGGTTTTTGCCCCGCAGCCCAGGTTCCGTAAGGCGTAACATCGTCACTTCGCATACAAACAATCGCGAGCGTGCTGTTAACCTGCGCTGTAATGGTAAAAGAATCATTATCAGCCGCGTATACTTTTACTCCCATACCTCCTACCAGCATTAATGCCGGCAGTAGAACTGCAAGAATCTTTCTCATTTTATTATCCTCCTGTTTAATTCGCATCTTTAATCTGTATTCTATCTTTGAGGGAGTCTATTTGCAGACCACCCGATTTAAGCTTTCATTAAACGTCTCCTCCTTGTCTAATGTTTCCTGCAGCCTATCGTAATTGTAATTGTTTCAGCCGCTCCGAGAGTGGCAAATTTCGGTGTTTTCAGATACATATATAATTTCTTTCCCGTGTTAAAATTAACATTATCGCCGCTCGAGAGGCCTTCGAACTTTCCCGCACCGGCAGCCGTTGTTGACCATACAAGCGCTCCGGACACAAGATCATTTGTCAAAGAGAAATCCCCGGAAACAGGCACGCTCTCCCCGTTAAAGAGGGCCATAACCGTACATATGTTAATCCCGACTGCGCTCCCGAAACTCCAGTTAGTACCCGCACCGTAGACACTGAAATCTTCCGCGACATTCCCGTCATTTTTTACCAGAACACAGTTAACGGCACTCATAATATGCTCTGTGCTTTCTAAAGAAGTTCCGATAGCCCAGGTATTATAATGAACGCTGTCGTCTTTATCTTTTACGGTGACAGAAAGAATTTCTGCAATAATAGTAAACACGCTTGCTGCCGTACCGCTGTCTGTCCACCCGCCTTTAAAAGCCGCGGCTTTGACCGTCAGTGTGGTAGATTCCGTAAATGGAGTATTGTATAAAGTCGAGGTTATCACGGGAACTGTTCCGTCAGTTGTATACCTGATCGTCGCTCCGGTTGTAGCGGTTGAAATAGTAATGGTTACCGAACCTGTATACGTTCCCGCTGCCGGTGTAATGACCGGTGTTTCTACCTGCAAGGGAGATGGCGCAGAAATTTTAGAAAGGAAGCCGTCGAATGAACCGATATTTGCCGCGGAAAGCGGCGCCGTGATACTCCCGGCAGAGGGAAAATCCGTTGAACTTGTCCAACCGGCTATATGGATATTTCTTGAACTGTCCAGGTCAATGCCGTTACCTTGTTGATCTGTCGTCCCGCCTAAATATGTAGAAAAAATCAGAGAACCTCCTGCAGGAGCAACTTCGGTCACAAAAACCACCCCCGTCCCGCTGTTTGTACCGTATATTGCATTCACCATCGGAAAATCCGTCGAAATAGTATGCCCTGTAACATATGCATTGCCTGCGGAATCAACTTTGATGGCTGTGGCTTTGTCCTCGTCCGAAGCACCCAAATAGGTGGCATAAACTCCATCTGCATTCTCGCCCGCGCCGTTCATATTTATTTTAAATACAAAAGCATCCGCGGCAGCGCCTGCACCTTTAACCGTTTGACCGACCATAGCAAAGCCAAGATTGGGAAAGTTTAAAGTAGAAGTCGTCCAGCCGGCTATATAAACATTGAGTGAGGATGTTACCGTACCATCCAGCGCTATGCCATAGGCATCATCGTCGTTGTTACCGCCTGCAAATGTTGAATACAGCAGAGTAAGACCGTTATTACTGATTTTAGAAATGAACGCGTCACTCGGTCCTTCAGTCGTGGACCTAAAGGCAGTCGGCGCTGAAAGTGGAAATATCGGAAAAGTTCCGGGATGGGTCTGTCCGGTCACATAAGCAATACCGCTGCCGTCAATTGCGATTGCCCGCCCGAAATCCGCAGTCGTGCCTCCAAGATAGGTAGAGTATCCAAGAACGCCGGAGGAGGAAAATTTTGATACAAATGCGTCTTCCGCGCCACCCGAAACTGATTGAAAAGCCGATAAGACCGGAAATCCGCTGCCGGTGGTAAAGCCTGTCACATAGGCGGTCCCCGCTGAGTCTACTGCTATTCCATTTCCTTCATCCACGCCCGGACCGCCGAGATACGTTGAATAAATTAGTCCCGCGCCGGAAGCACTGATCGCTGTCACAAAAACATCTGTTCCGCCCGCATTTGTTCCTTGATAAGAAATGTTCGCGCCTGTAGTCGGAAAAGTTGTGGAAGTTGTGGAGCCGGTGATATATATAATTCCTGAATTATCTACGGCAACTCCGTTCGCAATATCAATCCCGTCTCCGCCCAGATAAGTTGACCATAGTAAAATTCCAGCCGGACTTATCTTGGTCACAAAGGCATCGGAACCGACAGCGCCGTCCTTAGTTGTTTTAAAACTACTTCCCGTCCCGCACGGAAAATCAGTAGAGACCGTTTTTCCCGCCAAATATATATTTCCTGAACTATCTAAAGCAATAGCATTTATCCTGTCGTCTAAAGCACCGCCCAGGTACGCGGAATACGTCAAAGCAGGCGCCGCAAAAACCATATTTGCAAGGCCTGAAAGCATTATTGTTGCAATAATTAATATTTTTTTCATTTAACCCGCTTTTTTCTAAATATATCAGAGATCATTTTCTGTTCCCGATCAAAGTTTTTATCGCGCCTTTCAGATAATTAAAATCAAACGGCTTAAAGATACAATCACAGGCGCCGAGACGGAAGGCAGAAAGGACGCAATCCGCATCCGTATTGCCCGTAATCATAATGACAGGTGTTCCTCTTTCTATTTCTTTTATTCTTCTTAGAACTTCTATGCCGGAGATATCGGGAAGTTTAATGTCAAGAAAAACCAGGGAAGGTTTTTTCTCTTTAAATGCTGCAACCCCGGCAAGACCAAAATTAACTGTTTCCGTCTCATACTCTTCTTTTTTCAGAAACCGGGTTAAAATACTACAAACAGACTGATCGTCGTCAACTATTAATATCATAGGCACCTCGTTAATTTTTGCCCGCCAATAACAAGGCGGGTCCTTAATTAGTGTATACTTTAACCGGAAAGCAAATAAGGTGGTATTTACTTGTTTAATAGACGTTTTTCGCTATTGGATAAATGATAGGCTCTGGGGACTAGGGAAAAAGGCAGACAGGATAAAACGGTTATCTTCTTTCAATACCTATTTTGACTCTTTTTAACTCACTGCCGTTTTTAACTACCGCAATGTAAATCCCGCTTGCAGCATTGTTACCTTCGGAATTTTTTCCGTTCCAGATACTCCTGCCATTACCGTCTGTTTCATTAAGCACGGTTACAAGCTCCCCGGCAACGGTGTAAATCCTTATTTCAGCGGTTTTAGTAAGCCCGTCAATCACAACGCCCAGGGGCGCTACAGCCGGGTTCCATGGGTTAGGATATACTTTAGTCCCGTTTAAATCTACTGCTGCTGCATTTTGAATTATTGCAAATATTGAAAGATGGTTTGTCAAAGCAGTCACTTTTTTTTCTGCCATATATACCGTACTTCTTAAAACAAGCCATTTCCTTCCGGATTCATCATACCTGGAAATAGCAAGTTTGCTCTCTTCCAGCCCAATAATATCCTCTGCCCGGTATCTTATTGTTACAATCAGGTCTTTTACAGGCTGTAAGGCAGGGACTGCTGTCATAGAAATCCCTATTTTAGACAATTTTACAGTAGCTCTATCAACTGCCGGAAGCGCCAATTTTGTTTCAAGTGTAAAAACCAAATCTTTTGCAAACGAATTCGCCGGTATTACCACCTCTATATTTCCGGTCACCGGCTGGATCATAATATTATTTGCCGTTGCTTTCGAAATAGTCGCAGCCATCCTGGTTGTATATCCCGTCTTAATAGAAACAGTAATACCAAATGTATCGCTTATTTCCGGATAATATTTATAGGAAAGAGTAAGCAGCGCTCCAAAAAGAAGAGCCATAAAGCCCCAGTATTTAAGTTTTTTATTTATTTTCATCCTGCTTCTGCTCCTCGAATGATAAAAAATGTTGCGGGTTGAGAAAAAGTATAACTATCTGTCCATAAATCTTTTTCTCAATCCACCTAGGTGGATAATGCATTAAGACGTAATAATACAAAAAGCAAAGACACTGGATCCCGAATCTCGTTCGGGATGACAACATCTGAGATCCTTCGCATAAAACCGCTCAGGATGACAAAAACATATTATAAATACTTATCGAATGTTTTTGTCAATTTACCGTTGCTGTTATTGTTACCGTTAAAATCTGCGGCTGTCCTGAGGTAGTTGCTGTCGGGGTGGTAAGTTTAACATATACCCATCTGTTCTTTTCTTTTATTTTTGTATCAAATTGATTTATATTTTTTAAGATCACCGTAGTGTCGTTTTCCAAGGCAGGCACACTTTGCGGTACAGCAAAGGCTTTCATTTCTAATTTGTAAATATTTAAGCCCGGTGTTACACCGGCAGTCCAGGGACCTATACTTGTGACTGCCGCGCTAAGATCTATTTTATGTCTTGAATCAATAACGACATTTATTCCGTCTGTTGACGTCATCGTTGTTGCAGTATTTAACGCAACCGGCGGAGCAATAGTCCAGGTGGCATAATCGGCACCATTTACATCCTGCAAAACAATAGAAATGGTCTGAGCCTGACCAAGAACCGGTAGGAATATTATAATCATTAATACCCATAAATATCCAATCAGCTTCTTCACCATTGTTTAATTACCTTTTAAATATCAAGGAGAGAAGCAAGCTTCTCTCCCTGCAGATTCTTTGTTATCTCATTTTACTTTTTATCTTTCCCAAGCACCCAGAGCCTAGAGCCCAGGCCCTGTTTTTAATGCACCGTTGCCGTAATTGTTACTGATATAGTCTGGGTTTGTCCCGTTGTTGTTGCTGTCGGTGTGGTAAGTTTTGCATAAACCCATCTGTCTCCTGAAACAATGAGATCATAGGAAACCGGAGTTCCCAGTATTGTCGTCGAACCCACTGTTAAATCAGGTGTTGCTTGTGGGGTTGCAAATGCCTTTAGTTCTAATTTGTACACACCCGAACCTGCCACCGCACCTGCTATCCAGGCACCACCGCCTGTACTTGTACCTGCGGCCGCATTAAGATCTACCGGGAAGGAGGTAAGAGTAACCACCTTTATACCGTTCGATGAAGACATTGTTGTTGGTGTATTTAACGCAACTGCCGGAGTGATTGCCCAGGTAGTATAGTCGGCGCCGGCCGTATCCTTTAAGGAAATCGAAAGAGTATTTTGTATGCTTACCGATATACCGAAGGTATCATTTGTTGCCGCCTCCGCTTTTACAGTCAATCCTCCCATCACCAAACCTGCTGCTAAAAACGCACTAAGTATCCTTTTCATATTATTATTATTCTCCTTTTGTTAAATCGATTTCACTTCCGCCAGCTATCTAGGGCGGATCTTTTGTAGAGATTACAAACTAACAGATGTTACGAGTAGCGGGTAGCGAGTTACGGGTTCTAAATTAAGGTAGTTTTATCTATATTAAACAACTTCTTCATCCTTAACTTTTTTCACTTTACTCAACTCTCCTTTAACCACTTTTTTCACTTTACTTACTGTACTTGCTGTACTTGCTTACTTTACTAGCAGCACTCTGATAAACCGCTTCTCTTTGTTCTCTGCTTCAATAAAGATCAAAGCTTCAAGTCCTTTTAATCCTGCAGGTATTTTAAAATCATCCGGTAACGTTATTGTTATTTCTACTTCTTTATTTTCCCCTTTTTTTATTTTTAAATTTGCCGCCTCGGGTTTTACCCATTTTGCTTCATTTATCCATTCAAAATTATCGGAAGGGCCTATTTTTGCATTCTTAGTTTTTGCATCGGGGATAAAACTGCTGATTTTATATGTGCAATCCTTAACGCTGTTATTATATATTTTTAAACTCACTTTTTTAGTTTTTAAGTCTTTCAAGTCAATCCCTATGATAGAAGGAACAATTCCAAATTCACCGTAAGGATTTCCGAATATACTTTCTTTTGATTTTGTTTCTATCATTAAAAAAGGCGCGACTGCCGCGGTCACAAAACTATTTCCTTTTTGTTTTATATGACAGGATACTGCCCAATGTTGATTGTAATATTTGTCGTCTTTAGGAATTTTTATGTGAATCCTGCTCTTTCCGGTACTCTTCCCGGGGACAACCACAGTTGTTCTTTCAAGATAGATCCATGTAAGATCAGGAAGCGGACTGTACCCCTTCAGGGACTCATCAGAGGGCATTATCGGAGATAATACTTCCAGAGTATACTCCTGCTCCTTTTCCGCGTCATTGCTTATTGTATAATCAAGTCCTGTGTCTTTATCTTCACCGACCTCTACGCCGCTCAGGCAAACAACTGCCGGAGATACACCAAAACCATAGCCGTACACAGTAAAAAACAAACAAAAAATAACGAGCAATACCTTTCGAATTCCGGTTTTCTTTTTCATACAGCCCCCTCTTTTTTCTTAAGCATATTTTCAATTTGCGCCAGTAATACGTTATTGTCAAAAGGTTTAACAATGTAAAAATTAGCTTTCTTCTTTGCCGCCCCGGCCAAACCCTCGTCCATGCCCTTCCCCGTCAAAATAAGAACGGGAATATCTTTTGTATTTGGATTTGTTTTTATCCTGTCGCATACTTCATAGCCGTCCATTCCCGGCATAATAATGTCAAGTATAACTATATCAACGGCTGAACTTTGAATCAATTTCAGCGCAATTTCGCCGTTTTCAGCTTCCAAAACGTTATAACCCTTCCTTTTTAATATGGCATTCAGAAGTTTCCTGTTTTGTTCCTCATCATCCACCACTAACACGGTTTTACTCATTTCTTATCTCCCTCCTTAAAATCCCCCGCCGTTAAAATATCTTAAACTGCTATTTTCGCTTTATTAATTTTTCTTCCTGTAATTCTACAAAAATATCTCCGCTGATCTTTCCTCTTACAAAAAACCCGTCCGAAAGCCGGAACCAGTAATCCCCCGTCCAAAAAACAGAAAGAAATCCGGCCAGACATATTTTCAATCTTGCAGCCCCTACTTTCTTACCGTGCAGATCTATTAATTCCCGGCTTTCTTTAACCGCTGCAAGCACCATTGCATTTTGCGGTTCATCCGGATTAAGCGACCAAAACTCAATGCTTTTTCCGACCGGTTCTTTCACGGCAAATTTCATCAGGCCCAGCTGATAGACCTGCTGCCACTTACGCGCGTCAATATTTATTTCCTTTTTGTTATTTTCTTTTTTGTCAAAAGTCCCCGTCAAAATGATCTTATTCCCTTTTCTTAAAGCTGATACTTGTATGTTCTTCTTAGGATTATTGCATTTCCATTCTATTGTTTCAAAATCCTTATTCAGTTTTGCTTCAGCTGTGATATCTTTCTGGCCTTTTTTTGTAATCACGCTTTTGAAGAAATATAAATTATCTTTTTTATAAATATTTACAGTGTTTTTATATCCGTCCTTTTTTTCTTTGACATTAAAGATATGTTCTACGAATAATCCGGTAAGAAGCGGTTTTGCAACAACAACAGGTTTTTCTTCAACCACTGCAACCGGCTCTGTTTTTTTCGGAATAAAGAGCCAGGCAATGATCGCCGCTGCGGATAGGATTGCCGCAGCAATCAATAGTTTTTTTCTCATACAGCCTCCGTTTTTACAAGTGTATTATCAGAATACTCATCATAGATGCTTTTCACTTTTTCCCGGTTATTCATAAAAACATCCACAACTTCCGGATCAAAATGCTTTTCTCTTTCGTCCTTAATTATACTTATAGATTTATCCCAGGAAAACCCGGGTTTATACGGACGCGCAGACGTAAGCGCGTCGAAAACATCCGCCAACGCAACTATCCTGCCCGAAAGCGGGATGTCTTTTCCTTTTGTATTATTTGGATAGCCCTTTCCCGTCCATTTTTCATGGTGATTCAGGATGATATCATAAGCCGTTTCTATTAAAAGAGATTCGCCTTTTTCAATAATATGCGTCCCAATTATCACATGAGTTTTCATTATTTCAAATTCCTCGTCAGTAAACTTACCCGGCTTGTTTAAAATCAGATCCGATATGCCGATCTTACCGATATCGTGCATAGGCGCTGTTTGTTCTATCAAATCAATATATTCCTTATCCAGGTTTAGTCCTTCCGCAATTATTCTGCTGTATTTTCCCACTCGGGTCACATGCTTACCCGTATTATCGTCGCGGTACTCCGCAGCAACCAGCAAGCGGTGCATTACTTCTTTATTGACAATATTTAATTTCCGTAAAGCTTCGCTTAAATTTTTGGTCCTTTCTTCCACCACGCTTTCCAGATTATTCTGATATTCCTTTACTTTTAAAATATTTCCGATTCGAAGCAATAATTCTTCATACAAGTAGGGTTTTGATAAAAATTCATCTGCCCCGCTTTTAAAACCCTCAATTATTTTATCCCGGTCCATTAAACCGGTAACCATTATTATCGGTATTTGCTTTATTGCTTTTACTCTTTTAGCAACTTCAAAGCCTGAAATTCCGGGCATCATTACATCCAGGAGTATAAGATCAACCGCCTGCTTTTCAACTATAGCCAAAGCAGTTTCCCCGTCGTAAGCTTTCAGCGTATCATAACCTTCTCTGGACAAAATTGCCGATAGAAGCTTAACATTTGCTTCTTCGTCGTCCACAATAAGTATTTTCATATTTTCCGCCTCAATAACCGGTTATTCCACTTTTTTTAGAATAAAAATATATGAATCAATTTCTTCAGAAGCATCCCTTACCGGATCAATTGTTAAAGAAAGAAATACCGCGTCATTTTCGCCTGATTTTTGTTTTAGAATATAATTTATTCTGCCCTCTCTTGCCCTTACATCTTCATTATAATTTTCTTTAAAATAAATTAAAATATCCGCCGGATCTTCCTTTATTCCCAGCAATTCTCTGGCTTTTGTATTAATATTCAGCGGAGCAAAGTTACCGTCAGCAACTATTATTCCCTCATCTATTTTATTTATAACTTTTTCAAGTTTTGCCTTTTCGTTCAACTGCCTTCTTATATACTTGATCTTGATCTGCGTGTAAATTTTGGCGCGCAATTCTTCAAGATCAAAAGGTTTTGAAATAAAATCATCAGCTCCAAGCTGCAGACCTTTTATCCGTTCGGCTTTGTCCGTCAGGCAGGTCAGAATGATAACAGGCAGTGTATCCAGATTCTTATTACCGCGGATTATTTTCAGGACATCATATCCGGAAAGGTCAGGCATTAAAATATCCAATAAAACAGCCTGCACGTTTTCGGTTTTTAAGATCTTTAGTGCCTCTTCCCCGCTTTTAGCTTTTAAAACCTTATAACCCTCCGGTAAAAGCATAGCTTCCAGCATTTTCAGATATCTTTCTTCGTCATCCACAATAAGAATTTTCAAATTGTCCGCCTGTTAATTTATTTTTTTTTAGAATAAAAATATACGAATCAACCTCACCGGAAGAATCTTTTATCAGTTCAATAGTCAGGGAAATGGACGGCGCATTATCACTTTGGTTTGTCTTTTGTTTTAAAATTACATTTATTCTTTCATCGCTTACGCGAATGTCCTCGCTGAATTTTTCCTTTAAATAACTCAAAATATTCACCGGAATTTCCTTTACTCCAAGTAATTCTCTGGCCTTAGTATTAATGCTCACCGGAACAAAATCAGAGTTTGCTATAATTACTCCTTCGTCTATTTTATTTATAACTTTTACAAGTTTCGCCCGTTCGTTCAACTGCATTCTCAAGTAATTCAATTTAACCTGGGTATTTATTTTAGCGCGCAGTTCATCCAGATCAAAAGGTTTTGAGATAAAATCATCCGCTCCGAGTTCCAGCCCTTTAATCCGCTCTTCTTTATCTGTAAGAGAGGTAAGAATTATAACGGACAGGGCCGCCAGTTCTTTATTCTCACGGATTTTTTTTAAGACATCAAACCCCGATATTCCCGGCATCATAATATCCGTAAGAACTGCATGTACCGTTTCTGTTCTTAATATTTCAAGCGCGTCTGTCCCGTTATTTGCTTTTAAAACCTTATAACCTTCCGGTAAAAGCATATTTTCCAGCATTTTCAAATTTCGTTCTTCATCGTCTATTATCAGTATCGTGCCTTCCATTTATATTTCCTCCTTCAAAAATAATTACAAATTATCCGCCGCAAACCGGCGAGATCTCTCCAAAACAATATGTTTGGAGGACGAATGACAAATTGCAATATTAGGAAGATTATCCTCAATATATTGTCATTCGTACTTATTCCTTAAGATAAGTATATGCTTTAGCGTAGGATGAATTAAGGGGTAATTCACCTGTATAATTGACATTTTTCGCTATTGGATAAATGACAGGCGCTAGGCTCTGGGGACTAGGAGCAGAAAAGTACAAATTACGAATTACAAAGGACAATATATTGAGGATTATCTTACTTCTTCAGGACTTTATTAATTATTAGAAACAAATCATCTAGTTTATACGGTTTCTGAATGAATTCATAACCTGAATTCTGAATAATCTCTTCCTGATTTTTTTCACTCATATAACCGCTTGTGAAGATAACCTTTAAGCCCGGCTTAAATGAGAGCAGCCCTTTAACAAGTTCAAGTCCGTTTCTATCCGGAAGAATGATATCACTCAGAACAACATCAAAATTATTCTTTTCCCGTATAAAGAGTTCAAGCGCTTCCGAGGCGTTCGCTGCCGGATATACGGTATACCCGTTATCCGTCAAGAGTGTTTGCAGTAAATCCCTTATACCCTGCTCATCTTCAACTATCAAGATCCGCTCTCCATTTCCTCTCTGGTCTCCGGTTTCTATGATTTCTTTTTCAATGCCGGCGTTCGTTTCTAAATTTGCCGGAAAATAAATACTGAAAACAGATCCTTTGCCGGGTTCGCTATAAATGTTTATCCAGCCTTTGTGTTGTTTGACAATACCATAAACCACCGAAAGCCCGAGCCCTGTGCCTTTTCCCGGGTTCTTTGTGGTAAAAAAAGGTTCAAACAGATGCGAAATTATTTCTTTAGACATTCCAATTCCGCTGTCTTGAATTGATAATTTTACAAATTTCCCCGGGTAAGAATCCAAGACCTTGGGTAAATACGACGCATCTAATGTTACATTTTCCGTTTTTACATTAATCTTTCCACCGTCGGGCATGGCATCGCGGGCATTCATCATCAAATTTAATAATATTTGCTCTATATTTGTTTTATCCGCTTTAATACACCACAGGTCTTTTTGCATGTTTTTTTCTATTTTAATATCTTCACCGATCAGCCGGCGCAGCATGTTCATGGTATTTTCTACAATATCATTAAGGTTTAAATTTATAGTTTTAACATGTTTTTGCCTGCTGAAAAGCAGCAGTTGCTTTGTCAATTCGGCAGCCCTGTCAACTGCTTTTACAATTTCATCATGTTCAACTGACGCAGCAGTTGCTTTACCTGATTTTTTCTGTGCCAAATAAACGTTCCCTCTAATAACGGTCAATAGATTGTTAAAATCATGGGCTATTCCGCCGGCAAGTGTTCCGATAGATTCCATCTTCCGAGATTGAAGAAGTTTTTCTTCAAGTATTTTATGTTCCGTTACATCTTGTATAACACCGACTAAAATATTTTCTCCTTGCTCGTTGATATAGCGCGATTTTTTTGTAATTATAGTCAGAATTTTACCGTCTTTGCCGGTAAGCATCTCCTCGCATGTGTTCTCCTGCCCTGATTCAATTACCAGTTTGTCTATTTTAAAGAAATGCTCCATCTGATCTTCAGGAAGTGATTCGGCAAGAGTTTTTCCTATTATATTTTCCTGATCAATCCCAAGCATTTTACAAAAGGCATCGTTGACAAAAAGAAACACGGAGTTTTCATCCTTTACAAAAACAGGATAACTAATCACGTTTATGACGCTATTTAATTGTTTGTTAAATGACTGTAATTGTGTTTCCAGTTCTTCTTGCTGCTCGTGAAGTTTTAATGTTAATTTTTCTGCTGCTTTACGCGCTGAATTATCCCTGATATTACATTGGATAACTTTACGTTGATCTTCCATATAAACATTACTTACAAATTCAAATTCTATTTTTTTACCGTTCTTGGTTTCCAGAGGCAGGTCATCATAACGTATGTATTCTTTATTTTGTAATTCCTTGAAAGATATTTTACTTGCAAAAATATCTTTAAAGGGCCCTATTTCCCAGAGTTTTTTGTTAAGGAGCTCCTCTTTGGTATATTCAAGCTTCCCGAGCAGATAAGGATTAACATCAATTATTGCTCCGGACTTTGCATCAAGTATTAATATTCCATCTCTCGCAGCTTCAAAAAGCCTGCGATACCGTATTTCGGAAAAACATATTTCCTGATTTTCGTGGTTGTTTTTATTTTCTTCCTGCATACAGGCCTCTTTTTTACCGTCTTTCCTCCGCCTAGGTGCCCTCCAAAGGCGGGTCAAAAATAAGATTTCGCAAAGATTTATGGTTTTCTCAACTTTATTATTTTACTATTTTTGCTGTACCGGCTTCATTTTCTTCTTCTACTTTACTTGCTTTCCCTGCTTCCCTTGCTGCCCTTCCGCCAGTGTTTCTTTTACCGCAACCAGAAGTTCATTCAGTTTGAACGGTTTATGGAGAAATTTGTGGCCTTTTCCATTAATCAATTGCTGCTGGGACCTGTCATCAAGATAACCGCTGCAAAGTATAATTTTAAGCTCCGGTTTTACCAGTAGAATTTGATTAACCAGATCAATTCCGGTGCCGTCTGGCAGGACTACATCGCTTAAAACCATATCTATATGGTCTTTTTCTTTTTCAAATATTTCAACTGCTTCTTTTACATCTCCGGCTAAAAACACGGTATACCCGTTGTTTAAAAGAACTCTGCTGGAATATTTTCTTATGGCTACTTCATCCTCCACAACAAGTATTCTCTCCCCGTGCCCTGTAAGATCGTCGGAAGAGTATTTCTCTTTTATTATTTCTCCTTTTTTCTCCGCCGAAGATGACGGCAGATATATAGTAAACATCGTTCCTTTGCCCGGTTCGCTATAAACATTTATCCAGCCGTTATGCTGTTTCACTATACCATAGACTACGGACAGGCCAAGTCCCGTACCCTTTCCAAGCCCTTTTGTGGTAAAATACGGTTCAAAAACATGCTGAAGAACTTCTTTACTCATTCCCTCCCCGTCATCCTGAATAGATAATTTAACAAATTTACCCGGATAAGATTCCGCGATATTCATCGCATATTCTTCATTTATAACAACATTTTCTGTTTTTATCGTCAAAATCCCGCCCTTTTTCATCGCATCGCGGCCATTTATCGTCAGATTCATGATAATCTGCTCCATTTTTGTTTCATCCGAATTAGCATTCCAGAGATCGCTTTGTAAATCAGTTTTTATACTTATGTCCTCGCCGATTATACGATTAAGCATTTTTGACATATTATCTATAACTCTGTTTATATTCAGATTTATAGTATTCAACGGCTGTTTTCTGCTGAAAAGAAGGACCTGTTTTGTCAGGTCGGCAGCCCTGTCAGCAGCAAGGACTATTTCGTTCAGGTCATCATAGATAGGATTATCCTTAGCCGTGCTTTCTTTTGCCAGCTCGGAATATCCTTTAATTGCCGTAAGTAAGTTATTGAAGTCGTGCGCGATGCCTCCGGCAAGAATACCAACCGATTCCATCTTTTGCGACTGCAGCAGCTGTTCTTCCAGCTTTTTCCTGTCCGTTATATCAATGACCCCCGCGATTGAGCCGTTGTAATTTCCGCTATCATCAAGTATCGGCGCGGTTTCCAGCACAGCGAACATTTTTTTGCCGTCAATTTTTTGAAATTCAAAATCCCTCTGCTCCTTGATTCCTTTCTTCTGTCCTTCAATGTTTTGTTTTGCTATTTTAATTCCGGATTCATCCATAAAGGAAAATAAGGATTTTCCTATCATTTCTTTTGCTTCGTAACCGAGCATTTTAGCCATCCTGTCATTTGTAAAAGTAGTAAGGTTGTCTTTATCCAGTACCCAGACACCTTCATTCAGGTTTTCAATTAAATATTGATATTTATTATCGCTTTTTATCAGATCGTCCTGGGCTTTTTTTCGTATGACAACATCCCTAAAGAAGCCCACATTACACTCTTTCCCGTCTATCGAGGCCACGGTAACATTAATATCCACATATACTATTTCCGCGTTCTTTTTGAGACAGGGAATATCCGCTTCCAGCGCAACCCCTTCTTTCTGGGAGCCAAATTTTGAAATGTTATTTTTCAGGTTATCTTTAGGATAGATATCTATTATGTTCATATTTTCCAGCTCTTCTTTGGTATAACCCAGCATTTTACATATTGCAGGATTCGCGTATACTAATTTTCTTGTTTCAATTTCAGCTATCAATATTCCGTCGACACTGGTTTCAAACAGCGTTCTATACTTTAACTCTGATTCCTGAAGTTTCTGGGCGCCTGTTTTTAATTGCTCGTTAAATGTCCTAAGCTGCTGTTCGGTAGACCTGAGCTGTTTGTTGGTCACTATCAGTTGTTCGTTTGCCACTTTTATTACTTCCGCCGCTTTAACCTCTTCCTCCGCTTCTCGTTTTTCTGTGACGTCTTCTATGGCAAGCAGGATTAACCGGTTCTTGTGATTTTCACTTTTTAATTCTTTTGCGTTCAAAATCATATTCTTCTTGCCTATCGTTTTAAACTCATGTTCAACTTCATAATCCTGAAAAACACTCTTTTCGGGCAGTATATTTGTAAGGAGTATTCTAAGCGCGGGAATATTCCACTGTTCATTTCCGAGCTTATAAACGAGATTTCCTTCCGTTTCTTTAGCTTTTACCTTGAAAGTATCATAGAAAGACCTGCTGGCAGATACAACTCTCAAGTCCTTGTCTAATACCAGAAGCGGCTCTCTAATCGTTCCTATAATTGACTCCGCGTAATCCCGCTCGTCTTTTAACTGTTCCTCAATCTCAGTTAATTGCCGGTTAGACGCTCTCAGCTCCAGTTCGATAGCCGTTAACTCCTGATTGGTGTTTGTCAATTTCTGATTAGCCGCCTTAATTATTTCCTCTGCTTTTCTCTTTTCTGTCACATCTTCAATGGCAAGGAGAATCAGGCGGTTTTCACTGCCTCCCCTTTTCAACTCCCTGGCATTCAGGATCATATTCTTCTTACCGATTGTTTTAAACTCATGCTCTATTTCATACCCCTGAAAGATACTTTTCTTGGGCAGGATATTGGTGAGCAGTATTTTAAGCGCGGGAATATTCCACTGTCCGTTTCCCAGCTCATAAACCAGATTTCCCTCTGTTTCTTTTTCCTTGACCCTGAAAGTCCCGTAAAAAGCCCGGTTAGCAGATACAACTCTTAAATCCTTGTCCAATACCAGAAGCGGCTCTCTCATAGTTCCGATAATGGACTCGGAATAATCTCTTTCATATTTAATCTGCTGTTCAGCCGCAGTTAATTCCTGATTTGCTGCCATTAAATCCTGATTTGCCGACTTAATAATCTCCTCTGCCTTTCTTTTTTCGGTAACATCTTCTATGGCCAACAGGATCAAGCGGCTCTTCCCATTTTCCCTTTTCAACTCCCGGGCATTCAGGATCATGTTCTTTTTGCCTATTGTTTTAAATTCATGTTCTATTTCATAGCCCTGAAAGACATTTTTTTTGGGCAGAATATTAGTAAGCAATATTTTCAGCGCGGGGATATCCCATTGTTTATTTCCTAATTCGTAAACGAGTTTTCCTTCCGTCTCTTTCTCTTTCACCTTGAATTTATCATAAAATGATCTGCTGGCAGATACAACTCGTAAATCCTTATCTAATACCAGAAGAGATTCTCTGACCGTGCCGATAATAGATTCAGCGTAATCTCTCTCTTCTTTAAGTTCCTGCTCCGCTGCTTTTATTTTTTCCCCTGCTTTTCTTTTTTCCGTTACATCTTCTATCGCAAGCAAAATCAAACGGCTTTCACCATCAGCCCTTTCCAATTCTCTGGCATTCAGGATCATATTCTTTTTGCCGATTGTTTTGAACTGATGCTCTATTTCATAGCCCTGAAAAATATTTTTCTTAGGCAGTATATTGGTGAGAAGTGTTTTTAAAGCAGGTATATTCCATTGTCCGTTACCCAGTTTATATACCAGCTTTCCCTCGGTCTCTTTTTCTTTTACCTTAAACGTATCATAGAAAGAACGGCTTGCGGATACCACCCTTAAGTCTTTGTCTAATATTAAAAGCGGTTCTCTGATGGTTCCTATTATGGATTCCGCGTAATCTCTCTCATACTTTATTTGCTGTTCGGCTGCTTTAATTATTTCCATAGCTTTTCTTGTTTCCGTAATATCTTCTATAGCAAGCAAGATCAGCCTGTTTTTCCCGTTCTCCCTTTTCAGTTCACGGGCATTAAGTATCATATTCTTTTTACCGATTGTTTTAAACTCATGCTCTATCGCGTAGTCCTGGAATATACTCTTTTTGGGAAGTATATTAGTGAGAAGTGTTTTTAACGCGGGTATGTTCCACTGTCCGTTTCCCAGCTTATATACCAGCTTTCCTTCTGTTTCCTTCTCTTTTACCTTAAATTTTTCGTAGAAAGATCTGCTGGCGGATACAACTCTTAAGTCCTTATCCAATACCAGAAGCAATCCCCTGATAGTCCCTATTATGGATTCGGCGTAATCTCTCTCATCTTTTAACTGCTGCTCTATCGCTGTTAACCGCTGGTTGGCTGCTGTTAAATCCTGATTAGAGGCCTTGATTATTTCCTCTGCTTTTCTTTTTTCCGTCACATCTTCTATGGCAAGGAGGATCAACCGGTTTTCACTGCCTCCTCTTTTTAACTCCCGGGCATTCAGAATCATATTCTTTTTGCCGATTGTTTTAAACTCATGTTCTATTTCATAACCCTGGAAGATATTTTTCTTAGGCAGAATATTGGTAAGAAGTGTTTTTAACGCCGGAATATTCCATTGTCCGTTCCCAAGCTCATAAACCAGATTTCCTTCCGTCTCTTTTTCTTTTACCTTAAAAGTGCCGTAAAAAGCCCGGTTAGCGGATACCACTCTTAAATCCCTGTCTAAAACTAAAATAGGCTCTCTGATTGTTCCTATAATAGATTCCGAATAATCTCTTTCGTATTTTATTTGCTGTTCGACTACGGTTAATTCCTGATTCGCGGTTTTAATTATTTCCATTGCTTTTCTTTTTTCCGTCACATCTTCTATGGCAAGTAGAATCAAGCGGTCTTCACTGCCCTCTCTTTTCAATTCCCTGGCATTTAAGATCATATTCTTTTTGCCGATTGTCGTAAATTCATGCTCTATTTCATAACTTTGAAAGATACTTTTCTTGGGCAATATATTAGTTAAAAGTGTTTTCAGCGCAGGAATGTTCCACTGCCCGTTCCCGAGTTCGTAAACCAGCTTTTTTTCCGTTTCTTTTTCTTTTACCTTAAACGTATTATAGAACGACCTGCTGGCAGACACTACTCTAAGATCTTTATCCAGAACCAGAAGAGGTTCTCTTATGGTGTCTATAATAGATTCAGCGTAACCTCTTTCCCCTTTTTGCTGTTTTTCATGCGCTGTTAACTGCTGATTGGTCGCCCTAAGCTGCTGCTCAAGAGCTTTTTGCTGCTGCTCGTGCGCTGTTAACTGCTGATTGGAAGCCCTAAGCTGCTGTTCAAGAGTTAAAAGACCCTGATTGGCAGCTGTTAATTCCTGATTGGAGGCCTTTATTGTTTCCATTGCTTTTCTTTTTTCAGTCACATCTTCTATAGCGAGCAGGATGAGGCGGCTCTTACCATCCCCTCTTTTCAATTCCCTGGCATTTAATATCATGTTCTTTCTGCCGATGGTCTTGAATTCATGCTCTATTTCGTAGTTTTGAAAAACACTTTTCTTTGGCAATATATCATTCAAAAGTTTTTTTAGCGCCGGAATATTCCATTGTCCGTTCCCGAGCTTATAAATCAATTTCCCTTCCGTTTCTTTTTCTTTTACTTTAAAGGTATCATAAAAAGCCCTGCCGGCGGATATGACCCTTAAATCCTTATCTAATACTAAAAGCGGCTTTCTAATTGTTTCAATAATTGACTCAGAATAATCTCTTTCATCTTTAAGGTGCTGTTCGACTGTTCTTAATTTTTCCTCGGTCAAACTAATATTTACGTTATCATGATATTTTCTCATAAATGATGATTCTTTAATTTTCATTTCCGATCTCCCTGTTTTTTGCTTTTCAAAGAATTTTACTTTTTCCGTAACCTTTTATTTTCATAATTTACTTTCACCTGATGTTGCTTTTACACGTTCTTCCTGAGACATTGAGGTAAGACGCTTTACGTCATCCAAGTTGAGTTCAAGCCCTTTTGCAACACGCTCCCCGTACCCCGCGTTTACCTTGTAAAATAAGGCTGTCTGGCGCAGTTGGATCCGTTTTTGCGCGCCGTTTAAATGTGAAACAATATTCCCAATCAGATGCTCGCGGTCCATATCGGTCATAACTTTGCTGTAAAGGGCATCCGCTTGTACAAAATCAACGTCACTAAGTTCATAAGCATGACGCGCCGCCATCCCGGAAATATCTATGGCCGGAACAGTATACGAAGAATCAGGTGCCGGGCCGCCGAACGTATTCGGCCAGTAGTTGGGACCGCTGCCGTTTTTATCAAAGCGCATTGCGCCATCACGCTGATAACTGTTTTCCTTTGCCGCTTTTGGCATATTCGAGGGAAGCATCTGGAAGTTAGGACCCAGCCTGTGCCGCTGTGTATCGTGGTAACTGAATAAACGTCCCTGTAACAAACGGTCCGGTGACGCACCTATACCTGGAACAAAATTTCCCGGAGAAAATGCGGCTTGCTCCACCTCCGCAAAGAAGTTTTCTGGATTACGGTTAAGAACCATCCGGCCGATCGGTTGAAGCGGATAGTCGGCGTGAGGCCAGACTTTAGTTATATCAAACGGGTCAAACCGGTAGCTTTTTGCTTCAGAAGGTGTCATTACCTGAATATAGACCGTCCATGCCGGAAAGTTACCCTGTTTTATATTCTCGTATAAATCCCGTGTCGCTTGGTCCGGATCTTTTCCCGCAAGAGCAACTGCTTCGTCTCGTGTCAGGTTTTTTATCCCCTGTTCAGTCTTAATATGGGTCTTCACCCAGCAATAATCCCCTTTTTCATTGTACCACATAAAAGTGTGGCCGCTGAAACCGTGTATATTTCGATAACCTGAAGGCGTGCCGCGGTCGGAAAATAGTATGGTTACCTGATGTATTGATTCAGGGGTCAGTGAAAGAAAATCCCAGAACATGTCGGCATCTTTGAGATTGTTCGAGGGATTTCTTTTCTGGGAATGAATGAAATCCGGAAATTTCATTGCGTCACGGATAAAAAATACGGGAGTGTTGTTTCCTACAAAATCATAATTGCCTTCTTCTGTATAAAATTTAACGGAGAAACCACGGGGGTCCCTCTCCGAATCGGCAGAACCTTTTTCACCGCTGACAAGAGAGAAACGGACTAAAACTTCCGTGCGCTTTCCAACTTCAGAGAGAAATTCCGCGCGTGTGTATTTTTTGACATCGTGAGTAACCTCAAAATATCCGTGCGCGCCCGCGCCCTTTGCGTGCACAACCCGGTCAGGAATCCGTTCACGGTCAAAATGCGCCAGCTTTTCAATCAAATGTATATCTTGAACCAGTGTCGGTCCTTTGGAACCGGCAGTTACCGAGTTAAGATCATTGTCAACAGGTACTCCTGTATTTGTCGTAAATATATTTTTATCTGACATAGCATCCCTTTAATCCTTTAGCCGACAAAATTCATAATTTCAGTATTAAATTTTTCTTTTTCTTCATAGAACAAGCCGTGCCCGCTTTTCTCAAACTTGATCAGTTTTGCACCTTTAATTCCCTTCGCCGTCTCTTCCGCCAGAGCAAAAGGGCATATTTTGTCATCTTTTGAGTGAAAGATCACCGCAGGCACATTAACTTTCGGCATATCCCCGCGCAAATCGGTATTTTTGAGAGCAGTCAGACAGGCTGAGGCCGCAAGCGGGGACGCTTCCATCCCCATATTATGAAACCACTCTCCAAGTTTTGGACTGACCGTATTCTCGTTTTGAAAGAATATCTTGCCGAAATTTTCGTTGAGTTTCGCCCTATCCGTATGACACAATTTAATAATGTCGTCAACTGCCGCAGGAGGAAGGCCATACGGGAAACCCGGCCTTTCGGTAAAACTCGGCGTCGCCGCGCCAAAGAGCGCCAATTTGGTTACTCTCTCGCTTTTATGACGGGCAATATAATGTAAAGAAATCGCGCCGCCCATAGAATGGCCTGCCAGTGTAACATCGTGAAGGTCAAGTGTTTCAAGCACTTTATTAATATCATCGGTAAAGACATCATAGTTGTAATCGCCCCAGGGTTTAGAAGATTTACCGAAACCTCTCATGGTGAGGCCGATGCAGCGATAACCGCGGCGGGGTAACTCAGTAAACTGATACTCAAACATCTCGTGGCTTAAAGGCCAGCCGGGAATAAATACTATTGTTTTACCTTCTCCCCAGTCACGGACGTGGAGACGGACGTTTGCCTCAACTTCTATGAATTCCTTTTTTTGCATTTGCGTCTCCTCTCAAAATTGCATCTAAAGGCCGATATTCTCAGCCGCGAAATTCCAATTAATCCTTTTATCGAGAATAGCGTTGACATAATCCACGCGTCGATTTTGATAATCAAGATAATAGGCATGTTCCCAGACGTCAATGGTAAGCAGAGGTTTAACTCCCATGGTTAACGGCGTTTCAGCATTACTTGTATTAACCACCTTTAGCTTTTCGCCATCCAGCACAAGCCACGCCCAACCGCTGCCAAACCGGGTAGTTGCCGCACTTGCTAACTCCTTCTTACATTCGTCAACGGTCTTGAAGGAGTTCTCAATCATTTTTTTCAGGGCTGTGGGAGGTTCACCTTTGCCCTTCGGCGCCAAACTGTTCCAGTAAAACGCATGATTCCATGCTTGCGCGGCATTATTAAAAATCGCGGTTTTTTCCGCTTTACCGGACGTCCCCATGATAATTTTTTCTAACGGTAAACCCAGAAATTCAGTACCTGCTGTCAGTTTGTTCAGATTATCAATATACCCTTTGTGATGTTTCCCGTAGTGAAAACTGATCGTATTGGCGGAGATTACAGGTTCGAGCGCGTTATCCGCGTACGGCAAAGCGGGCAATATGAATTGAGCTGCACTTTCCATTTTATTATTCCTCCTTTCACCTAATTGTTTTACCGCTATTTAAACTTTCAGCAAGTATTTTGTTTGAAAAGTATTGCAGTACGGATGCTTATTTCGAAAGATAACATCAATAAAATTTGCGCCGCAGATAAGATTTTTATTATGCCCGCAGCTTGCAACTTTACAGGCGCCCACAACCGTTTTGGTTTCTATTCCGCCCTCTGCCTTCTCTTGTACGAAAGTATCGCATCTTGGATGGTTACCGTCACCTATGGTAATAGCCAGAGCGTGGCATTTGGAATCTCTATTAAAAGAGCAGCCTTCGACCTGGCATGCTTTTACAATAGAGCCTTCAAGCTTTTTACAACTTTCCTCCGATTTTTCCTTATTCATATTTTTCTCCCTATCCGGCAATATAAGTCAGGCAATCCGGATGTTTATCATGAAAGCCAACATTAATAGCTCCCGCGGTACATACCGCTGAATCATTATAAGAGCATTTCTTAACCTTACATGCTTTTACTCTCCCGGCCGTTTTTGCGTCTCCGCCCTGTACTTTTATTTTACCGGCTACAAAAGTATCACACCTGGGATGATTGCCGTCGCCAACCGTGACATTTGAGGCCTGGCATTTCTTATTTCCGTTATACGAACAACCTTCGAACGCACAATCCTTTATCATTGAGTCTTTCATGGTTTCTCCGGAAAATAGTATTCGAAAATTTCATTATTTTTTTGAGAAAAGCTCTTCGCCTTTTTTTATAAAATCGTTTATTTTATCCTTTGTTTCGACTGTCAGCTCCTTTATCTGCTCTCTTGTTTCTTTCCCTGATTTAGGGGCGAACAAAACAGCAAGGACTGAGCCGATTACCAGACCCGCGCTAAACACCACTACTCCCTTCAAAACGCTATTTTTGTTTTCCATATTTGTATCCTCCTGTTTTTATTTTCTATCTTCCAAAGAACATTCTTATTTTACTTGTGAGCGATGAAAACAAACCCGCGCCCATCACAACAAGATCCAGTACCGGAGAAGCCGCGTTAAATTTCTTTACAAGCCCTTCCACTTCTTTTGCAGTTTGTCTGACCTGAATCAGCGTCATCACAAAAAGCACGGTTCCGGTAATGATTGCAACTGTTACTAAAATTGCGCAGACTAAAAAAGCTATTTCCATATTTACCTCCCTACAAAAAAAATTGACGATTGACGATTGACAAATGACAATTGACGATTTAATGTGGTATTATTTATATACTTTTTCCACTGCACTTACTTCACTTACTGTTTTTGCTGTACTTGCTTCCTCCGCCTAGGCGGATTTCGCGAAGATTTATGGCCCTATATTTAAACTTCGCTCAACTTGCTTTTGCTAAGCCTCCAAGCATCCAACCATCCAGCCTCTACTTCACCACTACTTCAAAAAGGACTCTCATGTTGGCTTTGGCTTCGCTTGTGTTAATATTGCCGGGATTTGCTTCAAAAAGTGCCGGTTTTGTCCTGCCGTAACCTATCGTTGTTATCCTCTCCGGTTTAATTCCTTTTTCTATAAGATAATTCCTGACTACTTCGGCTCTTATTTCGCTTAATTTTTGATTACTTTCTTCCGTTCCTTCAGCAGAGGTGTAGCCCGCCATACGGACTTTTATTTTCGGATTCTCTTTCAGAACTACTACTTCCCTGTCTAAAAGCATTTTTGCCTCGCCGGTAAGCGTTGATTTATTATAAGAAAACCGCGTATCTCCAAAGGTGACAATCTTTTCATCGGCTTTTTGGCCGATTAACAGCATTGTAACCTTAAGCTCAGCAAGGCTTTTTTCCGACAGCTCAATTCTTGAATTATCCCGGAACAAAAGAACAAAGAGAATTACTACAATGACCCCCAGTATTCCTACAATGGAAAAAAGAATTTTTTGCATATGCTTTCTGAGTTTTAACTTAATCTCAGCGCCTTCCTGCCTTTCCGCTTCAAGCCAGTCAACGTAATCGTTGCCGTCTTTAAAGCCATGCTTTTTATAAAGCGCATATGCTTTACTCTTTACTTCCTTCATTTCCTCATTCGAAAAATTTTCTGTCATTTTTTCCTCGCTCCTGACATTAAACCGTCTAAAAGTCCGTAAAGTCCATAAGGTCTATAAAGTCTTTTTTTAAAGGTGGTACTATTTACTTTATCTGACCTTCCACCTAGGCGGATTTCGCGAAGAATTAAGGTTTTATGTTTAATACCTTCGCTCAACTCTCCTCAGACTTCCGTCCTCCATCACTTAACCATTATTTCAAAAAGCACTCTCATATTGGCTTTCGCTTCCGCGGAGTCAACATGCTCGGGGAGCGGTTCAAATACGGCCGGTCTTGTTTCGCCGTAGCCGATAGTTGCCAGTCTGTCCGGTGCAATACCGCCTTCTTTAACAAGTATTTCCTTTACTATCTTTGCCCTTTTTTCGCTCAAGGTCTGGTTGAACTCCGGTGTGCCTTCAGCAGAGGAGTATCCTGCAATGCGTATCTTAACTGCGGGATTTTCTCTAAGGATTTTGGCATTCTCTGCCACTACCTTCGCCCCGTCTTCGGTCAGCGTATCCTTCTCCCATTCAAAATGCGCATCATCAAGAACGATAAGCTTTTCAAGCACAGGAACCGTCTTTAGAACATGGACCGGTTCAACGACAGGAACTCTAAGTTTCATCTTTGCCCTCGGTGCCGGCTGAATCTCTCCCGCAAATTTATAAGTTAAACTTATGCGGTGGGAAGTTCCCAGGTCGCCGTAAGGAACGTATGCGTAGTCAAACATAAGACTCTTATCTATTTTAACTCCAAGACCCGCAGTAAGCCCGGTCAAGCCTTCCAGCCCGGTACTTGCAAAGTTATGCACGTAGCCGGTGCGGAGAGCAGCTTCAGGAACAATAAAATATTCCGCACCCAGCTGCATGCGGTCGAAACCACCGAGCTTCAACTCGCTCGAAGCTGCTACGAGAAGATCTTTGTCTATATGGTAGACAGCGCCTACGCGTAAACCTGAATTTAAACTGATATTTGCTACAGAAGTACCCAGATTTGAATATGTGAGTCCCAGATTTAAATTCGCAATCGGGCTCCACAAAAAGCCAAAATCCATTGCAACGGCAGAGAATGAAGTACTGGCAAGGGTCTGTAGATTGAATTTTACAGACGCGCCGGCAGAGACGTTCGGGAACCATTGCTTGCCCCAACCCAGGTTAACACCCATGGTGTTTGCCGAGTAATTACTAGTAAGGTTACCAAGACTGTCTCTTCCTTCAAAAACTCCGTTATCCATATAGTTGAGCGCTGCGGCAAAACCGCCGAGGTCGCCCATAGGCATTGCAAAAACAAGCGTTTCCTGGATTGACTCTCCCAGACCGCTATTATGATGCAGTCCCAGTTCCATTCCTTCGTTCATGAGCCCGAGTC
>MFGS01000179.1:51591-54592 GCA_001778355.1 Candidatus Firestonebacteria bacterium RIFOXYA2_FULL_40_8
CCAAAACAAGGAAGCCGAACTCTGGGGCAAAGCCACGACCGCAGACCCCATAGACATGGCCCGCGCCGTTCCGCCCTCCATTGTCGAGGGCATCGCCGAACCGTTGTTTTCCGCCGCCGAAGAAAAACCGGCGAGCAAAACAACGGACAGAAATCCTATCCCGATCCGTTTGATTTTCTTAATTTTCATAAAATTTTACCTCCGTAGTTGTTTTCATAAATTTCTCCTCAGTGTATGACTGCGAATTTGCGTTTAGCCAGTCTCGCTGTAGTTCCGTCATAATAATTCATACTCAGCACATAGAAATAAACCCCCGGCGCCAGATTACCTACTTCTATCCTGGAACTTTGAGGACCTACGGCTTTGCCTTCCTCCAGCGTGTATACCAATTTCCCGACCTCATTATAAATCGTGACCTTTGCAAGCCCCGGTCCTGTCATACAGTAAGCAAGAGCAGCCGTGCTGCCGGTAGTCGGTGAGGGAAAAATAAAAGGTTCGCAGTCTCCGCTCGTGGTAATATCAGAGGCAACATAATAGGTGTAACGGTCTTCCACAACAGGAGACGGTGAGTTGCCTGCCGCGGTTGTAACCACAACATCCACTCTCCCCGCCGCATGCGCGGGAGCTATTGCTATTATTTTTACATTAGAAACTACGGTGAAACTCGTCGCGTTCGTGGTTCCGAACTTTACCGCAGTCGCGCCTGTTAAATCAGTTCCGTTAATAGTGACCACTGTCCCGCCTGCGGGAAGACCTGCAATCGGATTAAGACTTGTGATAGCCGGTAAAGTTGCAGAAAGAGGCGAGGGTGCAGAAATCTTGGAAACAAACCCATCATACGTTCCGGACGCTCCGGCATTCGCGTTGTAAAGAGGCATCGCGCCTGAACCGGCCGTAGGAAACAGTGTTGAAGAGGTCCAGCCTGATACATAAATATTTCTTGTAGTATCCAGGCCTATACCCCAGCCTTCTTGATCAGTAGCACCATCGGTTCCGCCTAAATAACTGCAGAATACCGGAAGTTCACCCGGTACCGGAGCCGGACCTATCTCCGCTACAAAAGCCATAGTAGCTCCTGTTCTCGTTGCATAGATTGCATCTTTAAGAGGGAAACCTGTTGCTGTTGAAGCAGTGTATCCTGCTACATAAGCGTTTCCCGCGGTATCAACCTTTATCGCAGTCGCTCTATCAGCGCCGTCGCCGCCTAAATAGGTGGCATACATACAATCACTGCTGCCGGCAAAACCAAGATTTAATTTAACTACAAATGCATCCTCGCCGGTGCCTTTAACTATTTGTCCGGCCATGGCAACGCCTGTTTTAGGAAAGTTTGTGGTCGAATCCGTAAAGCCTGTTATATATACTCTGTTCGAGCCGTCTAACGCGATGCCGTAAGCATCTTCATTGCCGTTCCCGCCCATATACGTCGTATAGAGCAAGGTCGCAAAGTCCGCGCTTATCTTACATACAAAAGCATCGGTAGCTCCTGTTGAAGAAGAGTTAAAAACAGAAGGAAACAAAGCGGCGTCAACAAAAGTACCTGACGTCTGTCCGGTGATATAAGCATTTTTATCACTGTCTATAGTAATCGCTCTTCCTATATCTATCCCGGTACTTCCTACAAGCGTGGAGTAAGCAAGACCTCCTGCGGGAGTAAACTTACAGACAAAGACGTCACTCGCACCTCTGCCTCTCGGATCGACTGTCGTGGTTTCCGGAAAACCGGTACCGCTCGGGGTCGTAACCCCTGTTACATAAGCCGCGCCTAAATTGTCTACAGCTATACCATAGCCGATATCAATACCCGGACAGCCGATATAAGTCGAGTAAATAATTCCGCCGCCGGCCGCGCTAATCGCTGTCACAAAAGTATCTATTCCGCCGTTATAGGTATTGTCATACGGGGCAATCATCGGAAGTGTTGCCGAAGCCGAAGTTGTTTCGCCCGCAATGAAAACATCGCCGTTAACGCCAACGGCAATCGCATGCGCAATGTCTATCGCATCACCGCCTATATAGGTTGACCACGCAAGCGTTCCCGCCGCATTGATCTTCATAACAAACACATCAAAAGCTCCGCCATAATTGGTGGTTTGAATAGTCGAGGTGGCAGCGCCCGGAAACAGTATACCTGCTGTCTGTCCCGTCAGATACACATTACCCGCACCGTCTACATGCATGGCGTTCACCCGGTCTTCCGAAGACGTTCCGAGATAAGTCGAATACGTCAGCGCGGGTACAGCCGAAAAAACCAGACTTGTAAGGCCTAACATCAATACTGCTGCAACAAAAAATATACTTTTCCTCATACAACCCCCTTTATTTCGAATTCAGCCAAACTATTTTTCTTCATAAAATTCTCCTGTTAGATTATTTTTAATCCCGGCTCTCCTCTAGGGACGGACCGGAGCAGATAAAAATTTGCAAGTTAAACTTATACGGTGAGAGGTGCCGAGATCACCGTACGGAATATAAGCATAGTCAAACATTATATCCTTAACTACTTCAAGACCCAAACCTGCGGTCAGTCCGGTCAGACCATCAAGACCCGGACTTGTAAAATTAATCACGTATCCGGCGCGAAGAGAAGCGCCTGAAACAATAAAATATTCTACACCGGTCTGCATACGTTCGAACGCTCCGGATTTCAGTTCACTGGAAACGGCCAGGGTCAGATCTTTGTCCGCGGCGTAAGAAGCTCCCACGCGCAGTCCTGAATCCAGAATACTCCCGGCTACCGCGGTACCCAGGTTGGAATAGGTTGCTCCCAGATTAAAATTGGCAAAAGGAGTCCACAAAACTCCCGCGTCGAGCGCAAAAGCGGAATAAGACTGGCTCGCCAAAGTTTGCAGATTGTACTTTACCGCCGCTCCGGCTGTAAGACCGGGCAGCACTTTAGTGCCCCAGCCCAGGTTAACGCCCAGATTTCCGGCCGTGTAATCACCGAGTTTTACGCCTATACTGTCTCTTCCTTCAAATGTCCCGTTGTTTATATAATTCA
>MFGS01000179.1:54627-55805 GCA_001778355.1 Candidatus Firestonebacteria bacterium RIFOXYA2_FULL_40_8
CGATGGACAAAATTCCGATTCCTATCCGGTTAATCTTTTTGATTTTCATACTTTTTCCTCCTAATTTGTTTTTTTTAAACATCAGCGCACCACCGCAAATTTACGTTTGGCATGTTTTTTGTTACTTCCGTCATCATAATTCATGGTAACAATATAAAAATATATCCCGGGAGCCATTTTGCTGACATTAACGGTGGAACCCTGAGGTCCTGACGATTTACTTTCTTCCGTTGAAGACACCAGATCTCCGATCTCATTGTAAACTTTAATTTTCACAACACCGGAGCCGGCCATACAGTAAGCAATACCTGCCGTACTGTCCGTTACAGGAGACGGGAATACAAAAGGATCGCAGTCACCGGCAGAGGTTACATCAGGCGTAACAAAATATGTATACTTGCCGGCTGAAACCACCAGAGACGCGCCTACCGCGTTTGTAATCACGGTATCAAGTCTACCCGCAGCGTGAGGCCTGGTTACCGCGGTAATTCTTGTATCTGAATTCACTTTATAACTGGCGGCAGTTAAATCACCGAACTTAACACCGGTGGTATAAGCCACGCTGGAAAAACCTGTTCCGGTAATGACAACCGTTGTCCCGCCGACGATAGGACCTACATTTGGAATGAGACTTGTGATAACCGGTACCGCCAAAGCGGCAGGTGAGGTTGCAGAGATCTTCATAACAAAAGCATCAGAAGAACCTTTATTTGCCGAATAGAGCGGAACAGCCGTCGGAAAATTAGTAGAGTTCGTCCATCCCGACACATAAATATTATTAGCTGCATCCAGGGCTATTCCCATACCTTCCTGATCCGTAACGCCTCCTAAATAGGTATTTAGCACACGGGTACTTCCGTCAGGACCGATTGCGGTCACAAACGCCTTCGCCGTCGCGCCAAATACGCTGTCAAGGGGAGTCTGAATGGACCCGGGACTCACAGAAACAAAATCATTTGATTCTGTCCTGCCGGTCACGTATGCGTCACCAAACGAATCCACTTCGAGCGCATTAAGATTATCAAGACCCGAGCCGCCTAAGAAGGTACAATATACGGCATCGGAATGTCCGGTGTTGTTCAATTGCATTTTCATGATAAAACAATCGAAGTTCCCGACAATCGTCGTTTGTCCGACCTTGGGTATCGAGGTAGTAATACCATCACTGCCCGCGTCAG
>MFGS01000179.1:55849-62321 GCA_001778355.1 Candidatus Firestonebacteria bacterium RIFOXYA2_FULL_40_8
GTACTATCCAGTTTGATTCCTTTACCCTGCGCGTACCCGCTGCCCCCTAAATAGGAGGAATAAAGCAAATTGGCGCCGGAAGAGCTGATTTTAGCTACAAATGCAGCTTGCGCACCTGTAATAGTCTCTTTAAACGCTCCTGTTCCCGGAGCCGGATTTTTAGGAAATGTAGGAAAAGTATCACGGCAGTAGCCGGTTATATAGGCATTGTTGGTGCCGGTGGTGACCGCATCAATTGTAATTGCATTACCCCGAGTCCCTCCGGTCACAGAGCCGCCCAGATACGTAAAATACTGGATAACGCCTGCAGTGCTAAACTTGGCGATAAAAGCGTTTTCTGAAGCACCGCCGTTTAAGCCATTATTGATCTGATAGGCGCCCGCAGTTGCCGGGCGTGTCGAACTGTCAGAGGTTATTCCTCCGGTTACATATGCATCTCCTGCGTTATTTACCGCAACTCCAAGCGCAAATTCTTCGCCTGCCCCGCCTATAAATGTTGAGTACACCAAACTGTTCCCGCTCGCCGCAATGGCTGTGAGAAATCCGTCAGTGCCGCCATTATTTACAGTTTGATAGATGGTGCCGCCGGCTGTAGGAAAACTTCCGGCCGCCGAGGTCGTGGAACCGCAGACATAAACAATACCCGCTGTGTCAACCGCAATGCCTAAACCGCGGTCATCTCCCGCGCCGCCTAAATAGGTAGCCCAAACAATAGCACCGGCCGGACTGATCTTTATAACAAAAGTATCAAAAGCGCCGCCGTTATTGGCGGTTTGATAATGCGCGGCGGTACCCGGAAACTTATCCGCTACCACAGCCGTTTGTCCAGTCAGATACACATAACCGGCCGCGTCCACTTCCATGGCGTTAACTTTATCTTCCACGGTTGTCCCCAAATAGGTCGAATACGTGAGCGATGGTGCCGCAAAGACCATACTTGAAAAGCATACTGCGAATACTGCAACTGCAACTAAAATATTTTTCTTCATACAACCCCCTTTGTTCTTCCTATTTCCAAAAATTCCTTTTTCATAAAATTCTCCTTTTAAATCATTCATTATTTTACCGACACAATGTTCTCTAAAGGCTCAAATTTATATGTTAAGCTAAGACGGTGCGACTCACCCAGTTCGCCGTAAGGAATGTAGCCATAGTCAAATGTCAGGCTTTTATCAATTTTAACACCAAGACCGGCAGTCAGCCCGGTCAAGCCCTCAAGACCCGTGGCATTGATCACGTAACCCGCGCGCAGAGCCAGGCAGGAAAAAATATAGGTTTCAGCGCCTGCTTGTATACTGCGGTCGGTTCCGCCCGTAAGCCCGCCGGAAACTGCAAGAAGTACATCTTTATTAATATTGTAGGAAGCTCCCGCGCGCCAGCCGGAAGAAAGAAAACTGCCGGCTATTTCATTACCCAAATTGGAATAGGTAAGTCCGAGATTTAAGCCGGAAATCGGATTCCACAAAAGCCCCAAATCCATTGCATAGGCCGAATACGATTGAGCAGCGAGAGTTTGAAGATTATATTTTAACGCCACACCGGCGGAAATACCGGAGAACAATTCTTTACCCCAGCCCAGGCTTACACCCAGATCTCCGGCGGTATAGTCAGCGGTCTGAACTCCGAGAGTGTCGCGGCCTTCAAAAGCACCATTGTCAACATAGTTCAAAGAAACGGCAAAGCCGCCCAGTGAACCCATGGGCATTCCTAAAACGACAGTCTCGTGTATAGATTCACCCAATCCGCTATTGTGATGCAATCCAAGTTCAAGCCCGTTTTTCATAAGTCCGAGCCCTGCCGGATTCCAAAACAAGGAAGCCGATTCCTGCGGGGCGCCTACAACCGCAGACCCCATAGACATTGCCCGCGCCGTACCGCCCTCCATGGTTAAGGGCATCGTATTCTCCGCAGACCAGGCCAGGCCGCAGAACAAAGCAGCAGACAAGATTCCGGTTCCAACTCTTTTAATCTTTTTTATCTTCATATTTTTATCCTCCAAATTATTTTTCATAAGTTCTCCTTAATGCGTAACTGCAAATTTGTGTTTTGGATAATTTTTCGTAGTTCCGTCGTCATATCTGATGTTCAAAAAGTAGAAATAAACTCCCGGGGCAAGATTTCCGACATTCAGGACAGAACTCTGGGTGCTTGCTGATTTGCTTTCTTCCAGCGCTTCCATCAGTTTGCCAACCTCGCTGTAAACCCGTATTTTCATTATTCCGGGGCTGTCCATAAAGTAGGCAACTGTTGCTGTATTCCCGCTGGTAGGTGACGGGAAGATATACGGCGTGAAGGTAACGGCAGGGACCGCAAACGTGAATATGCCTGCAGAGACCACCAAAGAAGCACCGTAGGCGTTGGTTATAACAACATCCGCGTTTCCTGAAATATGCACTGGCGTAACCGCTGTTATCTTTGTATCCGAAACTACTATATAGCTGGCGGCATTCGTCGCGCCAAACTTAACTCCGTTGGCGCCGGTGACTCCGGTAAAGCCGGAACCTGTGA
Source organism: Candidatus Firestonebacteria bacterium RIFOXYA2_FULL_40_8 (assembly GCA_001778355.1). Taxonomy (GTDB): domain Bacteria; phylum Oederibacteriota; class D2-FULL-39-29; order D2-FULL-39-29; family D2-FULL-39-29; genus D2-FULL-39-29. The sequence continues at coordinate 58,358 of MFGS01000179.1, forward strand.
TAGTGATAGTTGATCCGCCGAGGTTAGAACCGGAAGCCGGAGCAAGTAACGTGACAACAGGTGCGGTTCCCGGAACAAAAAATGTGTAGGTGTCCCCGGAAACAGCAGAGGAGGTGCCCGCGGGAGTTGTAACAAAAATGTCCACCAGTCCCGCAGAATGCGCAGGCGCTACGGCGGTGATCTGTGTATTCGAATTTACTGTAAAACTTACGGCGCCCGTTACGTCAAACGTAACTGCGGTTGTACCGGTGAAAGCTGAACCGGTAATTGTAACTGTTGTACCTCCGGCGGTACTGCCTCCGGCCGGATTTACACCGGTAAGCAGGGGCAAAATTGTAAACGCGCTTGTTACCGTTGTGCTGTCCGTCATCCCGCCTTTAAGCGCTATAGCTTTAAGAGTTACCGTTGTTGCCTGCGTAAACGCCGCCGTATATAATGTTGACGACCCGTCAGGAGCTGTTCCGTTCGTTGTGTACCTTATAGTCGCTCCGGAAGTTCCGGTGTTCATTGTAATCGTTACTGAACCTGTATACGTCCCGGCTGCAGGTGTTATCACCGGTGTTACCACCTGAGCAGGCGAGGGCGCTGAAATCTTTGTGAGGAAACCGTCATATGTTCCGGAAGCTCCGCCGTTTGCCGATTGCACGGGCATCGGAGCAGTACCGGCCGTAGGAAAAAGCGCTGAAGTCGTCCAGCCGACAGCATAGATATTATTTGCGCTGTCTAACCCGACACCCAAACCTTGCGTATTAGTCGCTCCGTCAGTACCTCCCAGATAAGTACAGAAAACCGGAAGTTCGGCAGCAACGGGAGCAGGACCTATTTCTGCCACAAAAGCCATTGAAGCCCCTGTTCTCGTTCCATATATAGGATTATTGAGCGGGAACCCTGTCAGAGTTGAGGTGGTATATCCGGTAATATAAGCATCACCTGCGGCATCAACTTTGATCGCCGAGGCTCTATCAATACCGTCGCCGCCAAAAAAAGTAGCATACACGCCGTCATTTATTGCTGCAGAACCCATGGAAAGTTTAAATACAAACGCATCTTCACCGGTACCTTTAATTGTTTGACCGACCATCGTAAAACCTGTTGTGGGGAAATTAGCGGTAGAATCCGTGTAACCCGTTATATAAACATTTAAGGAACCATCTAACGCTATACCTGTTGCATCTTCATTGCCATTGCCGCCGACGTAGGTTGAGTAGAGCAAACTAGCAAAGTCCGCGCTGATTTTAGAAACAAAAGCATCAGTCGCGCCGGTAACACCTTCTTTAAAAGCACCGGATGTTGTGGGAAAAGTCGCAGTCGTCTGACCGGTTACATAAACCTTACCCGTACCGTCAAGAGCTATTGCTCTTCCGATATCCGCTGTTGTGCCCCCTAGAAATATTGAATACACAAGACCGCCTGCCGGGGAGAAGTTAGTCACAAACACATCGCTCGCTCCTCTTGTAACAATGCCGTCCGGATTCAAATTTGTCGGAAAAGCCGTCGGCGCGGCGGGAGTAGTAACACCGATTACATAAGCCGCTCCCGTAGAAGTGTTCACCGCAATCCCGTTACCTTCGTCAACACCTGATCCGCCGAGATAAGTCGAGTAAACCAGACCTGCGCCTGAAGCGCTGACTGCGGTCACGAAAGTATCCGTGCTTCCTATATACGTCCCTTGATTTGCATTTTGCATCGGGAAAGTCGCCGACGTCGTTGAGCCGGTGACGTAAACAACACCCGCGTTATCAACGGCAATCGCGTTCGCAATATCTATTCCGTTGCCGCCTAAATAAGTTGACCATAAAAGAGCGCCACCCGAACTTATCTTGGTAACAAAAGCATCTGTTCCCGCGGAAATTGCGGTTTGAAAACCGCTTCCCGAACCCGGAAAACCGGTTGAGACCGTTAAGCCCGCGAGATAAACGTTATCCGAACCGTCCAGTACGACAGCGTTTATCCGGTCTTCTACAGTACCGCCCAAGTAGGTTGAATATAGTACGGTAGGATCTATAATTAATTCTTTACTTTTATCGTAAGATGCCACTTCAAAACTAACCTGCTCTTTCCCTGCCAGAACGAAACGTCCTGCCACAACTTCCTTTGTGCTTCCACTTTTCTGGTAGAGTACCGGCGCATTGAAAGTCAGCTTGCCCTCGCTTAAAGCAAGTATCAGATTTCCTTCTTTATCCAGTTCAAGATTACGAGCTCCCCTGAAATCCATGCGTATAAGTCCCGGATTTGCTCCGGGCGCAACTACAAAATCATATTCCAACTGGCCCTGGTTCCCGTAATAAACCATGTCAATTCCGGGATACACTTCTTTATATTCAACTTTGGAATATTGCTCTACACTTGTCTGCCATTTTTTCGAATCACTTCCGGTCATGTAACTGCTTTGACCCGGCAATATATCCAAACCCTGCACTTTGGGATCCGCATTAGAACCATTCAGGCTCATGCGCACCACTTCGCCCGGCTCTTTAGATACTGCCGCTTTTTTCAAAGCCAGCACGGCTTCTTTGGATGTTAAAAATAATGTATAGCCCTTGCCTCTCGCTAAAAATTTTACCGCCGCATCTGTTTGTCCTTTGTTAGCTTCAAAACAGAGCGGAAGATTAGCATAAGCTGCTCCAAGTTTGATTTGCGCGCCTGCTTCCATTTTTTTAGGAATGACCGGCGCCGTCTGCCCTGCCGCAAAACCCGTATTTGAAAACCATGCCATCAATACTGCCATCACAACTAAAACATTTTTCCTCATACAACCCCCTCTTGCTCCGCGTGTATCTAATTTTTTCATTTTTTCTCCTGTTTAATTAATTCTTTACTTAACTATATACTTATACGCCATTTTTAATAAGAGCCTCTTTACGGACTGAACCGACTTTATTCGTGTTTTTGGAGAATCCTTTTATTGCACTTTTTCTGCAAAATATTGCGAATTCTGCGCGATAATTATCTAAAGCCAAAAAACAGGAAAACCACAAACAAAATAGTAAAAATAAAGAACAGCACTTTTGCTATCATAAAGGCAGTCCCGGCTATTGTTGTAAAACCGAAAACTCCGGCTATAATTGCTACCGCAAGTGAAAAGAAAGCCCAATAAAGCATATTTCCTCCTTTCGAACATCTTTTACAGTTTGTATTGGAATTTAATATTCGTAAGTAACGGTGCTTAAAGGATTGTACTTAGTTATTACCCTGTCAGCTTCTTTTATGTCTTCCGGGGCGCCATGTACGATAAGGAGATATTTTTCCTCCGCCAGATAAGTTTGATATTCCGGAATCTTCTCTTTTGGAATACCGATATTGTTAAGGGCCTTATCAAAAATATTTATAGTCTCTTCTTTACCCTCCCCGTCTTCGCTGTTTTCCAGTGATTCATCGATCAGGGCTACCATCGGCCCGCCGACACCAAAAGGCCCGCTGCCCGGGACAACGAATAAACCCTTATCGTAGGGCAGGGAATTCCAGAACTGGCTGCCGAAAAATTTTGGTTTTTCATTTACGACGTAATGGGCAGAAACACCTGTTTTAGCGTAATGATCTTTGCCTATTACGGATAATTTCTTCATATCAAAACCGGACTTCTGAAGCTCCTTAAGTCCTTCGTCTGCTTCTTTATGGCTTTTAAAAACCACTACCAGAGAATTATTCATAATTCAGATCCTCCTTAAAATTTGCTTTACCAAAAATATTATCTTCTACAAGAAATAATACCTGACACCGAGCGACCCGGATAAATACAACCCGCTGGCCGGGCTAAACCTTAAAGTCGGGGACATTTCAAAGAAAATATCAAAATTGTTCTCCTTGAATATATAACTGAGTCCAAAAGTACCCCTGACACCAAAGTCTGCGGTCGAGCTCGGATTCAAACTATTGTAAGTATTTATTATTCCGCCAAATCCGTAATAAAGAGGCAGTTTTCCTTCATTCACACTAAACGCGCTGAAGTCGTGCCATAAATAAT
>MFGS01000180.1:0-17959 GCA_001778355.1 Candidatus Firestonebacteria bacterium RIFOXYA2_FULL_40_8
CGCAGAAAGTTTAGGATGATAACAAAGGCGGGGAATATGAACCCCCGCGGCATCCGCAGCCTGCATTACCGTGAAATCTGCGGGTACGGATATTTTATTTCCGTCTATTGTTAAATTTATCTGTTTTTTATCCATTTTATTCTGCCTCCTTTTTGTCACACCGCAAGCATCTGTCCGCCTCTTCCATCGCCTGACTCTTTCCATACCCGAGGTCAACTTCCGTAAAAGCCTGTAATCTTTTTTCCATGCTTAACTGCGCATGCTTTATTCTGCATTTTTCTTTTACATCTTTAGAAGGATCAATATACTCGACAGTTTTTCTTTCTCCTTTTATTACATACCTGTCTTTAAAAAGATCCTGACCCCGAAGGTACCTGTCTATTGAGGCTGCTGCTTTTTCCCCATCGGCAACGGATTCTATTACCGTACCGCCTCCGGTCACGACATCCCCGCCTGCAAAAACACCTTTAATATTCGTCGTAAAAACTCTGGAGTCAGCAGCAAGTGTACCCCAGTCCGTCAGCTCCAGGTCATCCTTTAAAAGCTCTGTTCCCGAAGGTCTGCCGCCAATCGCACTGATTACGATGTCAACGGCAATAGTGAATTTGTCCTCTGTCGCAACAGGACGTCTTCTGCCGGAAGCATCAAACTCTCCCGGTTTTGTATGCAAACATTCCAGCTCGGTTATTTTTCCGTTCTTCCCCTTAATGGCATTTGGTATTAAAAGGAAATGGAGTTTTGCTCCTTCCTTTTCACACTCGGCAACCTCTTCCGGTATCGCCGGCATGTCTGACTTGTCTCTTCTATATATAACGTGCACTTCGGAGGCACCTAGCCTGAGACATGTCCGCGCGACATCCATAGCCGCATTACCTCCGCCAACCACGGCAACCCGGCGCCCGGTAACGGTAATGGTATGTTCCTTATCAAGGATTATAGAGTATACACCTTTTATCTTTTTGATCTTTTCTGTGTTGTAATTTTTCAGGAAAGAAAGAGAGCCCATAAATCCAAGCAGGTCGGTTCCCTGGATCTTTAAAGGTACTTCTTTCCATGCGCCGATAGCCATAAATACGGCTTTAAAGCCTTTTGTTTTAAGATCTTTCAAGGAAATATCTTTTCCGAAAGTCACTCCGGTTTTGATCTTGACACCCGCTCCTTTAATCCTGTTTATATCCCTTTCCACTATATCTTTTGGAAGCCTGTATTCAGGAATGCCGATCCGGAGCATCCCGCCGGCAACTTTCTCAGATTCATAGATGGTTACCTGATAACCGCGTTTTGAAAGGTGATAAGCGCAGGATAAACCCGCCGGACCGCTCCCTATAACTGCCACAGGCTCCTTCAGTGTTTTCCCTTTATAACTTTCAACTTTAATATCCTTATCTCCGGCAGTATAGTCGGCCGCGAATCTCTTGAGCATCATTATTGCAACAGGATCCTCTATTTTTCCCCTTCTGCAGTTAGATTCACAGGGATGATGACAGACCCTTCCGCAGACAGACGGCAGAGGATTTCTTTTTAAGATCAGCTCGATACTTTCCTTAAATTTTCCCTCACGGATATTCCCCACAAAACCGGGAATATCGATATTTACCGGACAGGTATGCTGGCATGGTGAAACAAAAAGCTCGCCGCAAACCGCGGATTTGCATTTTCTATCTTTAATATGCGATTCATATTCTTCTCTGAAATATTTTATCGTTGAAAGCACGGGGTTCGGCGCTGTCTGGCCCAGGCCGCAAAGCGCTGTTTTCTTTATTGTATTTCCCAGTTTTTCCAGTTTTTCAATGTCACCTTCTTTTCCTTCTCCCCTTGTAATTCTCTCCAGGATTTCAAGCATGCGCTTGGTGCCTTCCCTGCAGGGAGTACATTTTCCGCAGGATTCGTCCTGCGTAAATTCCAGGAAAAATTTCGCAACATCGACCATGCAGTCTTTTTCGTCCATGACGATAAGGCCGCCTGAGCCCATAATAGAACCGGCAGAAATAAGAGAGTCGTAATCAATAGGCGTGTTCAGGAACCTTGTAGGCAAACACCCGCCGGAAGGACCTCCCGTCTGCGCCGCTTTATATTTTGTCCCGTTCTTTGTGCCGCCGCCTATATCAAAAACCACTTCACCCAGGGAGGTGCCCATGGGAACTTCCACCAGCCCCGTATTTTTTATCTTTCCGGCCAGGGCAAATACTTTCGTTCCTTTGCTTTTTTCCGTTCCTATCGAGGCAAAGTATCCTGAACCATCCAGCATAATTACCGGAATATTTGCCCACGTTTCCACATTATTAATCAATGTCGGCCTTCCCCATAATCCTTTAACGGCGGGAAAAGGAGGCCTGGTCCTGGGCATTCCCCGCATACCCATAATTGAATTTATTAGAGCCGTTTCTTCCCCGCATACGAACGCCCCGGCGCCGAGTACAATTTCAATATCAAAAGAGAAACTGCTCCCGAGAATATTTTTCCCCAGTAAATTTTTTTTCTTGGCGTCAAGAATCGCTTTTTTTAATCTTTCAACGGCAAGCGGATATTCGGCACGGATATATACGATCCCCTGTGAAGCTCCGACAGCATACCCTCCGATAGTCATGGCCTCCAGAACGCTGAACGGGTCGCCTTCGATAACGCTCCTGTCCATAAAAGCACCGGGATCACCTTCATCCGCATTGCATATCACATATTTGACATCAGACTGCTGTTTCGCGACAAAAGTCCACTTTGTACCGGTCGGAAATCCGCCACCGCCTCTGCCTCTGAGCCCTGACTTAATAATTTCATCAATGACCTTATCCGGCGCGTATTCCATAAGTACTTTTGCAAGTGCTTCATATCCTCTAACCGAAAGGTAATCATCCAGGGATTCCGGATCGATAACCCCGCAATTACGGAGCGCCATCCTTTTCTGCCTGCTAAAATAATCAATATCTCCGAAAATATAATTCGACTTGTCAGTCAGATTATTAGCGCTTGAAACATACCCTTTTCCGCTGCATTTCAGATGCTTTACATTGTTCTTTACAACGTGGTTCAGGATTATCTGCCTGGCTTTTTTAGCGTCAACGTTTTCGTACTTAAAAGGCTTCTTTCCTGCCTGGAAAATCTCAACAGTCGGTTCAAGATGGCATCTTCCCACACACCCTTTCTGTCCGAGATGGACGCTTTTTATCTTCCTTTTTTTCAACTCATCCTGTATCGCGGCATAAACACTTTTTGAACCGGCAGCGATCTCGCAAGTGGACATACCTACATTGATCCTTGTCTCACAAAGCCACTTTGGAAGATTTTCGTGAAGAGCTTTTTGTTTCATTTTATTCAGTGTTTCTATCGCATTACTCATTTAAGTGCTCCTTTTCCTTATTAAAAGGATAAATCTATTCCCTTTATTTGTGGATTCATGCGTTATTTTTCCTTCATGCTTTTCCATTATTTCTCTTGAAATATATAGTCCAATACCGCTGCCTTTTATTTTTTCCGTACCGGGCAGCCTGGAAAACTTTTTGAACAGCATATCCTGTTTTACCGCTGAGATCGGATCCGAGTCATTATAAAAAACAAATCTGAAATATTCGTCTCCCGGATCCTCATACGAAAGCACAATACTCCCGTTCTTTACCCCATATTTGACCGCGTTACTGAGTAAATTGTCACAGACTATAAGCATCAGCCCTTTGTCAACAAAGACTTTTATTCCCGAAGGAATGTTGTTTTCTATCCTAATATCCCTTTCCTGTGCCTGTTTTTCAAAATGCTGTATCGCAATCTTTACAACATCCTCTCCAAAGTCCAGTAAAGAAGACTTTATTTCCAGCTCTCTTTTTTCAATCCTTGAAAGATCAAGGTAATTTTTCACCATGCTTTCAAAATAATCAAGAATCCTGGCAACAGAATCTATGGCCTTTTTCTGTTTTTCATTGATCTCGCCCAAAAAACCTTCTTTAATTGAATAAATATTCATTACGATAGAGCCCAGAATGCCTTTAAGCTGATGAGAAACAAATCCCACCATATCAAGGTAGTTCTTATTCGCGGCGTTCAATTTTTCATTGGCTTCGAGAATCTCCCGTCTGTCTTCATTTAAAGCCATCGCCATCGCGTTAAACGCTTCGGCAAGAATATTCAGTTCCGTTATTCCGGTATCCTTACTGACTCTGACATTTAAATCGTTATTTGCTATCTGCTTTACCGCCGCGGTCATCTGCCTGAAATGCCTGTCAATGGCTATTGAAATCCAGTAGGATATTATGATAAAAAGCAGCGTACTGATCAGGAGAAGAATAAGAAGATCTCTTCTCATAAGGTCTCTTATTTCAACAAAAGGCGCTTCCAATCTGCCTATATATAGTATGCCGACAATATTGCCTTTCGAATCTTTAATCGGGTCATAGGCCGTAATATACCATTCCTTTACAACAAAGGCCCTGTCTCTCCATTTATTCCCTTTAGTAATGACTTCATCATACACCTTTTCGGAAATATGAGTGCCTATTGCCCTTTCACCGTCAAAGGTCAGCACATTGGTCGCAACTCTTATGTCTTTAAGGAACAATGTTACTGTCCCGATTGATTTGCCCCTGTACTTCTGATCTTCGAAAATAATGCTGTTTATTTTATCCACTATTTCTGAATTCCTGTTCAGAAGTTTTCCGATCTTCAGCGTTCCCTTTTCCTGTTTTTTTACATCAAAGTAGGAAGCAGTAGCTTCCATTACAAGCCCGTCTTTTAAATCACTTGCAGGTATTTTTTTTGCCATTTCAGTTTCTTTTGATTTTATAAAAGCCCTGTCGGAAAGGTTATTATTTAATTCTTTGAGCTCTTTTACCGGAATTATCCTTGTTTCTGCCCGGGGCCTGGTGCTTTCCGTTATTTTTTCATCCGGCATGGCAGGGGTAAAAACAATATAGTCAATTTTGTACTTTTCTTTGATTTTGCTTAATAAGGCCTTATTGGTGCGGTATTCACTGCAGTGGGCTCCCGAGACAAAATCCGCGACGGTCTTCAGATTTTCTACTTCATTATTATATTCATTCCACGCGGAATTAATATTTCTGGCAACTTCGCGCTGGGCCCGGCCGTACACATTATCGGAAATGAAAAAGCTTCCGTAGGTAAATATCAGAATGCCGATGATGATAATTACCAGCAGAAAGCTTAGAAACAGCCTAACTTTGAACGGGATTTGTCTTATTCTGTTTTTCATTACGTTCCCTTGCGTTCACATAGTAAATAACATTTTCAAGCTCGATTGCGAGATTCACATTATTTACTATTATCCGTTCAGGAACTTTTAAAGTAACGGGGGCAAAATTTAAAATTCCGCGTATCCCTGCGGAAATAAGTATCTCGCTTACTTCCTGCGCGACCATGGAAGGAACGGCAAGAACGGCAACCCTTACTTTATGATTCCTGACATAATCAAAAACATCCTTGATAGGGTGAACCTGGATGTTATTAACTTTTACGTTTTTTGCGGGATCGGCGTCAAAAGCGGCGACAATATTTATATCCTCTTTTTCAAAACCTTTATATCTTGTTAAAGCGCTTCCAAGATTTCCGGCACCGACAAGGATAACCTTCTGGATTTCGTCTTTTCCGAGAATGTAGTTAATTTTTTCGATAAGATTGTCAATGAGATAGCCGCCTTTTTTATTACCTGAAATTCCAAAAAGGGAGAAATCTTTTCTTACCTGAGTCGCGGTCACTCCGGTAGCTTCACCGAGATTATCCGAAAAGATCTTCACATAACCCAATTCTTTAAGATCTTTAAGCGTTCTCCGGTACCTGCAGAGCCTTAATATACAGCTTTTTGATTCTGACATTATTGTTCCACCTTTCACATTAACAATGAGTACTTTACCAGTTTCTATCATTTATGTCAAGATTATTGTGAATTCAGTTACGTCCGCGTAATACGCCCGCTATGGAACGCATTGTTATTACAGGCATATTCCGCTTTGCAGCATTGCTATTTTTTAATATAACAGATATTTCTTATTATGAGAGATAAAATGTATAACTTATTGCTACTATGTTTCACTTAATTGTCACCTTACATATATCGGCCTGGCTTTGTAATCAGTGTGGCACAGCTTATGCGACTTTTCGCCCAGGGGTTTTCCAAGATAATCTTTATATAGTTTTTTTACATAAGGGTTCTTGTGCGAACAGCGCAACTCCCTATCCTTATCATCCTGATAAATCGCTGCCGCCCGTTTTAATCTCAAGGCATCTGTAACGTTATATGGCTGACCGCCGCCGCCGACACATCCGCCCGGGCAGGCCATAACTTCAATAAAATGATAAGGTATTTCTTTTCCTTCTTTCTTTGCCTGTCTGATCCTGTTTAGGACTTCTTCGACATGAGAAAGCCCGTGCGCTACGGCAATCCTTATTTTGGTCCCGTTAATATCTATCTCCGCTTCTTTTATGAACTCAAGGCCCCTGGTCTTAATAAAATTAACATCTTCCAGCTCTTTACCTGTAACAAGATTATACGCTGTCCGGAGAGCCGCTTCCATTACGCCGCCGGTCGCGCCGAATATTACACCGGCTCCCGTATAATCACCGAGCAGGCTGTCTGCTTCTTCATCCGGCAAATTCATAAAATCAATCCCCGCCTGTTTTATCATACGCGCCAGTTCACGCGTGGTAATGGCAACATCAATGTCCTGAAATCCGGAGGCGAACATTTCGTCGGATCTGGTAATTTCATATTTCTTCGCAGTACAGGGCATAATGGAGACCATGTATATCTTTGCCGGGTCTATTTTGTTTTTTTCCGCGTAATAGGTCTTGGAAAGAGTGCCTATGATCTCATGTGGCGATTTGCATGTGGAAAAATGATTAATCATGTCAGAATGGAATTTTTCCATAAAATCAACCCAGGCCGGGCAACAGGAAGTAATAAGCGGAAGTTCGCCCTTTTTGTGCACCAGGCGCTCAACAAACTCGCTCGCCTCCTCCATTATCGTAACATCCGCGCCGAAGTTGGTGTCAAATACCGCCTTAAAACCGAGCCTTCTGAAAAGCGCGTATAATTTTTTTGTAAGATTCTTTCCAACAACTCCAAAGGCCTCCCCTATCGCGACCCTTACGGCGGGAGCTATCTGAATAACGCAGTACTTATCGCTGTTTTTTAACGCATCCCAGACAAGATGTGTATCATCCTTTTCAAATATCGCGCCTGTAGGACAGTGCGCTGAACATTGACCGCACTTGACGCACGGGGATTCCGAAAGTTTGATATCTCCTGCCGGAGAAATCCTTGTATCCATGCCCCGCTCAAGGAATGAAAGGGCCCATACATCCTGGCCTTTCTGGCAAACTTCAATACAGCGCCCGCAAAGGATGCATTTTGTCGGTTCGAGCACAATAGTACCGGTGGTTCCGTCCCGCGGAATATCTCTTAAGAATTTTTCAAAAATATCCTCCCGGATACCAAAATCCGCGGCCATACTTTGAAGTTCACAGTTATTATTTCTTCCGCATTTCAGACAATCATTCGGATGATTGGACAGGATCAGCTCGAGCACCGTTTTTCTTACTTCTACGATATCAGGATCATTCGTGGTTATCTCCATTTTATCTTCAAGCGGCGTGCAGCAGGCGCGGAGCATTTTATTTGAACCTTTTACCTTCACAATACAAAGGCCGCAGGCAGCCGAGGGCGGAAGGTCCGGATGTTTGCACAGAGTAGGTATTTTTATCTGTGCTTTTTTTGCCGCTTCCATAATGGTCGTACCTTCTTTAACCTCTACAATAATACCGTTGATCCTGGCTTCTATCATTTTATACATTTTTATTACTCCTTCATCACAGCTTTAAATTTACAAATATCAAAGCAAGCCCCGCATTTAATGCATTTTTGAGGGTCTATAACATAGCCGGCTTCGCGGCTTCCAAGTATGGCATTTGAAGGACAATTTTTCATGCAAAGCCCGCATTTCTTGCATTTTTGAGGAAGAATTTTAAAATAAACCAGGGCTTTACATTTCCCGGCCAGGCATCTTTTATTGACAATATGCTGTCTGTACTCTTCTTCAAAGTATTTGATGGTGGAAAAGACGGGATTAGACGCAGATTGGCCCAAACCGCACAGGGAAGCTTTTTGCATGGCATAAGAGATCTTCTTTAATTTATTAAGGTCTTCCAATTCTCCATTGCCCTCCGATATTTTTTCAAGTATACGAAGAAGCTGATAACCTCCGAGACGGCATGGAGCACATTTTCCGCAGGACTCGTCAACACAGAACTTAAGATAGAACTTTGCCAGATCGACCAGACAATCGGTATCGTCAATTGCGATCATACCGCCGGAGCCCATTATAGAACCAAGCTTGCCGAGATTTTCGTAATCCACAGGAGTATCCAGGAACTCCCGGGGAATAACCCCGCCGGAAGGTCCGCCTGTCTGAATAGCTTTAATATCCCGATTGCCCAATATACCGCCGCCAATATCAAAAATAATCTCGCGGAGAGTAATACCCATAGGAACTTCCACAAGGCCGGAGTTCTTTACCTTTCCCGTAAGAGCAAACACTTTGGTGCCCTTACTTTTTTCCGTTCCAATCGACGCAAATTTCGCGCCGCCGCCCGCAATCAATTGGGGAATATTGGCAAGAGTCTCGACATTATTTATTATAGTAGGTTTATCCCAAAGCCCTTTTACGGAAGGATACGGAGGCCTCGGATGAGGAGTGCCCCGTTTTCCTTCTATTGAAGCTATCAAAGCCGTTTCTTCACCGCATACAAAAGCTCCGGCCCCGAGCCTTATCTCAAGTTCAAAATTAAAATTACTGCCTAATATATTGCTGCCGAGTAAACCCGCAGCCGCAGCCTGATCTATCGCCTTCTGGACCCTTTCCACTGCCAGCGGGTATTCAGCTCTGATATAGAAGAACCCCTTTGAAGAACCTATGGTATACCCGGCTATAATCATGCCTTCCAGAACGGAATGCGGATCCCCTTCAAGTACGCTTCTGTCCATATAAGCGCCTGGATCCCCCTCGTCACCGTTACATATAACATATTTTTCCAGGGAATTCATACCCCGGGCAAAATTCCATTTCATCCAGGTAGGATAACCCGCCCCGCCCCTTCCTCTGAGCCCGCTTTTTTTTAGTTCATCAATTACATTCTCGGGTTTCATTTCCGTGAGAACTTTCACCAGCGCTTTGTACCCTCCGGCAGCGATGTAATCTTCCATGCTTTCAGGATCAATGTATCCGCAGTTTTTAAGCACCGCCCTTATCTGTTTCGATTTTTTCTCATAAAGCAGCTCTTTAATTATCTTATTATTTTTTATAGTTTCTTCTATTATTTTTTTAACATCATTATTCTTGATCCCGATGTATACTATATTTTCCGGGAGGATCTTAACCGTAACACCTTTTTCATACAGGCCGATATCGGCTATCTTTACAAGCTGAACCTGTTCGATAAGATTTGTATCCCGGAGTTCGTTGGAGAAGAGAGTGAAAAAATCGTTTATCCGATCCTGCTGGGCAGAGTCGGTATCTCTCAGATATATTATTTTCTTTTCCATGGCTCTCGTCCTTTCCTAGTTGATTTCGAAGATATAATCATGCAGGAGTTTTTTATTCCTTACATGTCTTTCTAAAATGGTAATCGCAACATCTTTTGTGACTCTGCCGTAGAGAACTTTTGGAAGGCCTTCCACATTTACCTCCACCAAAGGCTCGGCCGAACACGCGCCCTGACAACCGCACTTTCTGATATCTATTTCTACGTTCCTCTTCTTTGATTCTTCAAGGAGCGCAAGATAAACTTCGCCGGCGCCGGCAGCTACTCCGCACGTGCTCATTCCGACTTTTATCCAGTTTTTTCCGATATCTTTTTTCGCAGGATCAACTTTCTCTATATCTCCCTTAGTAAGTTTTTTCATGTGCTATTCCTCTTCTTTTACATATTTGGATAAAATGTCCACGACCTCATTCTTCTTAACCTTGCCGTAGACTTTTTCGTCTATCATCATCACGGGCGCCAGACCGCAGCATCCCAGACATCTTACAACATCAAGGTGGAACATCTCATCTTTGGTTGTCTGGCCTTCTTTTATATGCAGAATCTTTTCTATTTCCTCTATGAGCGAAGCTGCGTCACGAAGATAGCAGGCCGTTCCCATGCAGACCGAAACATTGTGTTTCCCCGGCGGCTCCAGCTTAAAATAGTTATAGAAAGTTATTACCTCATAGATCCTTGCCAGAGGCACGTCAAGAAGCCGTGAAAGCTTAAGTGACGTATCTCTTGGCACATACCCGTAAATGTTCTCAACACTATGAAGAATCATTATCAGGTTACCTCTTTTATCCTTCCACTTCCTGACAAGACCTTCTAAGTCCGCCTGCAACCTATCTTTTTTCATACCTTTGCCCATCCTTTATGTGACGCTTTTCACAAATATAACATACTATTTCCGCAATGTCAATAGCATTACAGTATGTATGGTATGTACAGGTATTTGGCTAGGCTACGAGAGGGTTTTGCTATTATGCACTTCGCTTCACATATTAATATTTAATGCTAACTTCAACAATTCCTCGAACAGAATTAACGAGATATACCTTATCCGCCATTTTAAGATCTTTAATTTTCAGCACCTTTTGAACGGCTTTCTTTTTCTTTATCATATAATCCCTATAAACGCCGGGTAAGAGCCCCGATGAGACAGGCGGTGTAAAGTATTTCCCGTCTCTAAGAATAAATATATTTGTTACAGCACCTTCCGTAATTTCCGCTTTTTCATTCAAAAATATTACGTCAAATATATTTTTATTTTTTATTTTTTCTCTTTCTTTTTCATAAAGGTCTCTTATTGTAGTTTTATGATACAGATACCTGTCTGCACTGTTGACCCGCTGCTTTGAAATAACAACATTTTCTTTTTTACTGCTTCCCGGGATATATTCACTTACAAATATTTCGGGATTGCCTGTTCTTGATAAAAGAAGCCTTATCTTGTATTTCCCGCCTCTGATAAACTTCTTCTCTTCTGCTTTAAGCCGTCCTGCTATATTTTTCATATCCCGTGCAAAGTTAAAATACCCGGCTGATTTTTCCAGACGTTTCAAATGTCCGATCAGAAGAATGTATTTTTTGTCCCATAGCATTGTTTCAATCAGCTTAAAATCCGCCGTTTTTTCCGTTAAAAATTTTGCTTTTAAAAGAGCCTCTTCATATTCCTCCCCGGCTTTCGAATCATATACAATTCCGCTCCCTATGCCCATCTCTCCTTTGTTTTTTTCCAAAAGAATAGTCCTGATGGGAATTGAAAACACTGCATTATTATCCGGAGATATAAAACCCAGCGCGCCGCAGTATACCTTTCTATCTTCTTTTTCAAGTTCTCTTATAATTTGCATTGCCCTTATTTTCGGCGCCCCGGTAATAGACCCTCCCGGAAAAATACTTTTAAAGATTTCCTTCCAGGTTGCTCCCTTCTTTAACCGGCCTCTGACCGTAGTTATCATCTGCAGCAGCGTATTATATTTTTGCACTTCATATATATCGGAAGTAACAATACTGCCTGTCTTACAAATCCTCCCGAGATCATTTCTTATCAAGTCCGTTATCATGATATTCTCGGCTCTGTTCTTGCCGCTTTTTGAAAGCTCTCTCATTTTAGCAGCATCTTCAGCCGAATCCCTTCCTCTATTCATCGTCCCCTTCATAGGTTTTGATTCGATTATTCCGTTCTTTACTGAGAAGAAAAGCTCGGGAGAAAGAGAAATAACGGTTTTATCTTTAAACTTCAGGAAGGCCGAGTACGGTACCGGCTGCTTTTCGGTTAAACCGCGGTAAAACAGAAACGGGTCCCTGCTTGCAGTAAACTTTAACTTACCCGTATAGTTGATCTGGTAAACATCCCCCTTCTCAATATAATGTTTAATTTTTGCGATATTTTTTCCGTACTTTTCAAACGGTATATTGAATTTTATTCCGCCAACTTTTATACCCTTTTGTCCGGCGGGAAGGTCTTTTTTTAAGGTTCTGCTTTTTTCAGGTTTTTCAAAAGCATAGAGTTCCAGCAGCGGAAATTTATATTTACATTCAACAGGGAAGGAATCTTTTTCAAAGCCATAACCCAGCTCGTATGAAAAATATCCAGCAATCCAGTATTTGTTTTTTATTAGTATTTCAAGTTCCTCAAGCGCTTTTTCAGCTGAAGCCCGGTCATATGAAATAAGCGATTTTACAGGTTTACTAAATAAATACGTTGTCTTGTTCTGATTATCAGGACGGCAGGTCTCAAAAAGCATGCAGACATCTTTTTTGGAAAATATTGACTTAAGTGTATTATCATTTATCATATCATTATTCCAATAAGGGAGAAGTTTCAGATAGCGGATATTCTAAAATAAAGTATCTATTATTTTCGTCGTTTTCTTTACTATTTGGGGAAATAATATCCGTATTTTCTCCGATAATTCAAGCCCGAAAGAGGTATCCAGGGGCTGAATGCCTATTATAACGATATTATCCCCCATATTCAAGCTTTTGGCAATTTCCAGGGTGTGAGTCAGGTTAAAACCGTGAGTAGAACCGGAAGGGCCTTCTATTTTAGTTATTATCTCATCAGGGCTGAAAGCTTTAACCGTACCAGGAGGAGTTTTCATATCGGCAGCGTCAATCACTATGATTTTAGCATGCTTTTCAAAATACTTTAAAATATCAAGGCCGGAGATGTCGCCGCATACCAGCCTTGCTTTTTTTCCGAATAACTTTTTCTTTTCAAAAACTTCGACGATCCGTACTCCGAGAGCATCGTCCTTTCGAAGTACGCTTCCAATCCCGATTATTACCGCTCTTTCTTTCTTCACACAAACTTTACATCAAGCATGTGGCAGGAACAGGAAATGCAGGGATCATACGCGCGGATAAGCATCTCCGACTGAAGAGTTATCTCCTCTTTTGTTTTTTCCAGTATTTCCGGGATCATCTTCCTCAGATCATCATCCATATTAGAAAGATTCTGGTTTGTAGGGATGACACAATTTGCTTTTTCGATCATTCCTTTGCCGTTTATCGTGTAGTCATGGAACAAAACACCCCTTGGAACTTCAACGGCTCCCACACCACGGCCTGCTTTTATCTTAAAAGAACCGGCTTCGTTCTTTGAAGGCCAGCTGGAAACCGCCTCATCCTTGTTAATGCCTTTTGCCAGGAATTCATCAATGATCCTGATGGAATCCTGCGCGCAAAAGAGAGTTTCCACGGCCTGCGCCACGGTATTCATATACGGGTTATAGCAGGGAGCTTTAAGCCCCAGTTGATCAGCCAGATCTCTAACATTCTTTGGTAATTTTTCATGATTGATGTTAAATCTTGCCAGAGCTCCGACCATATAGGAAGTTCTCTTATTCTTTGAATGCTTTGAAGTACAATGATCCGCGTAATACTCATGAACAAACTCGAGATATTTCTGCGGTGTAACTTCCCCGCCGTCAGAAGACTTCAAGTTACCGTCAAGGAATGCGTATTCATCCGGATGGGATAAAGCTAAATATTCCGTCTCTCTCTCAAACTTCGGGAGTTTAAGAGTTTTGATCACTTCCAGGGCTTTTCCGTAATCAGACGCGAGTTCAACAAGCAGCTCCCTGGATTTTTCCAATTCTTTTCTGGTCGGAAGCTTTGTAAAACCGCGGACCACTAAAGTAATGGGATGAGTATGCCGGCCGAGTAAGATATCGCAAAGGTCGCTGCAAATCTTCTTTACTTTCAGAGCCAGTACCACAACTTCCGGATGGGTTTTTATCATCGGAAAGACACTTTCCGCGCCGACACAGTCCGGAGCAACCAGGAATAATATATGAAGCAAGTGGCTGTCCAGGGTTTCATAGTGCAAGGCAAGTTTGCGGAGTTTTCTTGTTTGCTCCGAAGGAGTAAATCCTATTGCGTCTTCGGTAGCCTTAATTGACGCGAGGCAATGGCCCGTAGAGCAGATCCCGCAAATTCTCGAAGTTATATGCTGAACCTCAAACATGGAGCGCCCTTTTACCATCTGTTCAAAAAACCTCGGAGCTTCTATAACATTGAGGTGGCATTTTTCCAGTTTGCCTTCCTTTACATTAACAACTATGTTCCCATGCCCTTCCACGCGTGTCAAGTATTCCACATTAATATCGAGATTTTTCTTTGTGATATTACTCATTTATTCCCCTCCAATTTGCACCCGTTGTACAGGCTAAACTTGTCTTTAAGCATCTCCACTGTTACCCCGTGCTTCTCCAGAATATCAAGCTGGCCCTGTTTGTTCATATCTTCCAGCAGCCCTCTGCAGCTATAACAGGTATTGCCGTTACTGGTGCACCAAGCCCCACAGCCTGCTCTTGTAACAGGCCCCATGCAGATCTGCCCTTTTTCATAAAGACAGACGTTTTCTTTTAATTTGCATTCCACACAAACCGCGTAGTCGGGAACTTTATAAAGCGCGCCGAGAAGCAGGCCTTTAAGCACCGCCGCAAACTCATTGAGGTTTATCGGACACCCGTGAACATAGGCGTCTACTTTAACGACCTGGTCAACCGCGCGGATCAGGCCTGTTTCCATTTTGTCCTTTCTTCCCGGATAAACAGTTTCAAGCGCTGCCTTAACGGTATGGTTTCTCATTATCCCGTTAACACCGCCGGTGCAGGCGCAGGCTCCGTAAGCAACAAGTATCTTAGCTTTTGCCCTGATGTCCTTTAGCCTTTCCTCGTCATGAGGCCTTGTAATAGATCCTTCAATAACGGCAACATCATACTCCTCGGACCTTTCATGCATAACTTCCCTGAAATTCACTATTTCAATGCTGTTTAGAATATCAAGAAGAGCCGTGTTCAGATATGTCAGCTGGAGCTGGCAGCCTTCGCAATCAGCAAAATCAAAAAACGCAACCCTCACTTTCTTTTTTGTCTCGCTCATAGCGCGCCCTCCAATCCTTTAAGTTTATCGTAGCTGAATACAGGGCCATCCTGACAGCAATAATGTTTATTGATCTGACAGTGCCCGCATTTTCCGACTCCGCATTTCATTCTTCTTTCAAGGGAAAGAAGTATCTGATTTTCCGGAATATTCTTTTCCATTAATTTAACCAGGACGAATTTGTACATAATCGGCGGCCCGCATACTATGCTGTAGGTCTGTTTAACATCGATATCCACGCCCGGAATAAGCTCGGTAATGAGTCCGACATTTCCTTTCCAGTCCGGAGCACCTCTGTCGACCGTGCATCTGAAAGCAACATCGGTAAGTTTCGACCATTTCTCAATTTCATCTTTATAGAGCAGTTGGGACGGCTCTTTGCAGCCCAGAAGTATAGTTACCTTCCCGAAATCCTTCCTTTTGTCTATAACAAAATTAATCAGAGATCGAAGCGGCGCGATACCCAGGCCGCCGGCAATGAAAAGAAGATCCTTTCCTTTAAGTTCATCCACGGGAAAACCGTGCCCGAAAGGACCCCGGATCCCGATCTCAGCACCTTCATTCATGCCGTGTAAAACCGTAGTTATCTTACCGGCTTTTCTCACGCATAGCTCAAAGTACCCTCTCTGTGTAGGAGAAGAAGATATGGAGATAGGAGCCTCTCCGATCCCGAGCAGGGACACTTCTACAAACTGGCCCGGACAATGATGAAGTTCTTTTTTTCCTTCAAGTTCTATCTTGAACCACTTTTCGGTTTCTGTCATCTGTCTTACCGAAACTATTTTCCCGGCAACGGGCTCGTATAAAGAAGCTTTTTTCTCTTTTTCCATTACGGTATCATTTGCCATAAATTACTCCTTTACCAGATTATTCATGGTTTCATAAAGGCTTATTTTCGCCATGCAAGCCCTTGTACATCTGCCGCAGCCTGTACAAAAGAACCTGTTATATTTTTCAACGGAAAAACTGAACTTGCGGAGCAGTCTGTGCTGCTGGCGGGACTTTCTATCTTTCCGGAAATTTTCTCCCCCCGCAACTTCAGCAAATTCTTTCAACTGGCAGGAATCCCAGACTCTGGACCTCGTGCCGTTATTCAGGTTCAGATCCACGTCATCTTTAATATCAAAACAGTAGCAGGTGGGGCATACATTGGTACAGTTACCGCAGGAAACGCAACGGGCCTTGACGCTCTCCCATTCTTTATGCTTCAAGCCGGAATCAACCGTTTTCTTCAGATCATCGGTTTTTACCTTAAGACTCCTAGGCCACTTTTCTTTTTCCTGTCTCATTTTTATCAAACCGTCTTCCGACTTTGCATCACTTTCTTTAAAAAGAAATTTGTACTCGTTGATCAGATTTTCACCTTCGGTAGAATTTACCTGTACTATATAATTATTCCCTGCGTCCGTAAGCATGAGATCAAAACCGCCCTTGGGATTGTGAGTATCCATTGTCACGCAAGTCGCATGCTCATCACACGGCCGAAGGCATTCAATGCCTATAATTAACACATTCTTTTTCCTTTTATGAAAATTGGAATCCCTCGGCTCTATTGAAGAAGCATGATCGAGGCAGATTATGCCGGTAATGTCGCATGTATGAGCGCCGAAGATAACAAGGTTTTCTTTTTTTACTTCAACAGGAACCGCTTTTACTTCCTTAAATTTAAAAGCGAGGAGCTGTTCTTCCTGCGGCAGATAATATTTTTTAAGAGAAAGAATCGGCGGTTTATGTTCAAGCCTTATCTCCCCCGCGTCTTCTATATCTCCGTAGACAAAGAGATTTTCTTTTTCCTTCGGCCCCACCACGCGGTACTTCTTCTTTAGAGCATTTACGAGTTCGCTTACTTTCGTTTTTTCCAGCAAATTATATTTCATACACGCCCCTTTTAGATATTTTGAATCTCTACTTTTAATATTCATTTTTTCACATTAACAAAATTAACATGTAAATTATACTACATTGCGGAGATAAAGTAAACATCCATAAAACATGCAAATCATTATTATATAATGCTTTTTCTGCTTTTGTTGTGATTTTCAGCACATTATATTAATAGATGTTTATTGTTCTTTTTCAACCTCTAATTACGTTTGAATATAGCTGATCAGGAAAACTTATAGAAATATTTATTGTACCTTGCATATGCAATATATTCGATTATTCGGCTTGATTTCTGATTTAATGAAGAAGGCAGGAATAAAATAATATTTTTATACCAAGCATACTCGCCAAAGAAAAAAGGCGCCGGATATATTTTCCGGCGCCTATTTGTTTTCTGGTTGCGGGGGGCCGAGTCGAACGGCCGACCTTCGGGTTATGAGCCCGACGAGCTTCCAACTGCTCCACCCCGCGATTTTTACATCGTTTTCGATGGTTTTCCATTATACAGAGTTATTTCCAGGTTTTCAATACAAATCGTTAGAACCATTTTAACTGTATTTTTGTATCATTCTTTTGAGATATTTCACACAGTTTTTACCCGCGGCGAATTCATTTTCTTTGCCCTCGTACTCAATGCTTAAAAATCCATTATATTTATTTTTCTTTAGTATTGAAAATATTTTTTTGTAATCTAATTGTTTCTCTGTTCCGCTTCCGACTTTATACATCTTGGCGTGTACAACTGCTGCTTCTTTTACAGTTTTAGCTATAGACTTGTACAAGTCAATGAAATTTCCGGTATCCAGGCATATTTTAAAGTAAGGAGATTTTACTGCTTTTTTTAATCTGAAATAATCTTTGCTCGTCCTGATGAACCCGCCATGATTGTGATTTTCAACGGCAAACACAATACCCTTTTTTTCCGCATACTTTACGCATTCTTTCACGGCGTAGATCAAAGATTCCCAGCCGGCTTCTCTTTTGTCTTCAGGGACCGGTCGTCCCGCAAAAAACCTGAGTACGGGCGCACCTAAATAATACGCAATATCCACCCATTTCTTCACGTACTCAATTTCCTGATGTAATTTCTTTTTATCCACAAAACCAAAGTTATTCCCGCAAGATACCAGATAAATCGAAAGATGCAGGTCCGCGCAAG
>MFGS01000180.1:18014-22352 GCA_001778355.1 Candidatus Firestonebacteria bacterium RIFOXYA2_FULL_40_8
TTCCTCCCGGAATTTGAGGCTCGGAGGCTTAGAGGCGCAGATGCTCAGCTAAAATCTCGAACCATTCAATTTTATGAATTGCTCTTTTCACTGTACTTTCTTCCTTTCCTTCTTTTTCTTCTTTTACTGTACTTGCTGTCCCTGCTGTTCTTTCAGAACCTGTATTTCACTATCGGTTTCGACTTCACTCCGAAACTTTTCAGCATTTTTGAGAGCAATTCCGTCGGGAGTCCTACGATATTTGTTCGCGAACCTCCCAGTACCGTCAGATATTTGTCATCTTCCTGGATGCCGTAGCCGCCAGCCTTATCAAGATTTTTTGCGGCAAGATATTCTATTTCTTTTTCCGAGAGACATTTCATTTTTATTTTCGACACGCAGGTTTTAACTTCTTTTTTTCCGGAATATTTATCTATCACGGCAACAGAAGTCCAGACGTTCTGCGTGGTCCCACTTAAGGTTTTGATCATTACTCTGGCTTTTTTAATTGTTCCGGGTTTTCCGTATATAACGCCTTTTACAACGACTACTGTGTCCGCGGCAATAATCAAACCGTTTTTCACTCTTTTAGCAACTGCAGCCGCTTTTTGAAGCGCTACTCTTTTTAAGGATTTCGCCATGAATCTTTTCCCCAATTTTTCCTCAATATCAGGCGGAACTACTTTAAAAGTCAGCCCCATTCTCTTTAAGAGTTCTTTCCTTCTAGGGGATTCGGACGCAAGTACAATATATTTTTTCATGGTTCTGATTCTACCATAATATCTCCCGAAATAAGAAACAGAAAATATACTTCCTAAAAACGAAGTAGAACTTCACAAAACCTTCACGCCTATTGCATAATCAGTGTCCACTTAAGGTGAGATCTCGCCAAGGGCGGAGAATCCCGTAGCTTTGCAATCTCTTCGACAGATCCGCCCTGTATAACTGGCGGAGGTGGAATCAACCCGAAATAGTTACCCCTCTTTATTGATTTCGGGGACTAAAAAGTAATTGAGAATACCTCTGCTTTGTGCTAAAATCAGGCTAATTATGAGAAAGAGAGCTATACTTTACATATTATTTGACATCGTCTTTATCAACCTCTCGCTTTTACTTGCATTTATAATACGGTTTGAGGGTGTCAAGGAATACACGGAACACCTCGGGCAAATCTTCATTTTTACCACCGTATCACGGCTTATCATTCTTTTAAGCTTCAAGATCTACAATATAATATGGAAGTACTCCGGTATTAAAGATATGTTAAGCTTAACCGGAGCTATTACCGTCGGTTCCGCAATTTTTGTTTCCGCGGTCTTTTTTAACAGAAACCTTTCCTTTCCAAGAGCAGTTCTCTTAATCGACTGGTTTTTATGTTTATCTTTCCTTCTCGGATATAGAATATTTCCCGCAATCAGGCCTCATTTATTCTTTCTAAGGCAGATTAAAAAAGGAAAGCGGACGCTTATCATCGGCGCCGGAGAAGCAGGTACTCTTCTGGCCCGGGACATTCTAAACAGCCCCACCTCAGGATACGCCCTTGTCGGTTTTATTGACGACGATAAACACAAAAAAAACAGTACCATAAACGGTATAGAAGTTATGGGCAACTCCGAAGAACTGGAAGAGCTGGCAAAAGAATTAAAGATTGAGCAAATAATCATTACCATACCCTCTGCATCGCCTTCCTTTATTAAAAAACTCGTGGAGATTTGCGCCCGGCTTTCTAATTTTGGCATACACTATAAAATAATTCCCGGCTATAAAGAGATAATAGACGGCAATGTCTCTATCTCCCATATCCGAGAGGTAGAGCTCGAAGACTTGCTTGGAAGAGAGACCGTAACACTGGACACAAAAGAGATCTCTCATTATATAAAAGGAAATGTTGTACTGATCACCGGCGCCGGAGGTTCAATAGGTTCCGAACTCACCCGACAGACTTTGAGGTTCAACCCCAAAACAGTTATTCTGGTCGGACAGGGTGAGAACTCCATTTATGGTATGGAGATGGAATTAAATAAACTTCACCCCAACAACATGCCGGTTAAGATAATTCCTGTCATCGCAGACGTAAAAGAACCGAACAAAATGGAGTATATTTTTAAAAAATACTCTCCTAATGTTGTTTTTCATGCAGCCGCCTACAAACATGTGCCGCTTATGGAGCATAATCCGGAAGAGGCGATAAAGAACAATATTGCCGGAACCAAAAACATGGCGGAGCTTTCGGTAAAATACGGAGTTGACAGATTTGTAATGATCTCTACGGATAAAGCGGTAAATCCTACAAGTATTATGGGTGCCACTAAGAAAATAGCCGAACTGGTTGTGCAGGCGCTTTCCAAAAAGCAGACGAAAACAAAATTTATGACCGTACGCTTCGGAAATGTACTCGGAAGCCGGGGCAGTGTCGTTCCTCTTTTTAAGAAACAAATTGCCGCAGGCGGTCCGGTAACGGTTACCCATCCCGAAGTCATCCGCTTTTTCATGACCATAGAAGAAGCCGCCCAGCTGGTGGTGCAAGCGGGAAGTATGGGCGGAAACGGCGACGTATTTGTGCTTGATATGGGAAAGCCCGTTAAAATTGATGATCTAGCAAGAGACCTTATAAAACTTTCCGGCTATACTCCGGATGTTGATATTAAGATTGAATATGTGGGACTTCGACCCGGGGAAAAACTCTACGAGGAAACTCTCACAAAAGAGGAAGGAATATCTTCTTCTTCCCATAGAAAAATATTTATTGCCACGCCGGAAGTTATTAATGAAAAGAAATTCAACGGCCTGGTAGAAAAACTAATCGCTCTGGCGGAATCAAAGGATTTCGAAAGAAAACCTGCAGAAGCTCTTATAAAATCAATTGTCCCCTCCTTTCAGCCAAAAAGGAATAACAAATGATAAAGAGAAACAAGTTCTTACCTTTTGCCCTGCCGGCTATCGAAAAAGAAGAGATAAACAGCGTTGTTGACACTCTAAAAAGCGGCTGGCTTACAACAGGTCCAAAAACAAAATTATTCGAAAACAACTTTTGTAAACAGGTAAACGGCGGTCATGCCGCGGCGCTTAATTCCGCGACCGCAGGTCTTTTTTTATCTCTTGCGGCTTTGGGTATAAAAAAAGGTGATAATGTAATAACTACGCCTTACACCTTCTGCGCTACCTATAATGTCGTCCTGGAAAATAACGCTAACCTTATCTTTGCCGATGTAAAAGAGGACGATTATAATATTAATCCCGAAGAGATTGAGAGCAAGGCAAACGGCAAGAAGATAAAAGCAATCATTCCGGTCCACTTTGCAGGATTACCCTGCGATATGCAGGAGATACTTAAAATTGCCAAAAAAAAGAAAGCATATGTTATCGAAGATGCCGCTCACGCGCTCTCCGCTGAATATAAAGGCAGGCAAATCGGCGATATTTCAGGTTACACCGGGGATGCAGCGGTTTTCTCCTTTTATGCCACTAAAAATATTACCACCGGTGAAGGCGGTATGGTCACCACAAGGTCTAAAAAGCTTAGAGACCTTATCTCTGTTCTTGGACTTCACGGCATAAGCAAAGATGCCTGGAAAAGGTACACTTCGGAAGGAAACTGGTATTATGAAGTGGCTTACCCCGGGTACAAATATAATATGACGGATATCGCAGCCGCTATCGGTCTGGAGCAGTTAAAGAAAGACAGCCGGCTTTTAAAGAGACGTGAGGCCATTGCTTCTTTTTACACCAAGGAACTTAATCTCGTTGACGGAATCTCGGTACCTTTTACTTTTAAAGATAAAAGAAGCGCTCAGCATCTGTTTGTCCTTAAAATTAACGAAAATATATTAAAAATTGACCGGAGTACTTTTATAGAAAAATTAAAGGAAGCCAACATCGGGGCCAGTGTGCATTTTATCCCTGCCCACCTCCATCCTTATTACAGAAAGAAATTCGGTTTTAAGCCATCCGATTTTCCGGTGGCGACAAAATTGTACAAACAAAGTTTATCTCTTCCCATTTATCCGGCAATGTCCGATAAAGATGTCAGTTATGTGGCTGCAACCGTAAAAGAAATCGCGAAGAAATATAAAAGGTGATATGTTAAAGCGCAGTTTCGATATATTGTTCTCGGTATTTATGATAATTCTCCTTTCTCCGGGGTTAATTCTAACCGCCTTACTGGTAAAACTCACCTCAAAGGGACCTGTTTTATTCAAACATAAAAGGATCGGAAAAAACGGTAAGGAGTTTTTTGTATATAAGTTCCGGACCATGGTACCTGATGCAGAAAAGATAGGCCCCGGATTAACAGAACGAAATGACACCCGTATTACAAAGTTAGGAGCTGTACTTAGAAAAACAAGCATAGATGAATTC
>MFGS01000180.1:22360-25619 GCA_001778355.1 Candidatus Firestonebacteria bacterium RIFOXYA2_FULL_40_8
TTTTAACACCCTCGGCGGTTCTATGAGCGTTGTGGGTCCGAGACCCGAGATACCGGAGATCGTAAAGGAGTATTCGGCTTTTCAAAAACAGGTACTTTCTATTCGGCCGGGCATTACCGGTTTTCCCCAGGTAAACGGCAGGGCCGAACTGACTATCCCGAAAAAATTAAGATTAGATGTATATTACACAAAACATACAAATTTTTGTTTTGATATTTATATAATTTGTAAAACAATTATCGTGCTCTTTACGGGCAAAGGAGCTTTTTGATGGAGATTAAATTCGGAACAGACGGCTGGCGGGGAATAATCGCAAAGGATTTTACCTTTTCTAATTTAAAAGCTGTCGCGCAAGCCACGGCTGATTATTTTAAAACAGTTTGCGGAAAAAATAAAAAAGTAATAATCGGTTATGACCTCCGTTTTTTTTCCGAAAAATACGGCGCAATAGCCGCCGATGTCCTGGCTTCAAACGGTTTTGACGTTACACTGGCTTCCACCGCAGTTACAACTCCGACGGTCTCGTATGGCGTAGTGAACAAGAAGGCCTTTTTTGGAATAATGATCACGTCTTCGCACAATCCTTATGAATACAGCGGGTTTAAGATAAAAACCGGTAACGGCGCTTCCGCTTCAAAAACAGAAACTAACGGCGTAGAATCCTTCCTCTTTAAGAATCCGGTAAAAGAAGGCCTGAAAGAGTACAAAACAGCCGATTTAACTGCGGCCTATCTGGCCTTTATTCAAACCTTTGTCAATATGAAGAAACTGAACAGAAGTACGTTTAAAGTTGTAATTGAGCCGATGTACGGTTCTTCCCAGGGTCTCCTTCTTGAAATATTAAAACATTCAAAACTTAAATTATTTCCCCTTCACCACTTTAGGGATGCAATGTTTGGCGGGGTAAAACCGGAGCCTCTTGATTTTCTCCTGAGTGATGCAAAAGCCGCAGTAAAGAAAGAAAAAGCTGCCATAGGACTGGTGACGGACGGCGACGGCGACAGGTTCGCCATAATTGACGATAAAGGTATTTTTTATTCCACCCAGCACGTCATGCCTCTCCTAATGGAACACTTACTTAAAAACAAAAACCAGCGCGGCGGAGTGGTAATAACTACGGCAACGACTTCCGCTGCTGAGGTTATAGCAAAAAGAAACGGACTCCGCAGGTTTTACACTCCCATCGGCTTTAAAAATATCGCCGACCTCATGATAAAAGAAGATATACTTATCGGCTCTGAAGAGAGCGGCGGCATCGGTGTAAAAGGTTATCTCCCCGAAAGAGACGGAATACTTCTCGGTCTCATGCTTCTTGAAATGATTGCCGAAACAGGAAAAAAGCCCAGCGAGCTTCTCCTCGACCTGGAAAAGAAATACGGAAAGTTCTGCTACAACCGGCTGGATATTAAATACCCCGCGGAACAAAGAGATAAAATATTCGCAAACATCGCCGCGTTCACTCCCGAGAAGATGTTCGGAGTCCCCGTAAAAAGCATAACCCGCGAAGACGGCACAAAATACACCATGAACAACCTCTCCTGGCTGGTCCTTCGCCCATCCGGCACGGAACCGATACTCCGCATCTACGCCGAAGCTAAAACACCGGCACTGGTGGAGAAGTATCTGGAGTTTGGTAAGCAATTGGCGTTGAAAAAGTAAAAAGCGGATACTAGGTTTCAGCCTTAAGACCCGCCTACAGCAAGGTCTCGAAACAAGCATTGTTGCGAACGAGATCTCTCCAAAGTTAAATTTTGGAGGACTGGGAAAAGCAAATATTAGATTAGCTCAGGCTACTTTTAATTTTATCCCCATAGCGTGAAGAATTTGTAATACAGTAGAAAATCTCGGGTCGCTTTTTGAGGACAAGGCCTTATATAAACTTTCTCTGTTAAGGCCGGTTTCCCTGGAGATTTTTGTAAACCCGCCGTGTACTTTCGCCAAAATAGCAAGTGACCTGTAAAAAGATTCTTTATCGCCTTTTTCCTGAAAATCTTCGAGTACAGCCCCGATATACTCCGATATTTCATCAGGATGCTTAGAATAGTATTCGATTTTAACTTCTTCCAGTTCTCTATATTTATTTTTTTTCATTGTAACCCTCCCAGTAAACAAGCGCTTTTGCAATATCCTTCTTTTGGGAACTTTTATCTCCCGCCGTAAGAAGAAGAACAATATCCTTTCCGTCTTCGCCGAAATAGACCCTGTATCCTTTGCCAAAATGCAGTCTTAATTCTACTATACCTTTAAATCTTTTATGATCCCCATAATTGCCATTCCTTAATCTGTCTAACCTGACAAATATCCGCGCCCTCGTAGTTTTATCGAGGGACTCTATCCATTCCGTCACCGGCTCTCTGTTATTAGTATTATAAAATATTACATTCTTTAATGTCATCTGACAAAGTGTAGCATATAAGCTACACTTTGTCAATAGCGTGCTTTATTTTTAGGTCGTATCTGGGGACATGAATTCATAGATGTCACTTTGCACAGAAAAACTATTAGAATGAAACAAGTAAAACAGGTTCTGGGTGCTTGGTCCTAAAGGCTAGGAGATCTAGCATATCTCTTTTTTTCCGTTCTTCTTGTGATATTCGAGAATAATGCGTAGTAGTGAGGCGGTGGCGACTACATCGCCGAGGGCTCTATGCTCGTCTTTTATCTCTATGCAAAATTGACGTCTAAGCGCGGGGAGTTTAAAGGATGGAAAGTGCGGCCACATTTTTCTTGCAAGTCTTAAGGTGTCTAGCGTGTCATTTTCCAGTTCGGGCTTGCCCAGTTGATTCAATTTCACCTTTAAAAAACTCATATCAAACGGCAGATGATGACCGACTATAACCCCGTTTCCGATAAAAGCAATAAACTCTTCATATATCTCATGGAATTTAGGGGCATTTCTTACCATATCGTCTGTAATATTATTCACAGCAGAAGCACCGGGAGAGATAGGGCAACAGGGATTTACAAGCTTACTGTAAGTGGCTGTGATCTCGCCGTTTAAAAGCTTAACCGCAGCCACTTCACAGATATCATCGCCATATTTAGGACTGAGCCCCGTAGTTTCGAAGTCTATAACTACGAAGACAGTATTTTCGATATGTATTGGTTTCTTTTCAGCGTTTCTAATGACAGCTTCCTTCTATTCTTTTAATTATAAGTAACGTGACGGGTAGCGGGTTACGAGTTACGGGTACGAAAAGCTTATTATGAGTTATGATTATAATAACAGCACTTTTTGCGGCGGCTATCGCCTGCAAAT
>MFGS01000180.1:25630-43423 GCA_001778355.1 Candidatus Firestonebacteria bacterium RIFOXYA2_FULL_40_8
CACCTTCTTTTAATCTACTCGCTACTTTTTTTTAGGTACACAATAAAAGCCCCGACCATTCTGCCTATTTTCAGGCAGGTTTCATTTAGTACTTCATATTCCGGCTCGCTGACATAATTTTGATCCAATGCTACAATCAGCTGCACCCTTGTTTCACCGCAGGAGCCTTTGGCTATTGAGAGAAATCGTGCGAACTCTACACGTGACTTTCTCTCAAAACCTTCTGCGATATTAGATATTATTGAAACTACCGACCGCCGTATCTGGTCTTTAAGAGAATAATCTTTGCTAAACTCTCCGTTTTTAGTAATTCTATATATTTCTTTCGCCAGTTTTCTTGACTCTTGAAATATCTCAAGTTCTTCAACAGTTTTTGCCATCTCTCCCTATCCTTTAACGTCACCCCTGACGTTGTAAATAACGTTACGAGTATCGAGTCACGAGTTACGAGTGCGAAAAGCGTATAATGAGGTATTATTATATCAAACTCATTTTTGCGGCGGCTATCGCCTGCAAACATCACCCGGCATCAGCCGATATTATTATCTTCAAGCTTTTGCCCGTAACTCGTAACCCGCTACTCGCTACTCGCTACTTTCTTTCAACTAACTCGCCACCCGTAACCCGCTACCCGCTACCGCTCTTCCTTCACATAGTCTTCTTTCGTAACACCCTTCGCGTCCGTTTCTGCTATCGAATATTTCTCTTCTACTTTAACTATTCTGCCGGTACCAAGCTTGGTATCCGATGAGCCAAGAGATATGCCTGTTTCCGGGTCTATAAGATCTTCACCTTTTCTGAAAATACCGAAATTTCTTCCTTCTTTTTCTTCATCTTTCTTTCCTGAGTTAAGCCACATTTTTTTCCCTTCGACTTTCATTATCCTTGCGGACCAGGGGAAATTCTCCGCCATCTCTATAAGAGGTCTGGAAACGCTTTCTATGGTTTTTCTTACTGCTTTACCGATGACTGTATCATCAAAACCGTCTTTACCAAAATCCACCGACGGCGCTATGCTCAAATCAACGGAAACACCGGTGCTGGACTCTTCACCCTCGCCTTTTTCTGCTTTAAGAATCTCGCCGGTTGAAGTATCAATCATTCTTATGTCACAAGCCACTTTCGCGGTATTGGTTCTGGTATCTACTCCGCCGCCGACACCGAAAAGACCGCCTAAATTTCCTACTCCGAGCTTGCTTTGTTTAATACCGAACTCAGTAATACTTCCGGTCACAATATATTGTATTCCGAGAACCTGTCCCATCTTGGCCGCAGTCTGAGCAGAAATAATACCGGTAGCGCCGATCTGTTGTTCTTTCATCACTTTTTCAAGCGCTTCTCTCTCTATAACGGAATATTTACCGGATTTTGTAAGAGCTGTAACCAGCATGTCTGTCATTCCTTTCCCGGGATTATGCCACCCGCCGTGCTGTCCCTGGGCTTTATCTTCAAAATCCATTACCGCTATTCTTTTCTTGTTACCCGCCAGAGCAGGTGATACTGCTACTGCCAACGCTATCAAAACCATTACCAACTTCTTCATAAAACCCCCTTTAAAATCAAATTCGAAGCACTAAATTCTAAACTCGAAACAAAACCAAAAAATACCAAATTCCAAACAAAAAGACTAATTCAACTACTTTTTTTCTCTTTTTCTTTTTCGAATTTGTTTCTAACTCGACTTACCTTAATATAATAGATATAGTCGTCCGCCAGTCTCTTTGGAGGATCGAATTTGTATTTTTAGTAATTAATTTTCTCCGACCTTAAACTCTTTTTATCGGAGTTAAATTTCTTGTCGTGTAAGATGTTTTCCTTGGCTCTTCTGTTCCTTCTTTTCTTTTGTTTTTTTATTTTATACGCCAGTTTGGACTCTGCAGAAAGTTTTCCCAGTATCTTGGCTTCTATTTTACCTACAAGTATCTTCCTGGCAAAATACCTGTTCTTCGCTTGAGACCTCTCTTTCTGGCATTTTACTTCGATACCCGTAGGTAAATGCTTTAAATAAACACAAGTCTCTACTTTGTTTACATTCTGCCCGCCCGGCCCGCCGGAACGGAGGAACTTCTCAACAATTTCGCTCTCTTTGATACCAAACTTAGCCATACTGGCTTCCAGAGAGGTTCTCTTTTCTATACTTACGCCAAAATCACTCATTTTTTCCGATGTTCTTTAACCTTAAATACGTTTGTATATTATACAAGAATGGTAAATTTTTTGCCAGTATAACTTTAGACCCGAAATCCGAAGTAGAAAGTGTACCGTTATTGACATTAAGAATATTAATATTTCAGTGGGATTTCGGGTTCGATTCCGCTGATTAAGAAACAACCATATATGTTTTTCTATGCTTTAATTTGCATATTCCTATTTCGTTTTTAGGGTTAGACAAGATACACAGACAAAGTAAAAGGATTTTACAACGTTTTTAAGAAATTTGAATATATCACGTGGGCGCGACGCTCGTATTCTACTTTGTTTTTATAGGATTCTAATATTATCTTGGAACGCTCTTCTGCCAGCAATTCGTTTTTAAGCCAGCTTTCAATCATCTGAGGGGTGGCCTCTATATGGAACTGAAAACCATAGGCGTTTTCACCGTACTTAAAAGCCTGGTTTATTCCGTTATCAGAAACCGAGAGCAGTGTGCTTTTTTTCGGAAGCTCAAACATATCTTCATGCCACTGGAAAACATTGAATTTTTGTCTGGTATTTTTAAATATGGGATCCCCTTCCCCTTCTTTTGTAAGGTCTATCTCATACCATCCGATTTCTTTCATCGGAGCTTTTTTTATCTTAGCTCCGAGCGCCTTTGCCAGAAGCTGGGCTCCGAGACAAACACCGAGAAAAGGTATCTTCTCCTTTAGAATTTCTTTTATAAATATATTTTCTTCTTTTAAAAAATAATACTTTTCTTCTTCGTAAACATTCATCGGGCCGCCCATCACTATTACGGCTTTATACTCTTTAACGTCTTCAGGAAAAGACTCCCCTTTTGCCAGTTCAAGAATTATCGGCACAAAACCTCTGCCTTTAAAAAAAGTCTCAAGCGTCCCTGCTCCTTCATTTTCAACATGTTTGACTATCAAAATCTTATTATACATTGTTTGTGTTTGCCCTTTCCGGTTTTTCTAAATATGACTGTTTTACATTATACCTTATTTTACGGGTTCAAAATAACAAAAAAGCATCGGTTTTTTAGAAATATAGAACAGTCCCATAAACAATAAAATAGATCCCGACAAGAATTGATATTATTCTTGCCAGAGATCTTATTTTACCGGTCTTGCCAAGCAGGGAAAATATTGAAAGCGGCAGGAGAAAAAGAGATGTGGAAAGAAAAAACCCTGTCATAAAAACAAAGGAAGAAAAAATGCTGCCATTGGAGATTATCTGCGTTAACCCTGCGGCAAACGGCGGACAGATATTAACTCCCATTAGAACTCCGCTGAAGAACGGCGCGCGGGGAAAAACGGAACTTTTCCCGGCAAAAGCGCATAATTTTGCTTCCGGGAATTGTTTAACTAAACCGTAGAGAAGAAGAATGACCCCTGAAATTATCAAAAGTAAATACGGCATTTTTGAGCCCGGGGCTATTACGGCTTTTCCGATAATACCAAAT
The DNA here is from genome assembly GCA_001778355.1 of Candidatus Firestonebacteria bacterium RIFOXYA2_FULL_40_8. Lineage (GTDB taxonomy): Bacteria > Oederibacteriota > D2-FULL-39-29 > D2-FULL-39-29 > D2-FULL-39-29 > D2-FULL-39-29. The sequence continues at coordinate 29,253 of MFGS01000180.1, forward strand.
AACAGGCCGATCGCCGTGTAAGCAACAAACCTTCCCGCGAGAAATTCTACAAGAGGTCTTAAGGATTTTTTATAGTTTTCGCCTTCGGAAACCAGATAAGGCAAAAGTACCGGCACGCAGGTAACCACACATCCTGCCCCCGTAGCCAGCCCTGTTAATATTCCGCTTAAGAATGCATCCATGATCAAAAGATCCTTTTACCGAAAAATTTAACTTTTACGGCTTTTTCCGGGCAGGATTCAACACATTTAAAACAATTTATACAGTTAGGATGGTCCACCGTCTCCCTCTTTTTCTCATTATAGACGAACGCAGTATCCATCGTGCAGTTATTCGCGCAGACTCCGCATCTGTTGCACTTTAAGAGGTCTTTCTTTTTGGCAAGCACTTTTCCGGTATTGAAAAAGGAAAGCATTATCCCGTTCGGACAGATCCTGCACCAAAACCTGTTCACAAAAAGACTTCCCGCAACCACGGCGGTTAAGAGAAGACAGATTATAAAGAAATATACAAATACCGGACGGAAGAGATCAAGCGTGACCGGATAGCCGGTAAGTAAAGCAGAAATAACCCTCGCAGGACAGACCTGACAGCCCGCAAGATAAAGGCCGTCCCTGATCTCCCACGGCAGGGATTTTATTGTTACCGCAAAGGAGAGAGCAGGTACAATTGCAAAGAAAAACACCATAGCGGAATATTTCGCTATTTTCGCCGCTTTTTCCGGAATTTTAAGCGACCTTATACCCGTTTTTTTTCTTATTCTCTGGAGAATATCCTGAATAAATCCGATGGGACAGATCCAGCCGCAGGTGAACCTGCCGAAAATTATGGCAAGCCCGAGAAATAAAAGAAGGTACGGCCCCCACATTCTTATCCCGTCTTTCCAGCTTATAGATTCCTGGATAAGATGGTAGGAGCAAGCCCGAAAAAGCCCTGTTCCTCTCGCATATCTGCAGCTTTTAAACTCCAGATAAAGATTATACGGATTGTTATAGGGAGCCACATTTTTTGTGAACGTGGCGCTTTTGAACTCCTGCGGAGCCTGACTCACCGCAAAAGCCGGGGAAAGATACGCTTTTCTTCCGTCAAAGATCAACCAGCCGCCATAAAGTATAAAAATTGCGGCAACAAATTGCATAAGAGTTCTAAGAAAAGAAATTCTTATTTTCATTCTAGGTACCTTTCGGTTCGTAAGAAACTGCTATTGCTTTTTTTGGACAGGAAGTCCGGCAGGGTTCTTTTTCCCTGCTGCATTTGGCGCAGGTATATTTCAGCTCTTTTCTGAATTCCTCTTTTACGGCTGCCACTTTTTTGTCATCAAGTTCTATCATTATCACTGTTTCGCCAAGGATCTTTTCAGGACATTTTTCCAGGCAGATACCGCAATTATCGCATTTAAAACCGTTAATACTTACATAGAACTTGCCGGAGTTATCTTCATAACCGTAATGAATTATCATTTTCCCTTCTCGAATAATTCTTTTGCATAAATTGCCGCGCCAATGGCACCCGCACACATAGGATCTTTCCCGTTTTCTTCAAAAGGCGGAGGCAGCAGCCTTTTAAAACCTATGAGCTTTTCTATCCTTGAAACCACTCCATTATTTCTGGACTGGCCGCCGGTAACTACAAAATCCTTCTCGAGTCCGACTTTTCTAAGCAAACTCTGCATTCTTTGCGCCATCGCCAGGGAATAAGCCGCCAATACTTTTTCCTTCGTCCATCCCTTCCTTAGAAGCGAGAGCGCTTCTGATTTTGCAAAGATAACACAGGTGCAGTTAACAGGGGTCGGATCTTCCAAAACGGTAAGGGAAATATCCCCTAGTTCTTCAATAGGAAGCGACAGAAGGTCGGCGATAACTTCCATACCCCTGCCCGTGCCTGCCGCGCATTTATCATTCATAAGAAATGAAAGGGTATTTCCTTTTTCATCTATCTTTATAGCTTTAATGTCCTGGCCGCCTACATCCAAAACCGTTTTCACGGTCGGACCCCAGATATAGTTAGCGCCTCTTGCATGACAGGAGATCTCCGTAATTGTTTTTTTTGCCATAGGTACGTTAACCCTGCCGTAACCCGTACCGACAAGATAATTTATATCTTCAGCTTTTATCCCCGAGCCTTGAAGCGCAAAATCAAGAACTCTTCTGGCAGAATCCGGACTATCGGCACCCGTTCTCATAATACCGCGGAGGAATATTTTACCGTCCAGCATGACAATACATTTAGAGCCAATAGAGCCGATGTCTATACCTGCAGATATAACTTTGGCAATTTTTGCGTCAAGACCCGAGATCGTTTGTCTTATCTCTTTCCATCTCCAGAACTCTTTTTTTTCTTCGCTCACAGACACGCTCCAATAGCTCCCGCAAACTCAGGAAGTTCGGGGATAAGAAGATTTAAACCGCTTTTTCTTTTAAGCGAGGCAATAAAACCCGCATCTCTGGCAACCCCGCCGCAAACTACAATTTCACCGTTTATTCCTATTTTTCTTATCAGGGAAACCACCCGGCCGGAGATAGCGTCATAAGAGGCCCTCGCAATCTCCTCTTTTGGAGTTTTCCTATGAATCAAAGATACCACTTCGGATTCTGCAAACACAACACAATGGGTGTTCATCGTAATGGATTTTTCTGCTTTTAAAGAAAGCGTTCCCATTTCTTCCGCTTTTATTTCCAGGGCCCTGCTTACCGCTTCAAGAAAAAGCCCTGCTCCCGCGGCGCACTTATCATTTAAAGCAAACTCAGTTAAGCCGCCTTTTTCATTGCATTTTGCGACCCGGCAATCCTCGGCGCCGACATCCACTGCCGCGCGGGCACCCGGAAAAAAATATACGGCTGATTTCGCTATCGCACCGACAATATTGGCTTTTTCGATCTTTATCCAATCAAGGGTCAGAAGCTCCCCGCCCACACCTGTGGTTTTCACTTTCTCTATCTTGTCTTTTGAAACACCAGCTTCTTTAAGGGCTTTATCAAAAGCAGTATTTAACGCGGGAGTAAGGTCCGTCCCGCAAATTTCCATACTCTTTGCCAGAAGCTTCCCGTCTTCCATTATGACCAATTTCAGGAATTTGGCGCCGGCATCTATCCCTGCTTTTATCATACGTTACTCCTGATCATCTCTAAAAACGCTTCTATTCTTGTTTTTACCTGCTCCGTATCCTCCTGCGAGTACTCGGTATGGATCGTAATAACGGGAATGTTTTTGTCCGCAAGGACCTTGGCGACAAGGTTCCTCTCCATATCAAAAAGCTGGCAAAGCCTGAGGTCGTGATAAACCACGCCATCCACTTTAAACTCTTCCGCCAGATGCAAAAGTTTGTCAATCCTGTCATAACTTGTAGTAAAGCAGGGACAGGTAGACGGAAGCATATACCTGGAAGCCAGAGCTTCAAGCATGCCCTCCATCGTCCATTCATCCGGCTCGGAGTAATCCCAGAGGCGCTGGGTCCCGGAGCAAAGCTCGTCCACCGTAACAAGCGCGCCCAGATCTTCTATAACGGAAAGAATCTTGAAATTCGGAAATATTACGGGAGCTCCGGTCAAAAGAAGCCGCTCCCCTTTGAATCCGGGATAATTTTTAATTCTTTCTTCCAGTTCTTTCTTCAGTATTTTTCCGTGCTCCATCCACCTCATAATATCATCATAAAAACTCGCCTGCACAAAAGCAAGAAAGTCCCGGTGGGAAATTATTCCCGGATTTTTCTTTCTCATTTCAAAAATATCCCGGAAAAGAAGAGCCCTGCTTTTTAAGACCCCCGTCCAGTGTTTTAAGGACTGCTTTGTTATCTTTTTTCCCGTGAACTCTTCGAGTTTTACTTTTAAACTCTTTATCTCCCTGAGCCAGACTTCTTTTGAAACCCTGTAATCTTTCACATTGGGAAGGTTGAGCATTACTACCGGCAGATAATCCGAGAGATACTCCCCGAGTTTTTTCTTGGCATCACAGCTGGCAGGCAGAACTATCATCTGTACCACGCCCGTATAATTAAGACCGAGTATCCTGCACCCCAGGGAGGATTTACAAAGAGGACAGATGTCCCGGGGTAAGACTTCTTCTGAGGTAGTAATGGTCTCATAAATACCGCTGCAGAGACGTACCGGCACGGCACCGGCCGCGTAAATAATTTCTTCGGGGGCAAAATAGCAATAAGTACCCGTTACTTTGGCTTTACTTTCTATTAACTCCTTCTCGCGCTTATCCGTTGTTAAAATATCATAGAAATAGGCCATTGCTTCAGGGTTTTTATACCCGGCGGAAGTCAGGGCAGCCTTTCTGGTGTTGTCTTTGGCGGCTTGCACCGCATTTTCAACATCAGGGTCTTTTCTATTTAAAGGTTCTCTGGAATATCTTTTTTCGAAATCGTTTTTTATCATGACTTAAAAACCTCCGTATTACCGACTTTTACCTTCAGGCAGTCTTTTTCCGGGCAAAGATCCACGCACCGGTAACAATGGATGCACTGTGAATGCATCACATTTTTATTCTTTTTTTCTTCGTAAACATCCAGGCATTCCATGGGACAGCAATCCGCGCAGACCCCGCACTTGGTGCATTTAAGAAGGTTTTTCTCTTTTTTTATAAAGGAAATCTTATTAAAAAAAGAAAGTATTACCCCGCCCGGACAGATTTTACACCAGGACCTTTTAAATATCAGGCCAAACACATAGAGTAGTGTAAAAATTATTATAAGAACATTTAAAGTCGTAAGTATTATTGTTGAAGCGCTTTTAAAGGTAAAGTTAAGCGTAACAGGAAAGCCGGTGATAAGAGCCGAAACAATCCTGCTCGGACACATCTGACAGGTGGCAATATAAAGAGGTTTTTTTATAAGCCATGGAGTTCCCGGCAAGGCAATGATCAAGGAAGATACGATAAGAAAAACAAAAAGAGCAACACCGGTATATTTCAGGAATTTTCGAAACGGTTCCGAGAACCTGGCACGAAAAACCCCGGTTGCTTTACGAATTTCATAAAGCATCTCGGAAAGAAAGCCTATGGGACAAAACCATCCGCACCAGAACCTGGCAAAAAGAAGAGAAAGACCTGTTAAAAGAAGTATATGCGGCAAAATTTTCTTTAACGGGTGCAGCCAGGTAAGCGCATCGGAAATAAAAAACATCATACAGCCGCTGAAAGTCCCAGTATTTCCCGCGAATCTGCAGCTTCGAAAAGGTAAATAAGTCTGTACCGGCTGGGTATATGTAGGATTATCATAATTCTGGTTGATCACCTGTCCTGTTTTTATATCAACCGCAAACCATTTTATGGCGGCAGGTTTATATAAAAAGATCCAACTGCCATAAAATACCAGAAGGACCGCAAAGATCTGCACGGTTCTTCTTATGAACGTTATTTTTCTTTCTATCATTTTACCTTTAGCTTTCTATATATAATAAATACTATTACAAGAACCAGCGCCGGCCAGTAAAAATACTTTGTTACCAGATCAAAAAAGCCGGGTTTACTTACAATTTCTATCGTTACCATAGGTGCCGCCGTCGGCTGACTGACCGCTAAAACCGAGCTCACAAGATATTTCAACATATTATTTTCCTTTTGCCGCTTCCGTCGTAAGCTTATCGATAGTTCCGCTGTATACCTCTTTGTTCCTTGACAGGACTTTAAAACCGACTTTATCCTTAACATCTTTTATTTCTATTTTTGAAGTTATTTTGACGGTAAATTCGGCATTTTCTCCGGAGGCCAACCGCATAATTGATTTAGGATCAGTTTCCGCTTCAAAAGCCGTATTAACAATTTTCAAGGTCACCTCGAACATATCCCGGCTTCCCTTGTTCTCGACTGAGACCTTAAATCTTCCTTTACCATTCACAAGTTTAAAGCCTTTTAAGTCAGGAAACACCCCTACTTCCTTGCCGCCTGAAATGTTGACCAGTCCCAGACCGCTTCCGGCCTGCGGAACAGTTGAAACTGCCGTCCTGGAAGTTGCGCTGCCCGTTCCACCGTCATTTCCGCCTGAAATTGTCGGAGGATTTGGTGGAGGAGGCGGCGGTGGCGGCGGTGTTACGCTTCCGCTCGAACTCCCGGGATTTGAAGGATTTGGCCGCCAGGGATCGTGACAGGCGTGCCCAAACAACTGAACGCTTGAGAGAATAGTTAACAGCAAAAATATTCCAAAAACCTGAATCTTTTTCATCTTTACCTCCGAATATTTATTTCAGTACAACTGTTGCTTCTTCCATATTTAACAGGGCCTCTGCCCCATCTGCTTCACCCTTAATAGAGATCTTGTGAGAACCCGAGGTTGCCGAACTTTTTCTTGTCATTTTCACCGTAAAACTTGTTATCTCCCCTGGTTTAACTGTTTCCTTGATCTCCGGAGTAACGGCAATATCAAAAGCAGGACAATCAACTATGAGTTTCACATTTTTCAACGCTTCCGAAGCAGGATTTTGAATGGTTATTTTTTGTTCAAAAACAGGTTTATCAACATTTATCTCTTTTTTCATAGAAAAGAGATTGATCCGGCAGGAATAAAAAATGGCCGACAACTCGGATGAACCGGAAACAGCGGTATCAAGTCCGGACGGTGTCGCTTTAAATTTCAACTTATATTCCTTTGCTTCCGAGGTTTTTGAAAGCTTTATGGAAACAGGGTATTTTTTCCCGACTGTCACTTTTTTTATTTCCGATTGATCCATTTCTATACCCGCGCCCTCGCAGGAACCTTCAATAGATACATTGGGAATGACCCGCCCGGCTCCTGACTGGGTAAGAGAAATTGCGTTAACAAATATATTAAAGGCTTCATTATTTACAACCTTTACCGGGTTTTTCTCAAACATAAAGGAAAGCTTTGCTTCCTTAATGTCTTTTTTCTCCGGGGGCGGCGCCGGCGGAGGCGGCGGAAGACTGGGTGTTGAAGCTGCGTTCCCTCCGGTTGGACGCCAGGGATCATGACAGGCATGTCCAAAAACAACTCCGGAAAATATACAGACAAGCAAAAAAGCAGATATTATGATTTTCATTTTTTAAGCTCCGCATTGTTTTTATTTTTTGTGTTTATTTTAAAGTCCATACCGTATTTGCCGTCCGGTAAACCGGCTTTTAATTTAAATTTTACCGTAAAGGAACTTCTTTCCCCGGGAACCATTTTAGAGATCTCTATGGGGTTTAGCACAACTTCAAATTTATCCGTAACCGGCACTAACTGTATCCCGAAAAAATCCCTGGTCCCTCTGTTCTCAACGTAAATCCTAAACTCCCCTTCTTTACCGAGATTTCTGATATCAGCAGCTTCGGGAATAATATAAATTTGCTGCGGTACGGCGCTTTCAAGCATACCCTGTTTTTCCTGCGGAAAAGGGGAATTTTCACCGGTTTTCTCACCCTCTTCGGAACGAGTCCGCTTAATGGTCTGCGGCCGGGCTTTTCCTTTCACCTGCACAGCATACTTTAAAAAATAGGACCCATAATCGCAATAGACAACGTGCCCGGTCCCGTTTGCATCAAACGCCAGGGAGGGATACGCCCCCACATCACCGTTATCATCAAGGACCTCCACCTTCCAGCCAAAAGAAGAAAGCCAGGCGTGTTTTAAGGCAAACTTCGAGTGGTCATAGAACATAATATGCGGTGCTTCCTGTTTATCAAAAGCAATGGACGTGTGATAACCGGTCTCGCCTTCGGTATCAACTTTAGCAGCTTCCCAGTTCCCGTTTACTTTTTTTGTATACTTCAGATCTTGTCCTGTATAATCATTGTAAGCTATGTGCGGCGCCCCGTTTTTATCCAGCGTAATACTCGAAAAATCCCCGACATTGTCGGTAGTAGGATCCGCTTTTTCTATCTCCCACTTCTTTCCGTCATAATATGCATACTTAAGCATTTTATTGCCGTAATCATAATAACTTATGTGCGGGTTATCGTTCTTATCCAGCGCCAGAGAAGAACACATTCCGACACTCCCCTCAGAGTCAACAGCTTCGACACTCCATTTATTATTTTTGTAAGTCGCAAGTTTTAGGTCATAATTGGTCCAGTCAAAGTAACTTATAAACGGCGCCCCCGAAGAAGAAAGCTTTAACGAAATATACGTTCCTACAGCACCTTTTTTGTCAACGATCGTTGTTTTCCAAACACCTTTTTCTTTTTTTGTGTATCTTAAATGATAATTCCCCCAGTCAAAATAAGCAACCGCCGGATTATCTTCTTTGTCCAAAGCAAGAGAAAGATATGTTCCGTAATTTCCACCGCTATCTGCGGTCTCAAAACTCCATTTAGCACCGTCAAAGGTCGCAATTTTTAAAGAATAATCCCGCCAGTCGCAATACGCCGCAACCGGATTACCTTTACTGTTAAGAGCCATAGAAATTGCATACCCTTTTACTTTACTTTCGGTATCAACATCCGTAACTTCCCACTCCGGAGCCTTAACACAGCCGGACAAGACCGCCAGTGTTATAATAAGCCCCGTAATAATTATTGTTTTCCGCATTAATCCTCCCATGAATAAACAGTCCATAAAGTTTGTAAAGTCTATAAGGTTCATAAAGTCTTACATTAATGGTAGTATTATTAAATTCAATACCTCTAAAACCTTATTTCACTTTCTTCTTTTTTACCGCTTTTCTTACTGTTATTGCTTCTTTTACTTCACTTTCTGTCTTTGCTGTCTTTGCTTTCCTTGCTTCCTTTGCTGCCTTTATTATCCAATATTCCTTGCTTACTTTCTATATTTATTATAATTACTTGGCGGACGCTTTGCCTGTCTTCCTTTTTCCTCAAAACTGTAAACAAGCGAAACCATATGGTTAAGCCAGCCGCTTGTAAAAAACGCGGCGGAATAATCAATTGTCAACGCTTCTAGTTTAAAACCCGCGCCGGCTGTAAGATCAAGACCGGTTGAACCGGTTTTAAGACCGCCCCTGATTGCAAACATATCGTCAATAACGACTTCCAGACCAAAATGCATACGCATATAAGAATCAAGCGGTTTACACAGATCAAAAGCGACTTCAAATTTCTTATCCCGCCCGGCTTCGAACCTGTAAGCTATACCCGTACTCAACTGCGCAGGTAAAAGATCCCCTTCGTTTATAAATTTCAACTTTGTTCCGAGATTTCTAACGTTTATTCCAAGCCAGATTTCATCATTTTCTATCTTTAGTCCGGTAAGCCCTTCAATCAACCGCCAGGTTTCTTTTTCGGAAATCCTGTAATTTACCCCGGCGTCAACCGCAAAAGCCAGCGCAGTATATTGTTCCACGAGCTCCGCTCTAATGAGTTTTAAACTTATCCCTGCCTGCCTCCCCCCTTCAAAACTTCTCGCCGCCGAGAAGGTCAGTAAAATATCCCGTTCTGCTTTGAAATTTGAAGTGACACCTTCTACGGAATTATATTCGAAGTTACCGCCGTCATAGTATGACAAAGAACATCCAATAATATCCGTTTTACTTAAAGGAAAAGCGTAACCCATATACGCAAAAAATGAATCTTCCAATGTCTTATAATACACAAGTCCGAGTTGGGAACTTTTAAGTCTCCCCAAAGAAGCCGGGTTCGACGAAATTGAGAATATATCCGAGACGGAGGTAACCGAAACCTCACCCATACCCAGATATCTGCTTCCTGCAGAAAGCGTCATAAACCTTGCGCCGTTTGAAGTGTCAGCCCAAACAAGGTTTGCGCAAACAACCGCTATAATGATTACTTTACAATACATATTTTTTTCACCGTGTTAACTCCTGGAGCCGTCACTTTCAAATAATAAATACCGCTCGCCGTCACTTGATCTTCAAGGTTCGTTCCCGCCCAGGTAGTAGTATAAGTCCCAGCGGCTTTCTCTTCGTTTACAAGTTCACGCAAAAGTATCCCATCAGATGAGTAAACCCTGATAGAGACCCTGCCGGCGGAAGCAGTATTGTACCAAATCGTCGTAATCTCCCCGTTTGCCGGATTAAATATATTCCCGATAATTTTTACATCGTTTGAAACAGATACTGTTCCGTAAAAACCCGAAATATTTTGATTGTCTTTATTTTTATAAAGATTTGTATACGCTTTCGGCGAAGGACTGAAAGTCCAACCGGTTTTAACAGCGGTAACTAAATAACTGCCGAAAGAAAGACTTAAAAATTCATAATAACCGTCAGCTTTAGTCGTGTAAGATGCCGTCAAGCTGCCGCTTAAGGATATAACTGTATCAATTATCGGTTTTCCGTTCGCATCTTTAACATAACCCCTGATAAAGGAAACAGTGCCGGCGGCAACTCCTATTACATTCTGGCTTTCCTGGTTGGCGTTCAAAGAAGTGTAACTGTTGGAAGCCGGAGCAAAGCTCCAGCCGGATTTAACAAAGGTTGTCGAATAATTCCCCGTGGCAAGACCGGTAAATTCATAATAACCCGTTGACGTAGTCGTATAACTTCCGGGAGCAGTTCCCGATAAAGAAACCAATACATTATTTATAGGCACTCCGTCAGGATCCGTAACATACCCTCTTATAAAATATCCTGTTCCGCCCGCACCTGTAAAATTCTGATTGGCAAGAGTCGAAGAAGCCGGAGTATATGCCCTGTTCGACGGAGAAAAAGTAGTTCCGGCTAAGGCCGGAGTTATCGTAAAATTAGTGGCGCTTAATCCTGTAAACTCATAATATCCGGTCGCGTCCGAAACATAATTCCCGGTAGCCCCACCGGAAAGAAAAACAACCGCGTTGAAAATGGGTGTCGAGCCCGAATCTCTTAAGTAGCCGCTTATCGTGTAAGTTCCGTTTATCCATTTTGCATATTTTAAAACTTTATTTGCCACATCATAATAGGAGATATGCGGGTTGCCGGACCCATCCAATTTTATAGAGGTACAGTAACCTACCCCGCCGTTTGAGTCCACCTTATTAATAACCCAGCCTCCGGTTTTATTTGTAGCATATTTCAAGTCCCAGCTAGCATGATCCTGGTAGGATATGTGCGCATAGTTACTGCCGTCCAGTGCCAGAGAAGTCCACCAACCCGTATCACCTGCTGTATCCACATCCTGCGTAGTCCAGGAAGCCCCGCCCCAGACGGCATATCTTAAATCTGCAGTATTCCATTTTTGATAACTCACACAGGGATTATTGCTCGAGTTCAGTTTCATAGAGGTATAAAAGCAGCTATTGGCAATTGCGGTGGGACCGCCGTCTACCAGCCAAGCCGAACCATTCCACCTGGCAAAATGAACCGCATCACCGCCGTTTCCAAGATACGCAATATAGGGGTTAGCGCCGTTCATCGCAATACTGCTGTCCATCGGCGCATCCAGGTTAGTTATTGAAGTGGTGGCGTTCCAGGACCCTGCATATTTTTCATATTTTAACGGACCCGAACCCCAGCTTTCGGAATAGGATATATGGATATTATTAGACCCGTCCACAACGATTGCGGTACCGCAGGTATTGTCGGCGGAAGCTCTCGTAGAGAGAGTCCAGGTACTGCCGTTCCAGCCCGCGTGTTTTAAATTCCCCCCGGCAATATAAGAAATATTGGGATAGCCGCTGGTGTCAAGCGCAATCGAAGTCTGGTACCCTCCGGCAGTATCTACCGTGGTTTTAACCCAGCTCCCCGTCTTGTTGGTTATATACATCAGATCATTATTATTGTAGCTTAAATAAGATACATGCGCATACCCTGAACCGTCAATTGCCAAAGAAGAATACCATCCCACATCCGTATTCACGCCTGTCCCCGTATCGATTGTCTCAATATTCCATACGGGATAAGCCGTCCCGGCAAGGAGCGCAAGAAATATTATTTTTTTTAATATTTTATTCAACATTTTCCTCTTCCGCTAAAACAAATAGATATAACTTGTAACGATTATCCCGAAAGTCTCGTCAGAATAATTATAATAATAATCATTTGAATAGCTTCTTTCATACGTATACGAGAGTTTCAACACCCAGTTGGTTCCAAACATCAGCCCTATCATTTGGTTTAATTCTACCTGCGCGGAATAAGTATTGTCTTCCCTCTTGGCGGCTGTCCAGGCACCTTGATCATCCTGGGCAATCCTGTTTAAATATTTTTTACCGGTGTAGTTAATTCCTATTTTTGCGTAACTGCTCTCTTCCCCGTAATAATAAAAACAATTAAAGGATAGACCCAGATCTGTCCGGTCATAGTAGCCCTCGGCCAGAGTAGTTTGTCCGGTCGCCGCCGGATCGTAAGCTTTTGCATTGGCGTTTGATATTACCCCGAGATAATTTGCCCCCAAAGAAAGTGAAAGCTGTTTTAAAGGTTTAAGCGTAACTTTTCCGTTAATATTTGTTTCCGTGTCAACCCTGTAAACAGACGTATACGCATAGGTACTTCCGTCAAAAGAGTAAAGCGGCCGCTCCCGGTACTCTTTTGTCGAACTCATCAGGTTCAACTCAGCGTCAATATCTGAAGATAACTGCTGTCTGATAGCCAGATACGGACTTAAACCGGTATAGGAGGAGACCTCTTCTCTGAAAGAAAGAGACGGAGTCCAGCCTTCCACAGAAAAATTATAATTCAGATAATCAAAATTATTATATTTTGCTCCAATGTCAATATTTGTGTATTCAAAAAAGAATAAAAACACTCTGAAGGCAAAATTCGCACTCAGGTCCATGTAATTGTATTTATCATTTGAGGGATAAAGAAGATAGTCCCCCTGAAGCAGGAGAATTCCGGCAAGACCGCTCATGATATCCTGATCTATATTTATTCCGGCAAGATGCTCGGTGTAGTTTTTTGCCCCCCAGGCAGCATATCTGCTGTCCCGCAAAGTGTATGTTCCAAGCAATCTTGTACTGTTTGCCAGCTTATCTTTAAAATTCAATCCAAAATCAAAGTACGAATAAGAATCAGAGTACGGGAAGACGTATTTATATACATTGGCTTCGGAGTTTACACCCAAAGAAAGATTTCCCCATAGGGAAGCAGAAGAGTTTTCCGGGAAAACGCAAAGAAATAGAAGTAAAACCACAAGGGTTTTAGCTTTGGAGGTCATTTCTTTGCCTTCTGTAAATACAAACAAGCCTTTATCAGATATTTTCTCCAAAAGGTTTTTTAAAATAATACAATATATTATTATATATAATACGGTTAGGAAAGCATCTCGGACGTGATTTTATCAGGTAAAAACAGGATTTTTTCAGGAAAATACTAGTTAGTAATCATTTTTACTGCTTCTTCTGCGGCTTCGGCTACCCTGGGGTCAGAATCTTTCATGGCTTCATACAGCAATTGGAGATATTGTTTATCTTCAAGGTTTCCAAAACCTTCCATCGCTGCTTCCCTCGTTAACGGGTTCCAATCCCTGGCGGCAACTAAAAGTATAGGGATAACCGTGGTTTCTTTAAGCTTTCCAAATGCTCTAATCTCTACAGGACGCAGATTAAACCTGAAGTCCTGTTTCTTGACTATCTTTAATATATCTTTTGATGCTTCTTTCATTATCTTGTTGCCGTCTTTCACCGAGACCTCATATATCTTTTGCGCTGAATCCGTGCCCATGGCTCTCGCGTAGGCAGTAAGCGCTGCAACTTTAAGAAGACGGTCCCTGTCGTTTATATATTTTTCCAATATTCCCGTCAGTTTTAGTTTATCATCCCTGTAATAATTCATAAGCAGATATCCCAGCACTCTTATTGCCGTAAACTTTACCTCCCGCGAAGAAGTTTCCGAAAGAACCAAAGCCACTTCCCCTGCACCATCGGCATAAAATACATTGGCAACGGCCTGAAGAGCCTTTCGTTGTATCTCTTCATCAGGATCTTTTATTGCTTCAACCAGAGCGGGAAACGTCCTGGGATCATTTAACTTTTCAAGAGCCCGTACAGCATACCACCTGACATTATTTTCGGTATCTTTTAATCTCTCTGCTATTTTCAAAGTTACTTTTTCCGTGCCGATTTTGCCTAGAAGTTTCACCGCATTACATCGTGTATTCGCATTGGGACTGTCTAAATCCTTGGCCAAACCAGCCACCTCGTATACTTTCTCTCCTAAATTAGAAAGGCCCAGAGCTCCGCCTATTTTTGCTTCTATTTCAGAATCTCCGGCCATCCATTTTAGCGGTTCTCTTGCATCCATAGCCTTAAGCTTTCCAAGAGATATCGCCGCATACATTCTTACAAGTTTATCTTTATCACGAAGCGATCTAAGGAGGGGTCTTACAACTTCCTTATTCCCCGG
>MFGS01000180.1:43558-51584 GCA_001778355.1 Candidatus Firestonebacteria bacterium RIFOXYA2_FULL_40_8
TTTATCTTTGTTCTTTACAGCATCCAGAAGTGACTGAGGAGTTACAAACCTGCTGAACTTCGAAACCACCGTTATATTGCCTTTTGTCAGTTGTGTTTTTTCAGTTTTTCCTCTTACGGCAACACTTCCGTCTATTACGCTGACAATTGTTTTATACTTCATTGCCGAGACTATAAAACCTGTACCGAGTACCATAATCTCCCCATTGTCTGTTTTTATGGTAAACTCCTGACCCGGGTACTTTCTGATTTCTGCTTTCAACTCTCCAAAAAGCGTACACGTTTTTTGGCGCCGGCCAAAAGCATCTATTACAAGCCTGGCTCCTTTTGTAAGTTTTAAACGGCTTCCGTCATTCAACAATATTTCAAGGTCTGAGTTACCGGTATACAACTCTTCTCCCGTCTTTATGGCAAATACTCTGCCCTCTTCACCCGTGATTTTATCCCCTATCTCCCTTCCCTTTCCGACAATAACAGGTAAAGAGAAATAGTATACTACGGCAAGAATAATCATTAAGACAAACGCGGTAAAACCGGTGAAGGCGGGGCTAAAATAAGAAAGAAGAAAAGATTTGCTTTTTTTGGTATCTTTGTCGGCAATTACGGATATTACTTTATCTTCAAAATTTTCACTTACCGGGGGAACTTTCCACTTTGAAAGAATCTCGTTCATTTTCTCATATTCTCTGAAATACCAGGCGCAATCCGGGCATGATTTTAAATGCTCTTCGGTATTCTGATACGCCTGCTTCGAAAGAGCTTTCTCAAAATAGCCCTGAATATTTTCCCTTATTTTTTCACACTGTTTTTCCATGGTCCTCTTTCAGATACGGCCAGAGCAGGTCTTTTAATTTTATCTTGGCTCTGTTTAATTTTGTTTTCACAATACCGTAAGGTATATTTGTAAGTTCGGCTATTTCCTCATAAGAAAAACCCTCGTATTCTCGTAAAATAAATATCATTCTCTGGTCATCAGGAAGAGTCTCAATGCATTTTTCCACCCGTTGCTTTAATTCTCCGGTAAGAGTTTCGCTATCGGAAATATCATGGGAAGGTAAATTATTTTCTTCCTCAGGATCCAGCTGCAGCCTTTTAATTCTTAGTTCATTAAAACAATAATTCCTGACAACAGTAAAGACGCACGTTGAAAACTTGACCCCGCCTTCTGTGTCATACTTTTTCATAAAATCATAAAGGCGTACGAATATTTCCCGGGAGAAATCTTCGACTTCTTCGGCATAATTCCCGCCTAAAAATCTGTAAATAACAGAAAAAACAAAGTCCTGATAGTGACGGATAACAAGACGGTAGGCCTCAATATCGTTTTTCTTGCATTTTAATAATATTTCATTGCTTATATTTTCCATTAATTAATATGATACAATATTTTCCATACTAAGTAAACGACGTAAAATGTTGAGTTCCCGCATTATTTCTTGACCCGCATCGGGAGGGCTCCCAGGCGGATAACAGAGAATGGAAAACTCCACAGTAAAAGAAAAACCCGGCAGCCTTTTAAACGCCGCCGGGCCGGATTTACCTTATTTATTTCATCTCTTATTTTTTTCCTTTCTGTATCTTCTCACCGCGCTTCTGCTGTCTCTCGCCGCGGTCTTGCATTCTCTCCCCCTGATTTTGCATTCTTTCGCCTTTTTTCTCCAGTTGTTCGCCTTTTTTTTCCAGAAGTTCCCCCTTTTTACCTCCGATTTCCTCGCCTTTCTCCTGCAGTTTCTCGCCGCGGTTCTCGGCTTTTTCCCCGCGGTTTTCCCTCTTTTCTCCCGCTTTTTCAAGATTCTCCCCGTGCTTTTCGAGATGCTTGCCGACTTTATCTTTTAAAGCAGGATGCTCGTTAAGCCATTTTGCAAATTCCGCTCTATTTTCAAATCTCTTGGCAATTCCCGGATGATCCCCCAGAAATTCCGCCGCGCGGGGATGTGCCATAAGCCAGACGGCTGCTTTCGGATGATTAAACAACCAGGCTGCTTTCAACGGATGATTATCCGCCCATTCAAACATCTTCTCCGCTAACTTTGGATGTTTTTCCGCATTATTTAAAAGCCAGGTCATCCTTATCGTGTCTGCCTTGTCGTCATTTTTGCCGTCATTAACGAGCTTAGGATTATCCTTGTATGCCTGATCCAGATCTTTAGCCATTTCTTTATTATCCTTACACCATTTCCAGAAATGTTCATTCTTTCCGTCTTTTGATTCTTCTCCGGCAAGCACCGTTCCGGACAAGAAACCAAGCAGTGCCAAAAATGCTATTGCTTTTCTCATACTATCCCTCCTGACCAAAATATTTGATTTCTACTGTTTTGACGTTATTTTAGCATAAAGGTTTACACGGTAAAACGTAATTTTTATCACATAATAGAAAGTATCTTTTCTTTAAGCGAAAAATACTCTTTGCTCATCCCGTAAAGCAGCGCTTTTAACTGAACCTCTTCCATTTTTGTTTTTAATTTTAATTCTTTAAAACTCTTTACTTTATTTATTACGGAAAGAATATACTTTTCTTTTGACGTATCCGGATTACGGGGATCCTTTAATACTTTACTGTGAAACGCGGCTATTTTTGCCGCGATACCCGAGAAAATTTCCTTGTGTGTTGCTTTACATCTTATATTTATTGAGGTCTTCGTTTCCGTACCGGAGTTCCTTGCGAATATCATACCGATTATTACTCCGTTTTGAGTAACACTCATGTTCAACATATCCGGCTCGTCTTTGTATATTTTTTCTTTTATTTTGCCGTTAAGGCAATACTTTTTTGCAAGTTTTTTAAATTCTGCTTTAATGATCTTCCTGTCATTTGAAAAAACTTTACTTCCCCTCTGAAAAAGTTTTTTATCAATCAGGTAGGTATAGTAAGTTTTTTTAACGCCTTCTTCAAAAGGCCTGCAAATTTCGTCAATACTTACATTGTTTTTTATGAGATACGAAAGGCAAAGAAGACCTACAAAGATACCGTTTCCGGTGTAAACAATTTTACCGGCAGCCTTTACCGGAACTATACTATGTCCTGATTCTTCCGCGCCTACGATCAGGGTTTCCCCCTTTTTCAAGCCCTGCACAACCCACTTGTCTCCGACGCAGACAATCCTTGTTTTAATTCCTGCTGCTTTTTCCACAGCGGTATTTGTCATGACATCGCTTTCAACGGTGTTAATAAAGACGGGTTTTGCAGGTCTTTTAGTACGCATAATATATTTTGCTAGGAAATAGCTTATCTTATCCCCGCCAATTACATATACGGCCTCCCTCGCTATGTTTTTAACAAGCAGGTAAACCCGATCCGCGTCTCCGTCCAGAACCAGGCCGAAGATATGTTTTTCCTTTATCATTTTATTAATTACCGCGGGATAGGATTTCGTATTGCTTCCCCGGTCGTATTTATAATATTCAACCCCTTCCAGCAGGGCAACACCCCCGCCTTGATTAATATTTAAACCGATGGGTTTGTCGTTTACCGAAGTTACTTTCAAGCCTAGTTTTTTAAAAACTTCTTTCCCGTGAAAGACCCCGGCCCCGTTCGCGGGATCGAACAATATTTTAAAATTCTTCAATTCTTTTTTGTAAGGAATATTATTTACAATAGAAGCTTTGAAGAAGTTTTTAACTTCAGAATTTTCATCCAAATATTTCCCGGTTTCAAAAAGTGACTGCTTCATGTTTTTGTAAAGAAACGCCGTAATAGCATAGTCCCCGTAAGGACCTTCGGGAAGAACCTTTAATCCGTTGACGAAGAATTTTACCCCGTTCTGATTTGAAGGATTATGTGAGGCCGTGAGATCAACTCCCGCCTTAATA
Source organism: Candidatus Firestonebacteria bacterium RIFOXYA2_FULL_40_8 (assembly GCA_001778355.1). Lineage (GTDB taxonomy): Bacteria > Oederibacteriota > D2-FULL-39-29 > D2-FULL-39-29 > D2-FULL-39-29 > D2-FULL-39-29. The sequence continues at coordinate 47,368 of MFGS01000180.1, forward strand.
CCTGCTTTTGCCATGTAAAGCGGAATGGCCGGTGTCGGTACCACCCCGCCGTAAACCGCAGTAAGCCCCGCTTTTCTTATACCGGAAAGCACGGCTGAAAGAAATGGTTTCCCCTTAAAATAGTCCCTGCCGTCATCCCCTGCCAAAACTTTATCTTCTTTTTTTAAAGTGCCGTTCAGGAGAAGAAGTTCGCAGAAGGAGTAAACCGTAGTTTCAAGCAACTCCGGAGTAAATTTCGAATTTTGCGAAAACCGCTGTATAAAGTTCCTTCCATTTTCATCCGGGGAAATCTCCACAACCCCGCGTATCCCGTCTGTTCCGAATATTCTGGCCCTGCTTGCAAGAACTAACCTGGTTTTATCCTTTACAACACCTTTGTTTTCCTTTATTTTAGCAATGTCTATGACGCATTTACTCAGATTTTTAAAAACAGGATAGTTAAGGATCCCCGCCGCGCTTTTATCCAAATTTTCCAGCACGTTATTGGAATACCAGCTGTCAATAAAGTAAACATTCTTCTGTTTTAACAACCGGAGCTTATCCGATGTACGCATCGACCTCTACCTCTTTTTTACCTTTTATTTCGGACAGTTTTATAGTATTTCCAAAAATAGTTTTTCCGTTCACAAACAAACGTTTAACACCCCGGTTGTTGCCGAAAGAATTGTGTATCTTCACATTAAAATACACACCTCTGAAATATCTCCGCACAAAACATTCTTTCCAATCTTTGGGAATAACCGGATCTATGAGAAGTTTATCAAAATCTCCCCGGACTCCGAGTATATAATCGGTGGAATTTTCAAACATCCAGGTCACGGTACCCGTAAGCCAGGAGTACATAGTCTCCCCCGAAAGAATACTTTCCGGTCCGTGAAAGCAATTTGCAAAAACATACGGTTCGGTAGTTGTCTCGTCAGGATCCGTAAAATACGGGTGAATTCTTTTGAACGCGTCATAAGCCTGATCTCCCCGTCCTTCCAGCAGGTCAGCGCGGATCTTAAACGCTACGGCATGACAATAAACCCCGCCATTTTCCGCAAACCCCGGTTCATTTACGGTAGTTCTTCCAATGTAAGGTATATGATAAGTAAACGGAGGATAGACAGTCCTGGGGCCGAACTTCGTACCAAGAAGCGTTTCATACAGGTTAAATATTATTTTCTTTTGTTCGGTGGTCGCTACACCCGCATGTATAGCCCAGGTGTTTGAATTTATAAAGATTTTTCCTTTATCATCACCGGGCACACCGATCGGCCTGCCTGAATCATGAAAAGCTCTCGTAAACCACGACCCGTTCCAGGCATGTTTTTGTATATTAGCCCCCATTTCTTTCGCCCATTTTTCAAAAAGACGTACATCGGAAGTTTTACCCGCTAATTTCGCAACTTCAACCATGTCTTTGCAGGCAACCACAAAAGATTCCGAAAGCATAACGCTTTCGCCCTTCCCCCCTCTTCCTATATGGGAAAGAGCGTCATTCCAGTCCCCTACTCCGATCAAAGTCAAACCATGCCTGCCTCTTTCTTTATGAAGAACTTCCACAGCCCTCTTTGCATGTTCGTATACTGTTCCGCTTCCGCCGTCCAGATATTTGAGTTTAATTTTAAGGAAGTTAAGTTCTCCTGTTTCTTTTATATATTTGAAAACCGCGTACGGTATCCAGACGGGACTGTCTTTATAATCCCTTTCATCCAGCTTGCCGTTTAGCATGAACTGCCTGACAGCATTTCCTTTTTTATACTGGTACTTAAGCGCCAGAAGAATTGCATTCTTAGACAAGCGGGGTTCTATCGTCGCAAGCCCTCTTGCATCCTGTAAAATATCCCGGTACCCGATAAGAAACCCTCTCTGCCACCGGCTCACCTGAACCAGCTGGTTCTTAAGCCATACATTAACAAGATTATTAAAATCCTTATCCGGAGTTTTAACCATCACTTTTTCTTCTATGCTTCTAACATAGGACTGCACCTTGTCAAACTCTTTTTCAACGTCCGCCCCGGTTTTAATATTTTTAAATACCTTTGTCCGAGTTTTTTTATCTCCGTGTCCCACTAAAATATCAAAACGTTTTTCTTCGCCGGGTTTTAATTCGAAATCATACTGCAACACCGCGCAAATCTCCTCCGTTGCCGCAATGCTGTTCGTGCAACTCCCTTTTTTTAGAACCTCGGGCGCGACAAAAGTACCTACCGGACCCAGAAAGGATTTTCTTCTGCAATCAAAACCTTTTGCTTTCTTAAGCCCTTTCATAAAACCGCTTATCTGAACACCCAGCTTGGAAGGATGTTTCAGCCGGCCGATAACCGCCTGTTCTTTTTTGTCAAAGCTGCCAAACGAATACCAGCCGTAAGCATCCCAGGCACCAAGCTCGTCAATAAGCAGCCACTCGGTGAACGGAAAAGCGCTCAATTTTCTTTTTTTATTTCCGGTGTTTTTAACTTTGAACGTCCAGATCTCTACCGGTTCTTCACGGGGTACGAATATCCTGGTGGACATTTCGATATTTGAATATTTTGTTTCCAGAACAGAATAATTTATCCCCACACGGCATTTAAAGCTCTGATTTTTTTTCTGAATAGGATCCCAGTTGGCATTCCAGTAATCCCCGGACACCCGGTCCCTCATATAAATATACTTACCCGGACGGAAGTCTCTTCCTTTGTCGGTAACTTTAATCTCGCTCGGAAGTCCATATATAGAATAACCGTTAAAAGTCTGAGTGAGACAGACACCGTATTTATCATTTGAAATATAATTAAGCCAAGGACGTGGTGTATCCGGTCTGGTAATTACATATTCCCTTCCATCCGCGCTAAAAGATCCGTATTTTCCCATGTTTCCCTCACACAAAGATATTTTCTTTCTGAATTAGTATTTTACCATAAAAGCCGCATTTATTTATAGTATATGAGCTTTTTTTCGTACATATATCCTCATTATATATGGTAAAATGTTTATGCTTATTTAAGAACCGCTTATTTTCATCAGGGTTTCTGGTTGTATCAGTGGAATCCTGTAGATTTGTAATCTGTGGAATCGTTCTTCAACGGAGAAAACAATGAAAGTGGAGTTATTTACCAGGGAGATGTTTGAGAAGGAAGAAAGCCGTTTTCTTGCCCCTTTTGCAATGAAAAGCAGGGATTCTAAGGGAAGAGACCATTCTGAACCCGAACATAATTTACGCTCGGCTTTTCAAAGAGACAGGGACAGAATAGTCCATTGCAATGCTTTCCGCCGGCTGGAGTATAAAACCCAGGTTTTCGTTATTCATGAAGGTGATTACTATAGAACCCGCCTGACCCATACTATTGAAGTAGCCCAGGTGGCGCGCTCTTTAGCCCGTAATCTCAGATTAAATGAAGATCTGACGGAAGCCATTGCGCTTGCTCACGACCTCGGACATACGCCTTTCGGACATTCCGGGGAAGAAGTACTTAACAGATTAATGAAAAATCACGGAAAATTCGAACACAACCAGCAAAGCCTACGGATCGTTACAAAACTGGAGAAACGTTATCCTGATTTTGACGGGTTAAATCTTACGTTTGAAGTAAGAGACGGTCTGGATAAACATAAATCGGATTATGATGCACCGGCCTCGAGCGGAACAACGACAACTCTGGAAGCACAGATAGTTAATCTTTCTGACGAGATCGCCTATCATACCCACGATCTGGATGACGGGATAAAATCCAAACTAATAGACATTGAAGACCTTGGTAAAATCAGGATCTGCAAAGAAATATTGGGCAAAATAAACGCGAAGGAAGACGAGCTTAGAAGATATGAGCTGGTTAAACTGCTCATCAACTATTTTTGTAAAGACCTTATAGCTCAAACTCTTTCAAATATTGACACCTGCAATATTAACAGTATTTCCGATGTGGAAAAATCCAAAACAAAAATAGTTTCTTTTTCCAAAGAAATGAACGAAAAAAAGAGGGAACTCCGGGATTTTCTTTTCGAAAACCTGTACAAGCATCACAGGGTCGTCAGGATGGAAGTAAAACACCAGAATATTCTTGAGCAATTATTTGAAAAATATGAAAAGTTTTTTGAACACGATCCTTTGAACGGGAAATACAGCATGCTTCCGCCGGAGATCAGAAACAGAGTGGGAAAAGATTCCGACAAGTACCGGGTCATTTGCGATCACATTGCGAATATGACCGACAGATACGCGCTGGACGAACATAAAAAATTATTTGACGCAA
>MFGS01000180.1:51593-54291 GCA_001778355.1 Candidatus Firestonebacteria bacterium RIFOXYA2_FULL_40_8
TAAAATCAATATCACACGTGATAACGTGGAACGTGGAACGAATTAATGGCTCTAACTCGCAACCCGTCACCCGCTACCCGTAACGTTTTTTTAAGGAGCATCAATGTTAGCAGAAACAACATTAGAAACAACCGTTGAAGCCGGGGCAAGTGCCGGACTTATCGGCAAAATAATAGGGGTTCTTGCGGGATTTATAATCTCAGGTATTTCTACAATGGGGTACTCGGGAATTGTGCTCATGATGGCTATTGAATCGGCATGTATTCCGCTTCCTTCAGAGATAATAATGCCTTTTTCGGGCTATCTGGTGGCACAGGGTCGTTTCACTCTGTTTTGGGTATCATTCGCGGGCGCTCTCGGCTGTCTGGTCGGCTCAATTCCGACTTATTTTGTCGGGCTTTACGGCGGCAGGCCGCTACTTGAAAAATACGGAAAATATGTGCTGATTTCTCATCATGATATGGAAATCGCCGACAAATTTTTTGCAAAATACGGAGACCTTGCGACTTTTATCAGCAGGCTGCTTCCGGTGGTCCGCACTTTTATCTCCCTTCCCTCCGGAATTGCTAAGACAAATTTTCCCAAGTTCTGCTTCTATACTTTTATCGGCTCTTTTTTATGGTGTTGGTTTCTTGCCTGGGTCGGTCTTAAAATGGGCGAGCACTGGAACACCCTCGGAGTTTATTTCCACAGATTTGACGCAGTTATCGGAATAATTATCCTTGCCGGCGCGATCTGGTATGTAAGAAGACACCTGAAACAGAGATGAGGCTTGGATGGTTATCCGCCAATTATATAGGGCGGATCTTTAGAAGAGATGCTCAGATGCTTGGCAAAATCTTGAAGACGGAAGTCTGAGGACTGAGAATGAAAAAGGCTTTGACCCGTAACTCGTCACCCGCTACTCGCAACGTTTTTTAATTTTATACCAGTGTAATAATTTAAAAGGAAAACCACATGACAACAACAGTACGTTTTGCTCCTTCTCCAACGGGTAATCTCCACATCGGCGGAGCCAGGACCGCACTTTTTAACTATTTATTCGCCAAGCACACCGGCGGAAAGTTTATCCTTCGAATAGAAGATACCGACAAAGAACGTTCAAAAAAAGAGTTTGAAGAAAATATCTTTGCTTCCATGAAATGGCTGGGACTGGACCATGATGAATTATACCGGCAGTCAGAACGTATGGATATTTACAAAGAGTATGCGGTGAAACTTGCGGAAAGCGGCAAAACTTATAAATGTTTTTGCACAAAAGAAGAGCTGGACAAAAAGAGAAAGTTATTCGAGCAATTAAAAAGACCTTACAAATACGACGGCACGTGCAGAAAACTGGCAAAAGAAAAAGCAGAAGAACTAAAGAATTCCGGCAAGCCGTTTGTTGTCCGCTTTAAAATGCCTGAAGAAGGCGAAACGGTGATAAATGATCTCGTCCGGGGAAAAATAACTTTTGATAATAAAGAACTCGACGATATTATCCTTGAAAGAACTGACGGCGTACCCACTTATAATTTTTGTGTAGTTGTAGATGACGCGCTTATGAAAGTAACACATATAATCCGCGGTGAGGACCATATCTCAAATACTCCCCGGCAAATACAGCTTTATAAAGCGCTGGGGTTTGAACTTCCAGAGTTTGCCCATATTCCCCTTATACTTGCTTCGGATAAGACCCGGCTTTCGAAAAGAGCAGGTGCCGCGGCAGTCACAGAATATCAGGACGAAGGATATATCCCGCAGGCTGTTGTTAACTTTCTAGCGCTCCTCGGCTGTTCTTACAGCGCGACAGAAGAGATTTTTCCCTTAAGTGAGCTGATAAAAAGATTTGAACTGACACATGTAAATAAAAGCGCGGCCATATTTGACTTTACCAAGTTGGATTTTCTGAACGGTTATTATATACGACAGAAAACAGAACCCGAGATTGCAGATTTAGTCAGACCTTTTTTATTGAAAGCGGGTATAACTCCGGAGGAAAGCCTTCTTTTAAAAGTAGTCAAACTAGAAAAGGAGCGCCTTAAAAAGCTGACGGACATTATCGACTCAAAGTATTTCTTCACCGAAGTCACGGAATATGATCCCGCGGCTTTTGAAAAACACTTTAAAGATCCTGCCAAAATAGAACTATTTAAGAAATACCGTACGGAAATTGCCGATATTTCTTTCATCGCGGCCGATTTGGAAGCCTTTACCAGGAATTTTGCTGAAAAACACGGTAAAAAACTCGGAGAACTTGTACACCCGATACGCCTTGCTTTAACCGGGAAACTGGTCTCCCCCGGCCTTTTCGAAGTAATGGAAGTGCTGGGGAAAGAAGTGTGTATGAAACGATTAAACAAAATCGTTTAGTTTGTAAAGTTTATAAGGTTTTTAAGGTTTGTAAAGTCTTTTTCAGTGGAATTGTGATTATTTAAAAAAAAGCTTTGCTTACAATTTAAGGTAGGCCCGCCAAAGAACCGGCGGGGAAATATTTAGAACTCTCCGGAAAAACACTCTCCGCCGAATTATAAAATCCGCCATTGTAAATCTTCTATCAGTGGAATCCTGTAGCTTTGCAATCTGTGGAATCGCTCTAACAAAAAAAGCCCGGCTGGAATTAACCAACCGGGCTTGATTTTTTTAAGTTAGAGTTTCACTACTTTCGTAGCCTGCTCACCCTTGGGACCGTTTTCGATTTCGAATTCGACAGCCTGTC
>MFGS01000181.1:0-4442 GCA_001778355.1 Candidatus Firestonebacteria bacterium RIFOXYA2_FULL_40_8
ATCCGCAGAAAGCTCAGGCGGGGTCCTTTCGAGAGTTTCTTTTATTGCTTCTATGATCTGGGAAACCGGTTCTTTCATGGCTTCTCTTATCTCTTCGGAGCTTACTTCCAAAGTACGGGGTAGTCCGGTAACTAAATCACGGCCTCTGACATTCATCTTAAGCTCTTCTTTTAAAGGGAAAGCCGAACCGATCTCTATTTTAATTTCTTCCGCAGTACGTTCACCGATGAGAACATTGTAAGCAGTTTTTAAATGAGCCGCTATGGCATCTGAAAGCTCATCTCCGCCGACCCTTACTGACGTGTTGCAAACAATACCTTTAAGCGAGATAACGGCTATTTCGGTCGTTCCGCCTCCGATATCAGCTATCATATTTCCGGTCGGTGATTCAATCGGAAGTCCGGCACCTATTGCGGCCGCCATCGGTTCTTCCACAAGAAATACTTCCCTTGCACCCGCCTGTTCCGCTGAATCCCTTACCGCACGCTTTTCAACTTCGGTGACGCCGGAAGGTATACCGACAATAACTATCGGTCTTACCGGCGTTCTTTTATTATGAACTTTATTTATAAAATATTTAAGCATTTTTTCAGTAACTTCGAAATCCGCGATAACACCGTCTTTCATAGGTCTTATGGCAAGAATATTTCCGGGAGTACGTCCAAGCATTTTCTTGGCGTCCGTACCTACAGCCAAAATCTCATGTGTATCTTTTACAAGAGCCACCAGGGAAGGTTCATTCAATACGATACCTTTGCCTTTAACATAAACCAGCGTAGTCGCCGTACCCAGATCGATTGCCAGGTCATTTGAAAACATTCCAAAAATAAAATCCAAGATCATTACTTGCCTCCTTCGGCCTGCAGCTTTCCCAAATATTCTTTCATGGTATCGAGCACTTTCATCTCTGTAAACCTTAACTTTAGCAGGGTGGAGCCGTCTTTTAATTTATCGGTACCTCTAAGTTCTGCCCTTATTTTGTTCAGGGCTGCCCCATCAGGCAGTTGAAACGACACATAAATCTCCGTACCTGATTTAAAGGGGAAACTCAAAGTATGTGTTACGCCCATCCCGGTATTGCTTATGTCTGTAGCCTTACCCTTTCCGAGAACAACTTTGGTCTGGGAAAACAAATCCACGTCAAACCCGGCCTGGACTCTTTCAAACCTTCTTTTATCGTATATCATTAAAAACCCCCGTTACATTTTTACTTCTTCGTTATTTTACTTTCTATATAGTCCCTGAGAAGGTCTATTGCTTTTAGTTCGGTAAATCTGACACAAACTACAAAGCCTGAAGGGAGAAGTTTCGTCGCTGCTTTTATCTCACAGCGCAGCTTTTCAATTTTAGGCCCATCCGGGAGAGTAAAACTTACAATCAACTCCCCGCCTTTGAAAATACCTTTTGTCAGAGTGGTTTCAAATTTCAGGCCTGACGCCGAAATATCCCTTAATTCCCCGTTTCCGAGCAATGTCTTCTGGGAAGAAAAAAGCGTCACCTCCAAGGTAATATTTACTCTTTGGAAACGCCGTTTATCTAAACTAAAATTCTTTTCATCCGCCATAAAACTACCCCTTTAGCTTTTTTGTACAAACTTCCTCGACAACCCTTTCTATCCTTTCGGATTCTGATAATAACTTCTTCGTTTCTGTTAGTATTTTACACTTAAAAGACTCGTCTTTCAAATACAAAAAATTGACCAGAACATTCAAATATGCTGCTTTTAAGGCCGCTTCTGCGAAAAAAGCCGCAACTCCAATATCACTTAAAAGGTTAGCATTACCCTTGCTTATCAAAGGCTCGCAAACTTTCAGTACATTATTGCAAACAATCATTGTATTATAAGGGACTTCGGCGGCTTTTTTAACTGCTTCTTCAACTGCTTTCTCCCTCAAAGCTTTTTCGGACTCAGTTGCTTTAGGAAGCTTTGCTGCCTTCAAATAATTCCCGTAAACTTCAACATCTGCTTCCATCAGAGAAAGCAGTTCATCGCGGTATTTCTCGGAAAGTTTAAGCAATTCCTTAACTTCTTTCTCAACAACTGCATATTTTTCATTGCCTGCCGTAAAATTTCCAACCATGCAATTAAGACCGGAAGCCAAAGCTCCAACCAGCGCTGCAGCAGCACCTCCCCCCGGAGCCGGAAGTTTCGCGCTCAAATCCTCTGTAAATTTTTTAAGCGTCTCATTTGTATAACGCATTTTTTATCCTGTCAATATTATACTTCCCGTTGTAATACGGCATGAACTCCCCGTCTTCGGCGGTAGCCATGACCAGACCCGCGCCGGCATAAAGAGACGCCGATTTTATATTGATCTCATTCTGCAAACTTGGTTCGTGCCAGTAAGGAGAACGCGATATAGAAACATGCAGCTTGCCGTAACCCATACGTTCAAAAAGTCCGAGCTCTTTATCTGCTTTCCCCGAGTAAGTAACTTTATTTTTATTATAAATTTCTTTTACTATCATATTTATCTTGTCTCGGAGCGGGCTCTCATTTTCATAAATAGGTTTAAAATAACTTTTCTCTATCCTGATTATTTCCAGCACACTTTTAACAAAATCAATACCTGCTTTAGTCGAATAGTTTTTTGTATGAGAAAACACCGGCTTCACCCCTAGATCCGAACAGTATTTGTCGATTATTTTAATCTCTTCACGGGTAATATCCCTGTTCTCACAGATGCTGACCAGTACGGGAACTCCGAATTTCTTGACATTTTCCACATCTCCAATAAGAACCTGTATACCTTTTTCCAGAGCAACCAGGTTTTTTTGTCTGGCATTCTCAAGAGTAGCTCCGCCGTAAGTATTTAATTCGTTTACAAAAGCCGTAATTACCACCATATCGGGCTTAATATCATTTTCCGCGCAGGTTATATTAAAGAACTTTTCAATGCTTAAAGGCACCCCGCTGTCAAATTTTGCTATTACAAAATCCGCGAGAGACATAGCGGCGGAAATTGCAAGAGGATTACCTTCCGGCAGAAAATTACCGGTAGGTGAAGTATAGACCATAACCGGATCCCCGTTCCTGTTCTGCATGATTTTAGGGTTCATCGCCCCCTTAAGCATTTCAAATACCGTATCATCAAGTTTAAGGTCTTTCAAATGTACGGCAGTATTTTCTCTGGAAATACCAACCATTATTTTTGCCAAACGGGATTTCAACTCCTCTTCAGTCATGGAAGCCGCAACCACGGCAAGGAGCTCGGAGTTGAGCATATGCATGAAGCCTTCTTCTTTCAGCATCCTTCCAGGTTTTGTATTCCCAAATCCGGTAATAACCTTCTTCAATGCTTCATCTCTGCAAGTAGCTACTCTATTCCACATTAAATGATACGGAAGCGAGGACGAATCATTATTAAAAATAAACTGGTTATTAATATAATTGGCTATGAAATTGTGAAGATAGGCAATATTTGATATTTCCCCGCAGCCGGTCAATACATCTTCCAGCGGGTAAAGATTATTATAGGTCTCGTGAACCAGCATATCTTCAAGGGAATAACTCGGAACGCATAATAAAGTGTTTTTACGGAGAAGAGAAAAGGCCTGAACAAATCTTTCGCAGATTATATAATGCTGATTATCTGTACCGAAAACCGGCATGGTCGGAGCAACTACAATAAGTTTGGCTTTTCCGCCGTGTCTGAGCCGCTGTACAGCCTCAGAACTTAATTTTGCGCTGTAATTACCGCAGACTTCAAGGTCTTTTTTACTTAACCCCATTTTTTCGGCAAGTTCAACCGCGCTTTTCCCTTTAAAAGTACTGTTTTTTTTAGCCATATTTTATTTTTCCCGGATTAGTTCCGGAATCCCCCTTTTAAAAAAGCGTTCAAAAGTGATACAAGAATATACAAGATTTGATATATAAAGTCAATCTAAAACAAATTCGAAATCCGAAGCTCGAAACTAGAAGGAATAGCGTTGAAATATATAGTATTTAACTGCTTGAAGGAAGAAAGTACTGCTTTGGATGATTATTATAGCTTTTCGTTAATTGTGAATGCTTTTGCCATCTTCTTTTTTAAGCTTTTGGTTTTTTCGAATTTGACTTACCCTAATGTAAGATATATATAATTGTCATCCGCCGGGCTTTTTGGAGGATAGTGCTTCGAGTTTGCACTATGTAATTGAGACCATTCTCTCAATTGCTTGCTTTGCTTTCTCCGTGATCTCGGTCGGAACTTTGACTACATTTTTCATATCTTGCAAAGCCCAGAGAACTTTTTCGAGCGTATTTTTCTTCATGTTCGGGCATATTGCTTCAGCATTTGCAGGATAAAACTCTTTTTCAGGGTTTTCTTTCTTTAAACGGTAAAGCATACCGGCTTCGGTTGCGACTATGAACTCCTTTGCCGGGGTGGTTTTTGCATATCTCAAAAAACCCTCGGTCGAGCAAACTTCATCGGCAAGCGGCCAGACATCATTACGGCATT
>MFGS01000181.1:4503-4848 GCA_001778355.1 Candidatus Firestonebacteria bacterium RIFOXYA2_FULL_40_8
GAGTATCTTCGCGTGCGTCGGGCAGTAGCCGTGCCAGAGTACCATCTCCTTATTTAATTTCATGGAGATCCAGGCGCCCAGGTAACGGTCAGGCACAAATATTATTTTTTTATCTTTTAACTTCTCAACAACTTTGAGCGCGTTTCCTGACGTACAGCAGTAATCCGTCTCCGCTTTAACCTCCGCTGAAGAGTTAACATAAGCCACAACGATATGCCCGGGATGTTTTGCCTTCAGTTCCCGCAGGTCTTTTGCAGTTATCATATCCGCCATAGGACATCCGGAAGTTAACTCAGGAAGGAGCACTGTTTTATCGGGAGAAAGAATACTTGCCGTCTCCGCCAT
>MFGS01000181.1:4862-5337 GCA_001778355.1 Candidatus Firestonebacteria bacterium RIFOXYA2_FULL_40_8
CCAGAGAATCCCCCGTAAAGTCGGCAATATCCTGAACCTCCGGCAGCTGATAGTTATGAACAAGAATAATGGCGTTGCGTTGTTTCTTCAGCTTGGTTATTTCATCTGCGAGTATTTTATTATTATTCATTACTTCTCCTCGACTAACATTAATGACGAAGTACTAATGACTATTGACTATTTATGGTAAACGGAGAAAAGATTCCGTTAATATTTACAAAAATCAACTTAAATGCATTTATAGATATTGGTGGAGGTTTTTTATCCACCTTCCTAAAATAAGCAAAGCTTGTTTTGATCTTGAATACTTGACCAAAATACGTCATTAGTCACTAGTATTTCTTCAACAGAACTCCATCTAAAACTAATTACTAATGACTATTAAATGTAAGCGTATAAAATCTTTCGCAATTATAAATATTTATTTTAAATATCGGCGAATGCCTTTCTTCGCCTTCCTCAAATAGTCACTAGT
>MFGS01000182.1:0-1156 GCA_001778355.1 Candidatus Firestonebacteria bacterium RIFOXYA2_FULL_40_8
TCGGATAAGGTTGTAACGTTCTAAGGAGTTATTTCCGTTATGAAAAATATATACCTGGATTACAATGCGACTACGCCGATTCATCCTCTCGCGGCTAAAGAGATGGAGAGGTATATTTATGAATATTTTGGAAATCCTTCGAGTACGCATTGGGCGGGGAAGAAAGCTCATGACGGGGTTGAGAACGCGCGGAAGCAAGTTGCCTCCCTTTTGGGATGCTTGCCTGAGGAGATTGTTTTCACGAGCGGCGGTACGGAATCAAATAACTATGCTATTCGAGGCGCAGCAGAACTTCTTAAACACAAAGGAAAACACATAATCACTACTCAGATAGAGCATCCTGCTGTGATAAAACCGTGTCAGTATCTTGAGAAGAAAGGATTTGAGGTGACTTACCTGCCTGTTGATAATATTGGCCGCGTAAGTCCAGATGCTGTCAGGAAAGCAGTAAAACCTTCTACAATTTTAATAACTATCATGCATGCGAATAATGAAGTCGGCACGGTCCAGCCAATCAAAGAAATATCTAAAATAGCAAAGAAGCATAAAATATTGTTCCATACTGATGCGGCTCAGAGTGTCGGTAAAATACCGACTAAGGTCGAGGAGTTGGGTGTTGATCTTCTTACGATAGCCGGTCATAAATTGTATGCCCCCAAGGGGATAGGTGCTCTCTACGTCAGAGAAGGTGTCGGTCTGCAGCCGCTTATTTTGGGCGCGGGTCATGAACGTGGTCGCAGAGCGGGTACGGAGAATGTTATACAAATTGCGGGTTTGGGAAAAGCCTGTGAGTTTATGGAGAAAGGAATGGGTAAATACTCTGAAAAGATAAGAGCCCTGAGAGACTATTTTTATCTTGGAATAAAGAAATTGAAAGTTGAAACTATGTTTAACGGAGATTTAGAAAACGGACTCCCGAATACTCTGAATATAAGTTTCAAAGGTATTAACAGCAATGAATTGCTGAAAAAAATGCCTACCCTGGCCGTATCTACCGGCTCGGCTTGTCACGCAAATTCCGCAGAGCCCTCGAAAGTCCTAATGGCTATGGGTAAGAAAAAAGAGGACGCCTTCGGCGCCATAAGATTTAGTTTGGGCCTGTTTACGACAAAAAATGAAATTGAAGATGCATTAGCAATACTAAACAAAGCTCTGA
>MFGS01000182.1:1408-2431 GCA_001778355.1 Candidatus Firestonebacteria bacterium RIFOXYA2_FULL_40_8
TAAACGACAAGGGCATTGTGGACGGGGTAGATCCTGCTTCCTTGGAAAAAACAGGGACAGAGATAATAACCACCCTGATCAATTCCAATAAAATTGATCCTGCGGTATCTCTGGAGCCGGTACGATATGAACTCAACGGGAAGAGCATCTTGCACCTTTCGGTTCCTGAGAGCTCAAGAGTGCACAAGCTAAAGGGAGTTGTTTATGCGAGACGGGGCGAGAGTGATCTCAAACTCGCTTCTCAGGACGAAATATCAAAAATATATATAAAAAAACAGAACTATTACGCGGAAACAAAGGTTTACAAAGATATAAAGTACAAACAACTAGACGGGAAGACCATAGCTAAGGCGCGAAATTATATTGCCTCAGGGAAACCGGGACATCCCTGGCTGGCTTACAAGAATGAAGAGTTCCTTGAAAAAGCAGAATTGTATAAAAATTCAGGAAGGTCTGCTGACAAGGGCCTGACTCTGGCTGCAATTCTTCTGTTTGGTAAAACAGAAACAATACGCTCGATTATGCCTCAATATAAAGTGGACTGCCTTGTAAAGAGAATCAATGTTGACAGGTACGATGACCGCCTTGAGATCAAACAAAACCTTATTGAAACATATTTACTTATGATGGGGTTTGTTGAGCGATATCTTCCGGATCCGTTTTATATGGAAGGTGATACAAGGTTAAGTCTCAGGGAAAAGATATTCAGAGAGATTGCAGGGAATTTGCTTGTACACAGGGATTATACCAGTGCTTTTCCTGCGGAATTGATTATCTATAAAGATAGGGTTGAAGCAACGAATCCTTGTATTCCGAGAAGGAAAGGTCCGATAACACTTGCCAATCACTATCATGTTCAAAAGAATCCTCTAATATCAGGATTTTTTCAGCAACTTGGCTGGGCGGATGAAATCGGCTCCGGCATTGTCAATGTAAACAGATATTTGCCAAAGTATGACACCAAAGGCAAAGCCGAGTTTTTTGAAGATGAGATATTTAAGACGGTTATAAGCTTGGGGGGTA
>MFGS01000182.1:2437-5828 GCA_001778355.1 Candidatus Firestonebacteria bacterium RIFOXYA2_FULL_40_8
AAGCTACCCCCCAAGCTACCCCCCAAGCTCGGGAAGAAGAAAGAACCAATGCTATCCTTGAATATTGCAGGGAAGCCAGGAGTATGAGTGAGATTCAAAAACAACTAAAAATAAAAGACCGAAAATATTTCAGAAGAGAAATAATAGCTCCGCTTGTGAAAAATAAAATATTGGAACTGACAATTCCGGATAAACCAAACAGCCCGAATCAAAAATACAGGGCTACAATTAATAAAAAAAAGAAAATGTGACTCATCGCGTCACAAATTGGTGCAGGTTCGAGTCTTGCCGAAGCGGTCATTGCCGCGGTGGCTGCAGCGATAGAAGTAGAAACTGCAGAAGCAGGAAAAGTGGAGACAGTGTCTCCGTAATTGACAATAGGTACAAAAAAATATTTGAAATAAAGTTTTATCTCAGGGAGATGAATAAATAAAATGCCGGAAAATGATTCTTACATAGGAGTTTCTACCCGCCCAACAGACAAGAAATATGAAGATTGGGATAATCTTGGCTTTAATGAAGCTAAAGAAGCATTTATAAGGGTTGTAAAGTCTGCGAAGCCACCTTTAACTATAGGTTTATATGGTACATGGGGCAGCGGTAAGACTGAAATGATAAAAGCAATAAGTCAGGAAATAACAGAAGAAACAGATAGCAAATACCTGACTCTAATATTTGACGCGTGGAAATACCGGAATGAAAGTAATATCATTTTGCCTTTGATTTGTGCTTTAGAACGCAAATATCCTTCTGAGGGAAAAGTAAAAGAAAGTGCTAAAAAGATATTGTTCTCAGCTGCCATCGTAATGGCGAATGCGGTGGTGGAAAATAAAACTGGTGTAGATATTAGTGAGATTAAGGATGAACTAGAGGCACAGGAAAAAGGGTATGAACATTATAAAAAATATAATGACAAAGTTTCGGAATTAGAGGATGAATTTAAAGTATTTGTTGAAAAAATATTAGAAAGCAATAATAAAAGCAAGTTAGTTATTTTTATTGACAACCTTGACAGATGCCTTCCTGATATTGTTGTAAATCTTCTGGAAGACATATCGTGTTTTCTTTCTATAGAAAATTCACCTTGTGTCTTTTTTCTGGCAGTTGATAAAGAAAATGTAATAAAGGCCATAAAAAACAAACACAAAGATTTTGACGGTTCTCATTATCTGGAAAAGATTGTGCAGGTAAGTTTAAGTATGCCGGGTGCGGTAAAAAGGCCGGATCAGGATGCAAGTTGGACCATGTATCATTTAATGAAACGATATATGACAGGTCAAGGCTATCAGGTTGAATCACGCAGTGGTGACCCCATGGATCAGATACACGAATTATTGAAGAAAATGAGCTATATCTTTAGTAGTGACTATCTTGCTAATCCCAGGAGAATTGAAAGAATTGTAAATAAAATAATTGTTTTAGAAAAGATGCAACTTGTTTCTCTTGAAAAATCAATAAAAGATGTTCCCGTTTTGGTATTTCTGTTGCTTCTGAAGGAGCATTTCCCGGAAGTCTATGACAATATATCTTTTGAGGAATCGTATTATGATTTATATAGGTCACTTAGGAAAGCAAAATTACATTTTAACGCAAATAAAATTGATAAAGAAAGAGATAAAGCGCTGGAGGATGAAAACACAATATTTAATATTGTGTTAAGCAGATATTATTACGAGAATGATAAATACTATGAATTCTTGTGTCTGTTTATGGGGTTATTTGAAGATCCAAATTTTATAATAAAATTAATGCAATATAAAAAGCATTTGGAGTTAGTAGGTTGAAAATAAAAAGATATCCGAAATATGAAAATTCAAGGATTAAATGGATGGGGGAGATTCCTCATGATGGTTATTTTCGTAGTTTTGTAGTTACTCAACTATAGGGCGCCTTTAAAAAGCTCAATATCATGCCTTAGACAGATCCGCCTCAGGCGGAAATTGAGCAACTACAAGAAAAATCACGTATTTCCCCCTTATTTAGACTAATCAGAGAAACAGTAATGTTTAGCAAGGGAAAATAAATGGTATACTAATTTAGCTAACGGTATATTGACGGCTTGTCAGTATACCAATTAAGTGAATTGATATGACAACGAGGGATTTCTGATGACGAAATTTAAGGAAACTATGAAAGTTGTTTGCATAAGCGATACTCACGGGCTTCATAAATCTATGGAAAAGATCCTGCCGGCGGGGGATATGATTATTCATGCGGGGGATTGTACAAATGTCGGTGAATTGGGATAGATTGCTATGTTTTTTGATTGGTATGCTGAACTGCCTTACAAACACAAAGTGCTGATAGCAGGAAATCATGATTTTGGGTTTCAAGATAGATTTAATGATGTACAAAAGTTTTTAGAAGGAAGAGGAATAACCTATCTTCAGGACTCTTGTGCGACAATTGATGGCATTAAAATATTTGGTCCCCTGGACGTTGGCTTTCCAAAACTGGGCGTTCATGACAAATGAAACAGGGTTGGAGGAAGTTTACAGAAAGCAAATTACCCGGGAAGAAACTCCGGATATTATAGTAACTCATAGTCCGTTGAAAGGCTTTCTTGATTCAACAGGAGTTACAGAAAGCCACTTAGGTTGTAATGCTTTGCTTGCTCCAATTAGTTTGTACGCTCCTCAATACGTCATTCACGGCGGGTATGGCAAGCATAAGTTAAATAAACAGACTACTCTTATAAATGCTGCTATCTGTAATGAAGCATATGATCCTGTTAACAAACCGATTGTGATTGAAGTTATTAAAAACAAAGATTTGAAGAAAGAGAACAAAAAGCTGCGGGAATAATTTGAAAGACGCTGAATTTCCGGTCTGAGCCGGGGATTACAAGAGGAAAATATGAACGAAGAAAAAGACGGGTACTTTTTGGATGATGGGATGCCGGTGGAGCCAAAGTATATCCCAAAACCGGGTTTGTGCCTGCTTTGCAGGCACGACAATGAGCTGGAGCAGAAAATTCTCTGCAATTTAAATCGTATCGGTCAGCAGAACGGAAAAGAATTCTGTTGTGAAGGTTTTGAAAAGAAGTAAATATCTGACAGGAGAGGCGGGTTGAAATGGAGAAGATAGTTTTAAACTTCAAAAGAGCTAATAAAACAAACAGTATTAAGGTGAAGATGCCTGAATTGTTAAAGGAGTGGCATCCGGTGAAGAACGGAAAGGTTAAACCTTCGGATGTCTCATATTCTTCTACGAGGAAAGTGTGGTGGCTTTGCAGTAATGGTCACGAATGGCAGACTGAATCTTATCATAGATTTCGCGGAGACAATTGTCCTTATTGCAGCGGGCACAGAGCATGCAAGGATAATAGTTTGCTCAAGAAAAATCCTGCGCTGGCAAAAGAGTGGCATCCGACAAAGAACGGAAAATTAAC
>MFGS01000183.1:0-1188 GCA_001778355.1 Candidatus Firestonebacteria bacterium RIFOXYA2_FULL_40_8
ACACATCTCCAAAACCAAAGAGCCGGAATCCCGGAAATAAAAAGGGTGATAAAAATACCGCAGTAATTGAAGCTGTTAAGACAATGTATGGGGCAATCTTGAAGATATAGGAAGTATCTTTTGATATTGTCTCGTCCTTTTTGAAAAGCTTAGCCAGATTATAATAAGGCTGGAACACCGGAGCGCCTTTTCTCATTCTCACATTATTTTTAATTTTTTTAATCAAGCCGCTCAGCAAAGGCGCCAGTGCTATTATTAGAATTACTTGTATTAACATTTTCATTTAAAACCTCTTAAGAAATATTATCAAAAATATTATGGCAAGGAAAATGTACCCGATGTACAGATGAATACTTCCGTACTGTATTTTTCTAATAGACTCTGAAAAGCTGAACAATCTTTTTATTACCGGCGAGTAAAAGTACTCCGTAAATAACTGCTTTGTGAATATCTCATATTTGAAAGATTTTACATGGTAATAAGAGTCCCTTACCTTTTCTGTCTTTTTATAAGGCCTTAGTATGAAATTAAACGCTATCCGGAGCGGCTTGGAAAAACCCGTTGCGGTATATTGATTTCTCGCGGTTAGTCCGTAATAACCGCAATCCCAGGTCCGCCCGTACGTTATGCTTCTTCCTCTTGACACTATTCTGATAATGACATAAACAGCTGCGCCGACAACAAGAATAAGAAAAGCCGACAATAATCCGTTTAATTGGAAAGAACTGCTCTGAGGAGAAAGCGAAAGCGCTCCAATGGTAAACTCCACCCCGGTGTTTTTAATTCCCGATATTTCGGAGGTAACTTTTGTAAGTAGTTTAAAAACCGGCGCGGCAAAAACACCAAAGAGAAGCGTTAGAGAAGATAAAAATATTAGAGGTGTTTTCATCGTCCAGTCAAAATCTTTTCCTGCTTCAGCTCTTTTTGACCTGGGCAAAGCCAGAAAAGAAATACCAAATGCTTTTACAAAGCAAGCCGCAGCAAGCCCTCCCGTAAGAGCTAAAGCACCGGCTAGCAAAGCTAAAAATATCTTCATTTTGCCAAAAAGTTCTATAGACGCAGTATTTGCTCCGGAAAATAAAGTCTGCAGCATCAGCCATTCGCTTACAAACCCGTTAAACGGCGGCATGGCTGAAATTGAAAGAGCTCCGATCAGAAAACAAAAAGCCGTGACCGGCATTATTTTTA